>CAXMUH010000047.1:0-42129 GCA_964196565.1 uncultured Legionellaceae bacterium | reverse complement strand
TTTTGAATCAAGTGCCAACGTAATGAGATTCCGGCATACGCCGGAATGACAGAGGCATACGCTGGGATGACGAGGTCTAAAGGTATATCCAAAACTTGGCCCCATAAAAAAACCGCCTCGGATGAGGCGGTTTTTATTGTTTAGCAAGTCAGAGCTTATGAAGCTACTTATGGACTGATAACCGTAGCAACATTGATATTTGCCGCATCACCCACAGCCAAGCCATTGGCTAGTTCCAAATTAGCCTGGTTCCCAACAGTCTGTCCAGCGCCTATAACAATGCTACTAGCACCGGTAGCTAGACTATTAACCGCAGCACCAGCAGCAATACCAGCAGCACCCCCGAATGTGTTGCTGTTGAACGCCCCAATAACCACAGCACCTGAAACAGTACTCAACCTCACACTTTGTGAAGCTGTAGTAATTATATTAATGGTATTACTTACTAACCCACCATTAACTACAACAGAATTAGTAGCATTAGTAGTCTGTAACTTGACGGCAACTGAGGTTGGTGCTGCAGCAGTAGACGTGATCGTATTGCCACTTATTGCACCTAAAACAGTTACGGCCCGGCTAGCAGTATCTGCCGCGAGAGTTACCACTCCCGAAACACCTGCAGCAAATGCAGCCGTAGCCGAAGTAAAAGCGTTACCACTGATGTTACCCTGAAAGGTAACACTATCAACTGCAAAAAGCGCACCTCCAACCCCTGTATTATTAACAGTATTGCCACTCATGTTTCCGGTAATATTAACTAACCCAAGAGTACCAATGAATGTTATTCCTGCATCAGCAGCCGTTCCAACAGAATTCACTGTATTATTGGTCACTAAGACTGAAACACCACCTGCAGCGCCAACCGCTCTAATTCCTGCCTCAGCAGTATTAACTGTTAAATTAAATACATTTCCACTTACTGTATAAGCCGCAGTACCAGCAGCACCACCAAACAGACCGATGCCTGCACCAACATTAGCGGCCCCACCCGCAGTATTTGTCACCGTATTATTTAGGATAGAAGCCGTATTTGTTCCGGCCGCAGGTGTGAGCCGCACCAACTCTATACCTGTCGCAGTAGTGTTTTGCACCACAAGGTTGCCAAAAGTCGCTACAGTCAAAATTGCCGCGCTAGTATCTGGCGTAGTATCCACAAACGTCATATTTTCTATTGTATTACCAGTTGCGGGAGTAATAAATGAGGCAGCAACCGGGTTACCAGTTTCGACACCATTTTGCCCTACTTGAACAGAAAAAGTTTGTCCTTCACGAGTGAATGTAAAAACTCCACCCTCCAATATTTGATTAGCTGACATGGGACTCACAGCAGCTATAGCTGCGGTAGTGCCACGTACCCCAACAATATTATTTCTAGCGTTAGCAAGAAGTGCAGCAAAAGGAACCGCTGTAATACCTGCATTAGCCAACGCCACCTGCGTCTCTTGCCCATCAAAATCATTCGTCAATATACGCACCGGCTGAGTCAAATCAGCTGTGTTGCCTTTAGCATCCGAGCTCATTTCAACATTTAAATCGCGGCGGATAAAGCTGGTCATCTTACGCTCTAGACCAACCATATGATGATCAGGTCCAAGGCCAATATCAAATCTGACTCCGGCATACCAGGATGAGCCAACCAATTGATCGTCACGCCAGTTAGCGATTAGAGCAATTTTATTAAAGACATAAAAAACGCGTTTTTGATTTTGACGCTCAATATTATATTGTAAGCGTAGATTGGGTCCGATAGCGGTTTTAACGCCATCGCGTGCAAACACATACATGCCCGCATAGCCTTTAAAGCCCCAGAAAAGATCGCGACCCACTTCGGCATCCCAACCACCCATTGATTTTTCAATACCGCGTGCATAACAAATTCGAGTGTTACCATTACACAGAGAAGCGGTATTAAAATCATCAACAAATTGTTGGCTTTTACCTACTGGAATATAGCCATTGGTATTAAAATACCATTTTTCGGTTTGCAGATCGGCACCGACTGTGATCTGACCAAAATAATTACTAAAACGAGTTCTTCTGTTGTCATAGAAAGAATAGAGTGTCCATAAAAGGTTACCGCTGTTGCTGATATTTCTAAGACCCGCACCTACGTTGTACTCCCAGGTGTTGCCACGATCGATATAACGTCCATCTAAGAAGAATATTGACTTGGAGCTCATGGTAAACGGAACAAAGAGGTCATATAAACCAAATGAATCCGTACCGGTTTGATAAAATGGCCCCACAGAAAATCGCGGCATATAATTAAATTGCTTAACTTTCATTGAAACTTTATGTTTAACCGGTCCGCCCGCTAATGACGTGACAGGTAAAGATGTGAGGGCTAATGTGCACAGTGCTGACGCACCGAGTAATAAAAATCCATTTTTCATAACAAAACAACTCCTTTGTTCAGATGTAGCTTAGAGTTTAATTAAAAACAAAAATAATTGCAACTAATCTGCAAGTTACGTTTGAGTTGGTTATCTAAGGTGAGGCAATTTTAATCAAATTGTGCGGACTTACTGTCACTACATCCCACTAATGAGTTTATCATTTTTATATTTAATTTGAATCATGCTGCGCATGATGCTTCCCGGCCGCACGTTCTTCGAACGTTTGTCCGGGCTACTTCAAAGCCAATTTCAGCATCCGTAGATGCTTCCCGCCCAGCTATCGCTGACCGAAGCCGAAGGATCCTAAAGCAAAGATGGATTCCTCGGTTCGCGGTACTCGCTCGGAATGACAGCTAAAATTATTATGGCCAACTACTCCCTAAGAGCGCGGCGCAACACTTTACCCACATTGGATTTGGGTAACTCATGCCTGAATTCGATTGTTTTTGGGATTTTATATTTGGTGAGGCGTTTTAGACAAAAGGCTACGATGTCTTCTTCTTGTAAATGTTTGTCGGTTCGCACAATAAATGCTTTAACCGACTCGCCGGTTCGATCACTGGGCACACCAATCACGGCGACTTCTTTAACACCCGGATTACTCATAATCACTTCTTCAATTTCATTGGGATAGACATTAAATCCGGAAACAATAATCATATCTTTTTCACGATCGACAATATAAATCGCCCCATCATCGCCTAAGCGCGCAATATCTCCTGTGCGCAACCAACCGTCAGCATCAATCACATCACGTGTCGCCTCGAGTCGCTTCCAATAACCCCTCATTACCTGTGGGCCTCTTACCCACAACTCACCCTCACCGCCCATGGCTAGCTCATTTTTTTCTTTATCACGAATCTGAACCTCGGTGGATGGAACGGGCATGCCCACACTACCGGTAAATGCTGTATTGGTTAACGGATTAATCGCAACCACGGGCGAGGCTTCCGTCAATCCATAGCCTTCGATAATGACAGAGCCTGCTTGTTGATACCAGCGATCGGCAACCGGTTTTTGCAGCGCCATGCCACCAGAAATCACTAAATTTAATTCTGAAAAATCGATCTTTTTAAAATTAGGTTGATGCATCAAACCATTAAATAAAGTATTTAACCCGACAAACAAACTAAATTTATGTGTTATTAATATTTTAACAAAGCGTTTAATATCACGCGGATTAGTAATTAATAAAGCCTTGGAACCAACCGCCATAAAAAAGAAACAACCGGTCAAAGAAAAAATATGGTATAACGGCAGTGCCGTAATAACGGTATCTTTACCGTCTTGTAATTTCGCCTGCACCCACTCTAAACATTGAAGAATGTTGGCAACAATATTGCGATGCGTTAACATAGCGCCTTTTGCCAATCCTGTAGTGCCACCGGTATATTGCAAAAAAGCCAAGTCCTCACCAGTCAGGTCCACCGGTTTAAATGCGTGGCTAGAACCACGGCGCATAATCTGCAGATAATTAATCGCTCCTGGAATGCTCCAATCCGGTATCTGACGTTTAATAAATTTAAGATACCAATTAATCATGCTGCCTTTAACCAGACTCAAGCAATCCCCCATTTTGGTGACCACGACATGCTTGACCTCGGCCATCGGCAACGCTTCTGATAAGGTATGGGCGAAGTTTTCCATTACAATAATGGCTTTTGCACCTGAATCTTTTAATTGGTGTGATAATTCTCGAACGGTATACAGTGGATTTACATTAACAACCACAAGTCCTGCACGAATTGCAGCATACATTACAATGGGAAATTGAATAATATTGGGTAGCATAATGGCAAAGCGGTCGCCTTTTTTCAGGCCAAGCTCATTCTGCAAATACGCAGCAAAATGTTTGCTGCGCTCATCAAACTCTTTAAAAGTGATTTGTGCATCAAAGTTTTCAAATGCAACTAAATCACTGTATTTGTCACACTGCACCGCCAAAAAATCACTAAGTGACGTGAAACGATCTGCATCAATTGTCTCTGACACACCACTCGGGTAATGCTTCAACCAGACTTTATCCATGCCTCGGTAAATCCTTAGTCCGTTCGATTAAATTCGTGTTGTGAAAAATCATCAACATTAATAATCTTCATCCGCAACTGATCGGCTTCCATAAGTTTTCGTCCCTCGATCTCAGTTAACACCGAAGCGTCAACGGCCGATTTAATTTGATCTTTAAATTCCATTCCTGAGATTATTTTATCTTTTTGTGCTTTACGCAACACTTTAAATAATGGCTCAACCTCAATGGCTTTATTAAACGCTTCCTCAATATTGCCCATCGGATTTCCATGCTGACCAAGGCTCTTATAAGCATGCTTCGTTAAGCTTTCACGCACTGAACTCGGCTCCAATAAAAGTGCGGCAACTTCTTTACCTAACTTATCGCTAGGCGGATCAAACCTGCGACCTAAAGGAAAAACCACCATGCGCAACATAGCGGCTAACCAACGATTTGGCATGTTTTGCAAAAACTCATGCAATGCTTTTTGTAGGCGATACAAGAGATCCTGGCATACCCATTGTGCCACGGGCTTAGCTTCTTTATTATCTTGCAGTTCATAATATTTAAGCACGGCGGAACCCGTATAAAGAAAACTAAGCATGTCTCCCAAACGTGCTGATAAACTCTCTTTGCGTTTTAGCTTGCCACCAATGGTAATCATCGCCACATCTGCTATATAGGAAAAAGCAGCTGAAAAGCGTGAAAAATATTGGTAGTAGCGCTTTAAGTCATTATCGGGTGCGCTGGCAAAACGACTTCCACACAGCGCCAATAGCATTGCCCGCACTTTGTTACTGCTTATCATACCAAGATGTTTAAATAGCGCCTGATCAAAATCTTTTAGCCCACGTTTTTTGTCTTTGTCTTTTGCCGCAATCATTTCCTTTAATACATAAGGGTGGGCACGTATTGCTCCCTGACCAAAGATAATCATTGAGCGTGTTAAAATATTGGCGCCCTCAACGGTGATGCTGATGGGTCCTTCTATATAAGACTGTGCTAAATAATTATTGGGGCCCATACAAATGCCTTTACCACCATGAATATCCATCGCATCATTAATCACCTGACGCGCAATTCCCGTGGTGTGACATTTAGAAATCGCTGAAGCGACAGATGATTTCACGCCAAGATCAATACTACACACACTGAATAGGCGCAATGCCTCGATTAAATAGCCATAACCACCAATACGCGCTAACGCTTCTTTGATCCCACCAAACGCACCAATCGGGGTATTAAATTGTCGACGCATACGCGCATATGCACCGGATGCATAAACCACACGCTTAACACCACCGGTTACCATTGACGGCAGCGAAATAGACCGTCCCGCAGCTAAACATTCCATTAACATACGCCAGCCAGTGCCAACCCGCTCTTCGCCACCAATTACCCAACCCAGTGGAATAAACACATTCTTACCTTGTGTCGGACCATTTGGGAAATGCGAACACACAGGAAAGTGTTTTCGACCGGTAGTGACCCCTGGAGTATTAACTGGAATCAGTGCGCAGGTAATACCGATATCTTCTTTATCCCCTAACAGGTGATCCGGGTCATAGAGCTTAAACGCCAAACCCAGTAAAGTTGCAACTGGACATAAAGTGATATAACGCTTGTTCCAATTTAATAAAATTCCTAAGGTTTTTTTACCATCAATTTGTTTATGGCAAACCACACCATGATCTTCTATCGCGCCTGCGTCTGATCCCGCAATTGGACTGGTTAGCGCAAAACAAGGAATTTCCTCACCTTTGGCCAATCGTGGCAAATAATAATTTTTTTGCTCAATGGTGCCATATTCTAATAATAATTCAGCAGGTCCCAGTGAGTTTGGTACACTTACCACCGTTCCAACGGATACGCTGACACTGGCCACTTTAGTAATAATTTGTGAATGCGCAAGTGCTGAAAAACCTTTGCCGCCATATTCTTTAGGAATAATAAGACCAAAAAAACCATGCGTTTTTAAATGTTTCCAAATTGCAGCTGGAATTTCATGCTTAATATGATTAATATCCCAATTACTAATCATGCCGCAAAGTGCTTCGACTGGACCATTTAGAAATTGACGTTCTTCGTCGCTTAATTTCACTTTTGCGATTCGACAGAGTTGCTGCCAATCTGGCATACCACTAAAAAGCTCACGCTCCCAGCCCACGCCGCCAGCAGATAGGGCTTCTTTTTCGGTGCTGGACATCGATGGCATTACTTTTTTATAAATGGTCAAAATATGCCGGGTAATAAAATTGCGACGAAAAGGTGTGATCAATAATGGAGCAAAAACGATAACGGACAAAACCCACAATACAATCAACCAACCGGTGCTCACATGACTAAAAAAGGAAACCACTAATAATAAGACGAAGAAAGACACCGCCCAAACCGATAATGCTGCTCGCTTAAACTGAAGTACAACTGTCGCGGCTAAAAATAAGATAATCCAGCCTAGGGCTTCCATAGTGCTTTTCTCCTTTAACTATAATTTTAATACATAATTGACAAAACCGCCAATAATTAGGCAGTTATTGACTAAAACTGGCTTACAATCATAACCACAATCAATGGCACTAACAACATCAGCGCATTATCATCAATCCACTTTAAATCAAGCCACTCAGCGGCTACGGTGAGTGGCGCCAATAATACACCCCACCATAAAGAAAGCGAGAACCAATAAGCACATCCCCACCAAATCGCTAAAACTACGATAACCCCCACAAACTCAACCCAAAAAGCGCTTTTAACGATTCGTCGCATTTCACCCATTAACGGATCAGCCAAACTCAAGCTCCAAATAATTGGCACACTAAATTTAAGCCCGGGTGAAATCAAAAGCACAATAACGATCGAAAACATCCCCCAAGCAAATGCAGAAATTTGTTTGGACTCATAACCACGCTGCCCAAATAGCACAACACCAAAAGATATCCGCAGAAATTCAGCGAAGAGTGCAACGACTAACAGAATTAATAAAAATGAAACCACAGTCAAATGAAAAAAAGCAGCTATGGCGTGACCATAAGGATAATAGATCAGCGGAATAACCAACATAGAAATATGAATTAAGCGACGAAACAGATGTCCATACCAACTGCCTTTTGTCCGCGAAGCATGAGGAACTTTCACGGTTGATTTTATTTGCCGAGTGATCATCAACAATATATCTTTATCGATAATTATGTGTGGCGTAAACGATGATAATCTCTTGAATCAGGAAAATTAGTCTTTAACAGGTCGTAACTAGATTGCGCCATTTTTGCTAGCCCCAGTTTACGATATGCCTTAATCATAATGGCTAATGCCTGACTTACCTGATCTGAACCTTGAAAATGCGAAACCACATAGCTGGCCCGATTTGCCGCAGCGACATAAGCTTCCCTTTCCATATAGAATTTTGCTACAGCAATTTCGCGATTCGCTAATAAATTACGAATGTAAGCCATTCTAACCAGAGAATCTTCTGCATAGATGCTATGCGGGTATTCATCGGCAACAATAGAAAATGAAGCGAACGATGTTTGCAACGTACTGACATCACGCAAGCCAGGATTAATTCCTACTTTTTTCTGCAACCAGGAAAGTCCTAAATTAAAACCAACTACGCCACGCATGTAATAGGCATAATCCACATTTTTACCGCGCGGATAAAGACGCACATAACGATCCGCTGCCGTAATTGATGACGCATCATCGCCATCCATAAAATAGGCATAAATAATATCCATTTGTCCGCGTTCAGCATATGGGCCAAACGGATAAAGCGCATCTAACGCTTCAAAATATTTCACTGATGTGTCGTAATTACCTTTTGCCAAAGCTGTCGAAGCCTTAGTAAAAAGTGCATTCGAGGTTTCACCCCGGAAATCTTGATAAGGATCTTGTTCTGTTTTGGAACACCCAACAACGGTTATTGCTAAGCTTAAGAAAACCATTAATAATAATTTTTTCATCAGTCCATCTTCTTGATAAAATTAAACGGTGGCATAATCCCAAAGGTTGATATGCCGTGACTAGAAAAGTGCCTTAGCCTGGTCTAAACTAAACCAAATCGCATCATTAGCTAGGGACGGTGAAAAGTGTAAGAGATGTCTCTACCCGAAACAAGCGGAATCTACAACTTTATGAAAAGATTAGCCACAGTAGGAAAAAACGTATGAATAGTGACCAGCAAGTTACTTTAAAGCAAGAAATTCCACCAGAATATACTGGCCAACGGCTTGACCAAGCCCTAGCGAGTTTATTTCCTCAATATTCACGTGCTCAATTACAAACCTGGATCAAAAATGGCTTCGTCGAATTAGATGATCAAATTTGCGCCAAGATAAGGCAAAAAGTGACCGCTCATCAAATTGTCTGCATCAATGCACAACTCAAAGCCAGCGAGCAATGGCTGCCACAAGAAATTGCACTCGATATTATTTTCGAAGATGATGAGATAATTGTAATCAATA
Source organism: uncultured Legionellaceae bacterium (assembly GCA_964196565.1). Classification (GTDB taxonomy): domain Bacteria; phylum Pseudomonadota; class Gammaproteobacteria; order Coxiellales; family Coxiellaceae; genus 2-12-FULL-42-15. Next base: position 33,265 of record CAXMUH010000047.1, on the reverse strand, counting down.
AGCCCATCGGCTTGGTTGTGCATCCCGGCGCCGGCAATCCAGATAATACGCTGGTCAATGCCCTACTTTACCATGAGCCCGCGCTCGCCAATATTCCGCGAGCCGGAATTATTCATCGACTGGATAAAGACACCTCTGGCCTCTTGGTGGTTGCAAAAACACTGGAAGCACATAACGCGTTAACCAAATCGATGAAAAACCGCGAAATTAAACGCGAATACGTAGCCATTATTAAAGGCACACCGATTTCAGGAAAAACCATTGAAGCACCTGTTGGGCGTCATCCCACCCATCGAATTAAAATGGCAGTAACACCAAGCGGAAGGGATGCGACCACTCATTTTAGAATATTAGAAAAATTTGCCTCACATACTTTTATTCAGCTTCAATTAGAGACCGGGCGCACCCATCAAATTCGCGTTCATATGTTACATATTCATCATCCCATTGTGGGTGATCCTGTTTATGGTAGGCATATTGCAACACCAAAAAATTTAGATGCAAATGTAAAAGAAGTATTAAAAAAGTTTAATCGCCAAGCTTTACATGCGATGCGCCTATCATTACATCATCCAGAGACGGGTGTTTGGATGGAATTTAAAGCGCCGTTACCAAACGATATGGAGGAATTATTAAATGCCCTACGATCCAACGAATGATATTCTAAATCAATATATACAACCCGAATGGCCAGCGCCCAAATCTATTCGTGCATTCACCACGACGAGAAAAGCCCAGTTTCATCATCAAGCGGGTTATGAGATGTTTAATTTAGCCACCCATGTCGGTGATGATTTACAAACTGTACACCACAATCGATATAAACTTTGTGAAGAATTATCGCTGCCCGAAATGCCTTTTTGGCTAAATCAGATTCACAGTAATAAAGTTATTGCAATTAATTCTGAAACTGAATTAGAACAAAGCGCGGATGCGAGTTACACACAACAAAAAAATAAAATCTGTACGATTTTAACTGCGGACTGCTTACCGATATTAATTTGCAATAAACAAGGCTCCGAAGTTGCAGCCATTCATGCCGGTTGGCGAGGTCTTTATAATGGCGTTATCAAAAACACGCTTGAAAATTTAAAAAGTAATCCAATGGATTTATTGGTATGGCTTGGGCCTGCAATTGGACCCAATCATTATGAAATCAATCAAGAATTAAAACAAAAATTTATCAATCTCGATAAAGGTTACGCCGCTGTGTTTGAAGAATATAATAATAAATGCAAACTGGATTTATATCGTTTGGCAAAAATTCAATTAAAAGCGCATGGAATTAATCAAGTCTACGGTGCTAATTACTGCACCTTTATTCAGCATGGATTGTTCTATTCACATCGTCGCGAGGGGACGAAGACGGGTCGGATGGCATCTCTGATCTGGATCGAGTAGAATATTGTACTTAACCATGTCACAATTTGACCAAGATGAGACTAACACAATGAAAAATATAAGAAAGATTTTTACCGTTGCCGCTTCCGGGGCGCTACTTGCCCTGTTAACTTTATCACCAACGCTTGCAACTGCACATGTTCCAATCAATACCAATACTAAACCCATGTCGACACTTGCCCCCATGCTGGCTAAAGCCGCGCCAGCAGTAGTTAATATTTCCGTTGAAAAAGAAATCACCGCCCACGGTAAAGGCAGTAAAGTGATTGCTAAAGCACTGGCGGTTGGTTCAGGCGTTATCATAAACGCAAAAAAAGGCTATATCGCCACCAATGCGCATATTGTTAGTGACCAAAAAGTTATGCTGGTGACCTTAAAAGATGGACGCCGTTATCGTGCTAAATTAATCGGTCAAGCCGATGGTTTTGATGTTGCGATTATTCAAATTCATGCAAAAAATTTAAAACAAATGCCACTGGCCAATTCCAGCAAACTTAAAGTCGGTGATTTTGTGGTTGCCATCGGTAGCCCGTTTGGATTATCACAAACAGTAACTTCAGGCGTAATTAGTGCATTAAACCGCGCGACTCCTAAAATTGAAGGCTTTCAAAATTTTATTCAAACCGACGCTTCAATCAATCCAGGTAACTCAGGTGGCGCATTAATTAATATGTCAGGTCAACTGGTTGGCATGAATACCGCAATCCTCGCACCGAATGCGGGTAATATCGGCATTGGTTTTGCAATCCCAAGTAATATGCTAAGAGACGTCAGTCAGCAACTGATTAAGTATGGCAAAATCAAACCGAGCATTCTTGGCGTGATCGCGCAAAACATGACACCAGAGCTTGCCGATGCCCTCGGCCTTAAAAATAATAACGGCGTGGTTCTCACTCAAGTGCTCGAAGGCTCTCCTGCAGATAAAGCCGGACTTAAAAGCGAAGATGTAATAACAAAAGTCGATGATAATTTAGTCCATAGCGCTGCCCAATTACATAATCTAATGGGAATTATCCACCCAGGCACAAAAATTCACATTACATTAATTCGAGATAATAAAGTAAAAAATATTACCGCTACAGTGGGTGACCCTAAAGGTAAAATGAAGCATCGCATGATTCCTTATCTTTCTGGAATACGTTTGCAAAACTTTAGTGACCTTGAACCGGATAGCTCGATGGTAAAAGGCACAATGGTATTAGATCTTACCGACACCAGCGCTGCTGCATTAGCGGGATTAATTCCAGGTGATATTATCGTTAAAGCCGATGGCAAAAATATCGACTCGATAAAACAGTTAATTTCCGTTGCAGAAAACTCACCAAACCAATTATTGCTGAAGGTTGTGCGCGGCACACACAATTTATTTTTGGTGATTCAGGCGGATCAATAGTAGCTGGGTTGTGCTGCGCACAACATTCCCTGGTGGATTACGCACCTTGCGGTGCTAATCCACCCTACTAGGGGTCAGAATCAATATGCGTAATTATGCTATCCACAAAAGATTGCGCTGTGACCGATGATTTCTTGTCTGATGCGATATCAAAAGTTTTAACGCCGCTAGCAATGGTTGCTCTCACAGCATTTTCAATCACACAGGCTTCTTTATGCAAGCCAAATGCATAACGCAACATCATGGCTGCAGATAAAATCTGCGCCGAAGGATTGGCAATACCTTGTCCCGCAATTTCAGGTGCAGAACCTCCAGAAGGTTCATACAAACCTTGGTTGTTGTCATTAAAACTCGCTGATGGAATTAATCCAAGCGAACCTGGCAAGCTGGCACCAAGATCAGAAATAATATCACCGAACATATTTTCCGTCACAATCACATCAAATTGACACGGATTTATCACCATTTGCATCGCACAGTTATCAACAAGCATATGCGTTAATTCAACATCAGGATAATCTGCAGAGACTTCGGTTACAACCTCGCGCCATAATTTTGAAGTGGCAAGTACATTGGCTTTATCCACTGAACAAACACGTTTTTTACGCATTTGCGCTGCTTTAAATGCGGCGTGGGCAATGCTTTTAATTTGCGCCTCCCCATAAATGCATTCATCCATTGCACTGCGTTGCATATAATTATCCATTTGTTCATGACGACCAAAATAAAGCCCGCCGCTAAGTTCTCGGAAAATCTCAATATCAACTCCATTGCCAATAATCTCAGGCTTTAATGGACAATTGCCGGCAAGCTCTGGATACACTTTAATGGGACGAATATTAATATTTAAATTAAACTGTTTTCGCAATTTCAAAATACTATTGGTTTCGCAGTTTTTCCATTTAGCTAAATGCTGCTGATCAGAAGCACCGCCAACAGAACCAAATAATATCGCATCCGCTTTACTGCAAGTTTCAAGCGTTTGCTCTGGGCAATGCGATTGACAATACTCATAGGCGGCACCACCAATTTTTTCATCTAAATAAACAAAGTTGTGATTGTGTTTTTTAGCAATTACATCAAGCACACGCAATGTTTGCGTCATCACCTCAACTCCAATACCATCACCACTAAGTACGGCAATTTTCTTATGCATTTGTGGCCTCCAATAAATAATCAAGATCATCCTTTCCAGTTAATAAACACGACTTGCGAAAACAGTCATAATCAAAATTAAACACATCACCTTTTGATGTTGTGATGGTTTGATATTGTAAATCAACACAAACTTCGACATCATCTTGGTTTACTTGATTAAATAACTGAGTAATTTCATCCTGAGTCATCTGAATTAATAGCAAGCCATTTTTAGCTGCATTATTAAAAAATATATCAGAATAAGATTCAGCGATAATCACTTTAATCCCAGATTGTTGTAATGCCCACACTGCATGTTCTCTGGATGATCCGCAACCAAAATTAGCTTTAGTTATCAATATTTCCATTGCTTGATATTTGGGATTGTTAAATACAAAATCAGCATCTTGTGCTTTTAAGCGTGAAAATAAATGTTTACCATAACCGTTACTATCCACACTCGTTAAATATTGTGCTGGAATAATCATATCAGTATCCACATCATTCATAGCCAAAGGAATAATTCGACTGTTGCATTTTTTAAATGCTTGCATTAGCATACCTCCGCATTGGTAATTACACCTTTAATTGCACTCGCAGCGACCGTCACTGGTGATGCTAAATGGGTAATACTGCCCGCTCCCTGACGACCGATAAAATTTCGATTGGAAGTACTGATACAACGCGACCCCGATGGCACTTTGTCATTATTCATCGCCAAACACATCGAACAACCTGGCATACGAAATTGTGCACCTGCTGCAATAAATATTTTATCCAAACCTTCTTCACGCGCTTGCTTCATTACCTGCTCTGAACCTGGCACAACATACATTGTTACCTTGCTATTAATTTTATTGCCTTGCAATACACTTGCAGCTAAGCGTAAATCTTCGATACGTCCATTAGTGCAACTTCCAATAAACGCCCAATCTATCGGCTGGCCTTTTATTGGCTGGCCTGATTTTAATTGCGTATACGAATAAGCCCTTTCGCCATCACTGACTTCTGGAATTATTTCGTTAATACCAATCGCCTGTTCGGGATTAATGCCCCAAGTTACCATTGGTGTTAAAGTACTTATATCAATTTCAACAACTTTATCATACGAACAACCTGGATCGCTGGCTAATTTGCGCCACGAATTAATGGCTTTATCCCATTCAGACCCTTGTGGCGCATATGCTCGTCCATTTAAGTAATCAAAGGTTATTTCATCAGGAGCGATCAAACCAGCACGAGCACCACATTCTATGGTCATATTACAAATTGTCATTCGCGCTTCCATTGACATGGATTTAAATACCTCACCGGTGTATTCAATAATATAGCCTTTGCCTCCACCTACGCCAATGGTTGCAATTAATTTCATAATGATATCTTTAGCACTAACACCTTCATTCATTTTGCCTTTAAATTCGATTTTCATAGTTTTCGGCTTGTGTTGTAAAATATGACCTGTGGCTAACACATGTCCCACCTCTGTGGTACCCACACCAAACGCTAGCGCACCAAATGCACCATGAGTTGAAGTATGTGAATCACCACAAACTAATGTAATACCTGGAAGGGTAAAACCAAGCTCAGGTCCCATCACATGAACAATACCTTGATGCTGACTATCAAAATCATATAATTTAATCCCAAATTCTTTAGCATTTTTACGCAACGATTCCACTTGTATTCTAGCCATTTTATCTTTAATAATAAAACGATCCTTACTGGTTGGAATACTATGATCAACTGTAGCAATAATACTGTCTGGGTAAGGTACTTTTAATCCACGTCGGCGTAATTCATCAAACGCTTGCGCTGAGGTAACTTCATGCAAAAGCATTTTATCGATGGCGAACACTTGTGGATGGCCTTCAATTTGTGTCACCACATGAGCGTCCCAGATTTTTTCAATAATATTTTTAGCCATTTATGCTCTTCCCTTCTCAATCTGGCGATACTGTTTATAACCCTGGATAAGTTCGGCATCCGTAATCCCTTTTCGCCGCGCAGCGAACATATCTTTCATCGCTTGAGTGACTGAGATTTTATCATGATTAGAACAATGAATCCCATGACGCTGCAAAATATCTTTTACATGATTGCTGCCGCTTAATGGGCCGAACACAAAACTAACTTCATTGCCAACACGCTTTGGATCAAATGGCTGATACGCCATTGGGTTTTTTAAAACTGCATTGGTGTGTCCACCGGAACTGTGCCGCGCACAATTCTCCCCAACAACGGGCGAATGAGGCTGACGTGGCAACATTTTATCTGCAATAAAATCAGATATTTTTTTAAGATGCTTAATATCGATGTTAGTATAATATGAATCCGTTTCACTGATTTGCTGACCAAATTGATCAATGACCATAATACATTGCTCCAACGCCACATTACCAGCACGTTCGCCTACGCCATTTATACAACCTTCAATCTGACGCACTGGACCATTAAATACAGCCGTCATGCTATTATCCAACGCTAATCCCATATCATTATGACAGTGCGCCGACCAAATGATGTCACTGCCTTTAAATTCACGTGCGATAATATCCGCATGACGCTGCATATGGTTAACAAAATAATCTTGACCTTGCCATTTTGCGGCGCCGCCAATGGTATCAGGGCAGTTAATCACTTTAGTACCAGCACTCACCGCGGCAAGTATGGCATCGGTTACAAAATCAAAATTATGCTGCATGCGAGAATAACCTTCTGGACTGAATTCGACTTCGAAGCCTTCATCAACCGCCATTTTAGCAAAACGATAAATATCATTAATTACAGCCTGGTGATCATCAGCCATTTTGCCTATTGACGCTTGCATTAAGTTAGGGTCCACCGGTACATACATGTGCACTCGCGCTTTGCCGATTGCTTTGGAAGGCTCTAAGGCTTCCATGGTCCGAATCACTTGTTCTTCACGTAATTGGCATAAAGCTGCAATTGTCATTTTTGAATTCTGCGCTGCTATATTTTTTGAAATCGTATGCACTATTTCAAAATCATCTTTGCTGGCTGCTGGAAATCCTGCCTCTAAAATATCAACTCCTAAATTATTTGCATACTGTGAATAAGTGATATTATCTTTAAACGACATACCTGCGCCTGGTGATTGCTGTCCATCACGCAAAGTGGTATCAAAAATATAAATTCTTTGATCTTTTTTCATGCTGCCACCTCTTTCACCATGCTATAGTCTGGCACTTGACCTCGAACAAGCTGATGATAATAATTTTTTATTTTCTCCGTTACGGGTCCCGTCTCACCTTTAGCAATAACTCGATCGTCTAAAGAGCGAATTGAAGCCACCTCAACTGCCGTGCCACAGAAAAATGCTTCATCCGCTGCATAAATTTCATCTGTTTTAAATCGCTTCTCTACCACAGCTATACCCATATCGTTTGCAATCTCAATAATGGTGTTGCGAGTAATGCCCATCAAAATAGTGCCAGCCGGTGTTGTTATAATTTTTCCGTCTTTAACGATAAAGATATTTGCCGCACTGCCTTCGGCAACGTAACCATCTACATCTAATAACAGTGCATCATGATAGTGTGTATTAGCAATCGCCAATCCTGCCAAAATACTATTAACGTAATGGCCACTGATTTTCGCGTCAGCCACCGTCGACTTTGGGTGAATACGAATATAAGGACTAGTTGCAATATCAACGGCTTTTGCTGGAAGATATTCACCCCAAGGCCAACAAGCCACCATCACTTCAACGGGCACGTCATGAGTCGGCACAAGTTTCATGCTGCCATAGCCGTAATATGCTAATGGTCGGATATAACCTTCATCAATTTCATTAATCCGAACTGTTTCAGTAATTGATTGGCATAGTTCTTTTTCACTATATGGAATTTGCATGCCAAGCTGCTTTGCAGAATAAAAAAATCGCCCCACGTGCTCTTCTAGTTTAAAAATTGCAGAGCCCTTGTCACTCTTATAAAACCGAATACCTTCAAAAACTGCAGAGCCGTAATGAAGCCCGTGAGTTAAAACGTGGGTTTGGGCTTGGTCCCAAGGAATCATGCTGCCATTTTTCCAAATAAATTTTGTCTCGTTCATTTTAATCCCATAAAGTTTATTGAAACTGTAGACAATAATAACAATGTGTTATGAGTGAATGCTTGCAAATTGGCCACATATTTGCTAGAATTTAGCAGATAAATGCTAAAATCATTGATATAATAGTGATTACTGCTACAAATTACAAAATCGTTGGAATATAAAAAATATGGACAATATCGATAAAGAAATTCTCAATGAGTTACAAGCCGACAGTCAAATCAGTAATCAAGAACTGGCAGATCGAGTCGCGCTGTCGCCTTCACCTTGCTCAAGGCGAGTCAAACAATTAGAAGACGCGGGTTATATCGAAAAATATGTTGCCATACTTAATCCGAAAAAAGTCGGGTTACCACTCAGTATTATTGTTTTGGTAGGCCTTGACAGTCATGAAGCTAAAACAATGAGTAACTTTGAAAAATGCGTCGAGGCTTTACCCGAGGTGGTTCAATGTTATTTAATCGCCGGGCAACAAGCAGATTATATGTTAAAAGTTGTGGTACCAGATCTGGATTCTTATCAGAGATTTCTACTGAAGAAACTCACGACGATCAAAGGCGCAAGCAATATTCGCTCTAGCTTTGTGCTACGCAATGTTATTGAAAAAACCACTCTGCCGCTTGATCACTTGAGTTAATCACGCCGGGCGTGACTTAAGAGAGGAATTCTTTAGCGAAGGCTTTTGAAGAGACACGACGAATCTGCGCGCCCAGCGCTGATAGTTTTTCTTCGATACATTCATAGCCACGGTCAATGTGATAAATTCGATCTACGATCGTAACACCTGTCGCCATTAATCCTGCTAAAACTAATCCAGCTGAGGCTCTCAAATCAGTCGCCATTACCGGCGCGCCCACTAAGGTTGGTTTACCACGGCAAACCACGGTATTTCCACGTTGCCGTATGTCCGCCCCCATGCGACGCATTTCAGGCACATGCATAAATCGATTTTCAAAAACGTTTTCTTCAATAACCGCCTTGCCTTTTGAGACTGTATTTAAAGCCATAAATTGTGCTTGCATGTCGGTTGGAAATTCAGGGTATGGTGCTGTTGAAAAACCCACAGCTTTAGGCTGCTTATTTTGCATATCCAGCTCAATCCAATCTTGCCCTTTTTTAATCATCGCTCCAGCTTCTTCTAGCTTATCCAGAACGGCCACCAATGTGTGAGGAGCTACATCACGCAACATCACTCTACCGGCAGTCATCGCTCCCGCAATTAAATAAGTCCCTGCTTCGATACGATCAGGCAACACGCTATAACTCTCACCATGCAACCGATCAACGCCATCGATAATTATGGTTGAAGTACCAGCGCCGCTGATTTTTGCGCCCATTTTAACAAGGAAGCTTGCCAAATCGGTGACTTCAGGCTCACAGGCAGCATTTTTAATAACACTACGTCCGGTGGCCAACGTTGCGGCCATCATTAAATTTTCTGTTCCCGTTACGGTGATTTTACCCAAATCTAATTCTGCACCATGCAGCCGACCATTAACTTTTGCTCTGATAAAGCCATTGCTAACGTCAACCTCCGCCCCCATCGCACGCATACCATCAATGTGCACATCCACCGGACGCGAACCAATTGCACAACCACCCGGTAGTGAAACCTCAGCACTGCCAAAGCGTGCTAATAACGGCCCTAACACCAAGATAGAGGCTCGCATGGTTTTAACAAGTTCATAGGGAGCACACAAATTAGTAATATTCTGACAATCAACGAAAACGTTCATCCGTTCATCAACGGTAAACTGAGCACCCATGCGCCCAAGTAATTCTATCATAGTGGTCACATCATTAAGGTGAGGAATATTGCTCAGTGAGACAGGTTGATCAATTAATAATGTCGCTGCTAAAATTGGAAGCACTGCATTTTTTGCGCCTGAAATGCGAATCGATCCATTTAATTTGTTGCCACCTGTGATTATTAACTTGTCCATGTTGTGCTTATTCCTTCAATTAATTATGCCTATTTAATAATCGATTGTGCATTACAAAGAGCACCTAATGCATACAATGACTCAGGGAGATGGATAAAGTCAATATTTACATTTTGACGTTTTGCAGCACGCCTGTAAGCAACCAATAACGCTAAAGCTGAGCTATCGCACTCACCGACATCAGAAAAATCAAACTGCAGAGCGAGACCTTTAGCAATGGCTTTTTCACCCAACCGCTTTAGTTTAACCACCTGATCAAATGTGAGATCACCTGAAAGCTTCACTACATTATCCGCCTGACTCAAGCCCATTTCGCCGCCCTCATCTACGATTATAACTGCGCAGTTTAACCAATAGCGCTTTCATGCCGCCTCGCGATAATGTGCCTGCAAATTGTGAGCGGTAGTTTTGTACAATACTAACGCCTTCAATACTAAAATCGTAAACTTTCCAACGACCCGATGAATTTATCAAATTATAGCTAATTGGAATGCGCTGACCGCTTTTGCGAATAATAACGCTTTTTACACGTACAATGCGCCGACCTGAACTACCACCCCGCAAAGGATAAACAATTACCTTATCATCATTATATGATGCCAGTGCGTTAGAATATGTGTTGACCACAACTTGCTTAAATTGCTTCACAAATGTTCTACGCATTGATGGGGATGCACTATACCAATATTGACGCCCCACTACCATACCGGCCATACGATTCACATCAATATGAGGCACCAAAACTGAATTGACAATACGATGGATTAGGGCAGGGTTACGTCTTAACTGTGATTTGTTTTTATGCAGTTGTGCCAACATTCTATTAGCCACACTTTGCAACATCGCCGTTGGCGATCCCGCAAATGCCCAAGTACTTAACATTAAAAGTACTGCTAATAAATAAACTTTTAAACCTAGTTTTGACTTCATAACAAAGTCCTCCTTTAATTTAAAGGTTGAGCTGCTGAGCTTGGTTTACTCGTACCCTCTACCTTTTTCTCACCCTCAGCTTTTGTTTCCTTCTCACCACCACTATCTGATTTTAAATTATAAATAAGTTGGCCAATTAAATTTTCTAACACCAATGCAGAATGCGTGGTTTCAACACGACTTCCATTTTTCATGCTGGCTTGTTCAAAACCAGGCGATAGGCTCACATAATTAGAACCAAGGATTCCTTGAGTAAAAATATTTGCTGATGTATCCAGTGGTAAATTGTTAAATTTATTTTGAATTTTCATGGTAACCACAGCACGGAAATTATTATTATCCAATGCAATACCAACAATCTCACCCACTTTTACCCCAGCAACTGAGACTGGAGCGCGAACTTTTAAACCACCGATATTATCAAATTCAGCGGTTATTTTATAATAGTTGCCATTGCCCACTTGACCAAAATCACTCACTCGATAAGCCAAAAATAACAGCGCCAATAAAGCGACAATTATAAATATTCCAACGACAAATTCGGCGACACGACTTCCCAAATTACCATCTCCCCATCATTAAAGCCGTCAATAGAAAATCTAACGCGAGAATCATTAATGACGAGTAAACAACCGTCTTAGTCGTGGCACGACTAATACCCAGTGAGTTTGGTTCTGAATAAAAGCCTTGATAAACTGCTATCCAAGTAATAATCACGGCAAACACCACGCTTTTGATAATGCCATTAACCACATCCGTTCTAAAATCAACTGCGGCTTGCATATTTGACCAAAAAGTTCCATTGTCAACACCCAACCAATCCACTCCTACTAATACCCCGCCATAAATAGCAGTCACATTGAATAGTATAGTAAGTAATGGCAAAGATATGACACCTGCCCAGAATCTTGGTGCAATTATTCGCCAATATGGGTCAACAGCCATCATTTCCATGCAATCTAATTGCTGAGTGGCTCGCATTAAACCAATTTCTGCCGTTAATGAAGAACAGGCCCGGCCAGCAAACAATAGCGCCGCAATAACGGGTCCCAATTCGCGCAATACCGTTAAGGCCAACATTTGACCAAGTTCCTGCGTTGCCCCAAATTTATTGAGAATGTTAAAGCCTTGCAACGACACCACCATCCCAATAAATAGAGCAGATAGCAGGATGATTACCAAAGACAGCACCCCAACTCGATAGATTTGCTCAAGTAATAAACTGAAAAATATCTTCCAACGCGGTTGCTGAGTGAGCACTCGAACCAAAAAATAACCAGATTGGCCAATTCTCTGGCAATAAGAAATCCCAACCTGACCTATTCGAGCGATATATTCAATCACAGCGACAATTCCTCCTTTAAATCTTTGGAGGGATAACGAAACGGCACTGGACCATCGGGCAATCCTTGAACAAATTGATGCAATTTTGGATCTGTATCGGCAATAATTTCAGCTGGCGTACCCTCGCCGATAACATGTCCATCAGCTATCACAAAGACGTAATCTGCGACCATAGTGACCTCCTGCACGTCGTGAGTAACTAAAATAGTAGTTAATCCCAGCGCTTCATTAAGTTCACGTACCAACTTAATTACCACACCACGATTGATCGGATCTTGACCAGTGAATGGCTCATCATAGAACATCAATTCAGGGTCCATCATAATGGCGCGAGCTAAAGCTACTCTACGCGCCATACCGCCCGAGAGTTCACTCACCATTAACTCATGCGCGCCACGCAGACCTACAGCTTCCAGCTTTAGCAGAACTAAATCTCTTATCATGGTTTCAGGTAGCTTGGTATGTTCTCGCAGCAAAAACGCTACATTTTCAAACACATCAAGATCAGTAAACAACGCCCCCTCTTGGAATAGCATACCCATGTTACGACGCATGCGATTGAGCTGTCTACGAGAAAATTTGGTTATATCTTTACCATTAATTAAAATCGTGCCGCTATCTGGTTTTATTTGACCACCCATCAACCTTAACAAAGTCGATTTACCTGTCCCGCTGGGGCCCATAATCGCAGTCACTAATCCACGCCGGATATTTAAGGAGAGGCCTGTGAAAATTTTATTATCACCACGAGCATAGTGCACATTTTGCACAGATACAATATCCTCGCTTTTTTCAGGCATATATCTTCCTTAAATCCCAAATCAGCTATAAATTATTGCTCAAACATCCCTCCACATAAAATATTTATTAAGAGAGATTACCAATTTAGCGTTGATATCTTTATAATAGCCTATCTATAAAAACCTGCACAGCAAAAGAACGATGACTGACACAGTAAAAGAAAGAATAAAATTTGACCAATTTGCTCGCGAAGTCATTAGCATCGAGCAAAATGCAATTATGGCGTTACACAATCGCATTGACTTCAATTTTCAACACGCTTGCGAACTGCTGCTTAATTGTAAAGGCAATGCAGTTATCATTGGTATGGGGAAATCAGGACATATCGCTAGAAAAATTGCCGCCACCATGGCCAGCACCGGAACAAAAGCATTCTTTGTCCACCCCGCAGAAGCCTGCCACGGCGATTCAGGAATGATTGGTGCACAGGATGTTGTGTTAGCGATTTCTTATTCCGGTGAAACCGAAGAAGTGATTAACCTTTTACCGCTTATTCGTCACCTTAAAACGCCTCTAATTGCATTAACTGGCAACCCGAATTCAACGCTTAGCCAAGCTGCTCAGAGCAATCTCAACGTTCGAGTAGAACAAGAGGCTTGTCCACTTGGGTTGGCACCAACGGCTAGCACCACGGCTACTCTCGTGATGGGTGACGCTATTGCGATTAGTCTATTAAAGGCGCGTGGGTTTAACGCAACCGATTTTGCACGCTTTCACCCAAGCGGCGCACTGGGTAAACGCTTATTAATGAGTGTTGGCGACATTATGCATGCGGGCGCTGATATTCCCAGCGTCGCGCCAAACTGCACCATCGCCAGAGCACTGGTAGAAATAACAAAAAAACGTCTGGGCATGACCGTGGTTGTCGATGTTCAAGGGGTCTTACTTGGAATTTATACTGATGGTGACCTACGCCGCACACTTGACCAAAATCATGATATTCATAATACCCCAATCGAAAAAGTTATGACGAAAAAATGTACCACCGTTATTGCCTCTATGCTAGCAACCGATGCGCTTACCATTATGCGCGGCAAAGCAATTACCTCGTTGCCGGTGGTTGATAACCACAATGTTCCGGTAGGCATTGTTCATATGCACGATTTATTACGAGCTGGCGTAATATGAAGTGTGAATTGATCAGTGCAAAAGCTGCAAAAATTAAAGCGCTATTTCTGGATGTTGACGGTGTATTAACCGATGGCAGCTTTTATTTGGGCTCTGACGGTCAAGAAATCAAACGCTTTCACACGCATGATGGCTTTGGTATTAAAGCACTGCAAAAATCTGGCGTCACTATTGCAATTATTTCAGGACGCAAAAGTTCGTCCGTCGAACATCGTATGCACGAGCTTGGTATACAAGAAGTTTATCAAGGTATCGGCTCTAAGATAACTATTTATAAGCAGTTACTAAAATCATTAAAACTTAATGATTCACAAGTCGCTTATATGGGAGATGATCTGCCTGATCTCGACCTAATAAAGCAGGCTGGCTTTAGCATCGCACCAGCAAATGCAGTCTATACTATTAAACAAAATGCTGACTGGGTGACTGAAAAAAATGGCGGCCAAGGTGCAGTACGTGAAGTCTGCGATTTCATTTTACGAATACAAAAAAAGTGTGGCCTTAAAGTATGAGTCCAAAAAGTATAATTATAGGCATGATTCTTATTCTGGCTGCCTGCCTGAGTACTGCATTGATGCTGCATTATAATAAGGAAAAACATTCCGGTTCACTCAAAAAAAAACAACAAAAAGATCCTAATTTAATTGTATTAAACGCTTCATTTAGAAACTACAACAGCAATGGTTTGGTAAGTTCTTTTATGTCAGCACCCAAGGTTATTCATTACCCAGAAAAAAACACCACCGTTATGGTAAAACCAAAACTCAAAGTCTATACCAAAAAGCGCATTCCCTGGTACATCGACGCGGATAATGGACTAGCAAATAAGGGTAACAAAGTGATAACCCTCTGGGGACATGTAACAATGCATCAACCCGGACAAGCTGGGTCACCCAAAACTACGATCACGACTTCTAAGATAACATTTTATCCCAAGCGCTCCTATGCTGACACTGACCAACTTGTTACCATTGTCAGACCTGGAACCAAGCTTCAATCTAAAGGCATGACGGTCAATTTTAAAACTGGCGTATTAACAACGAAATCACAAACACGAGGCACGTATGATGTTAATAGCCACTAAGTCTCGCCTGTGTTTTTTCAGCTTAATACTGGCCTTAACGCCAGCGGTAGGCTTCGCTTTAAAGAGCGACCTTAAGCTTCCCTGCTCTATCCAATCTGATCAAGCCGTTTTTTACCAAAATCGGAACCAGGCAGTCTTCACTGGCCACATTATTGTAACCCAGGGCACAAGCAAAATGACGGGCGACAAGGTTATCCTCTATTTGGACAAAACCAACAAAAAAGCGATTAGAATCATAGCCTATGGCCAACCAGCCACCTACACCACACAGCTTGATGGCGAAAAGGAGCCCATGCAGGCCAAAGCTGATATAATCAATTATTATCCAACAAAAGCCATCGTAACCTTGCAAAAACATGCTAAAATCAAGCAGCATGGTGATAGCATCACCGGGGACTATATTAAGTATGATCTCAACAAACAAATTGTTTCATCAAATTCGAACAAGAAAACAAATGACAAAACCACAATCATCATCCAGCCAAAAAATATGTGATAACTAATAATGGCAACCTTAACTGCAAAACACTTACAAAAATCCTACAAGCAGCGCAAAGTTGTTAAAGATGTTTCGATTGAAATCGGCAATGAGGTGGTCGGCCTCCTCGGCCCCAATGGCGCTGGCAAAACAACAAGCTTCTATATGATCATTGGTCTCATTAACCCCGATGGTGGCACCGTTTTCCTGGATGATCTTGACATCAGTCATATGGCATTACATCAACGCGCGCGCCTGGGCATTGGCTATTTACCACAAGAGACCTCTATTTTTCGCAAACTAACCGTTGCAAATAATATTATGGCCATCTTGCAGCTGCGCCCCGACCTCACTAAATCACAACGCAAAGAAAAGCTTGAATATCTTTTACAAGAATTTCATATCGGTCATATTCGTGATGTGATTGGTATTAGCCTATCCGGTGGTGAAAAACGTCGAGTTGAAATTGCACGTGCACTTGCGATGGACCCAAAATTTATTTTACTCGATGAACCCTTTGCCGGCATTGATCCGATTTCAGTAATTGATATCAAGCGAATTATTAATCATCTGCGCGACAAAGGCATTGGCATTTTAATTACAGATCATAATGTTCGTGAAACCTTAGATATTTGTCAGCGAGCCTATATTGTCAGCGAGGGTATGATTATCGCTACCGGCTCATCAAAAGATATTCTCGCTAATGAAAAGGTGCGAGAAGTTTACCTAGGCCACGAATTTGATCTTTAATATACCTAAAGCGTTTGAAAATTAGGTTTTAAAACTTTAAGGTGCTACGTATAAACGAACACCCTTACGCGGCGGCGCTGCGTTTAATAAAAGGCGCAACGGTTTCTTAAATATAAGACCTTTGCGTCTTATCATAACCGCTGCGACGCCGCGTAAGAGAAAGCCTCTTGAGCGTAGAGACTTAATTGTTAAAAACCTAGTTTCGAGGCGTTTCAAGTATAGTAATAACAATAAACGGGGGGAAAATATGAAAATACAAATAGACGGGCAAGGCATGGATGTAACCACCGCATTAAAAGACCTCACCATCAAAAAAATGGAACGGACACTTGCCCATTTTGATAGCGTTAACAGCGTTCATGTGATTTTAAAAGTGGATAATGGAGCCGAACAATCTGCTAGTGTCGATGTTTCCGTACCTGGCACCACCATTAATGCACATGCTAAATCCGATGATATGTACAAAGCGATCGATATGATGGCGCATAATCTAAGCACACAACTGGCAAAGCACAAAGCCAAACTCAAAGATCATCGTGATTAACCGACATGAAGCTATCAGAAATTTTTTCGCCGGAATTAACGTTTTATTGTAAAAACGGCATCAATAGCAAGAAAAAAGCACTTGAAAAAATCAGCAAGCTCATTAGCTCGCAGCAAGATGTTGACGTTAAATATCAGTATATTCTAGACTCACTGCAGATGCGCGAAAAGATTGGCAGCACCGCTTTAGGATATGGGGTTGCTATTCCGCATGCGCGAGTTAAAGGCATTCTAAAACCGACATGCGCTGTACTCAGTTTAAAAACTCCCATTAATTTTTCAACCTCAGAAGAAAAAATGGTCGATTTAATTTTTGGACTTATTGTTCCTGAAGATTATGTTGAAGAACATTTACAACTATTAGCCGGAATCACCGAAAAATTGCGCGAATCAGAGTTTAGAGACTCGCTGCGGTCCTGTGATGAAAGCCAATTACTATACCAACGGCTAAAGGGTTACGATGGAAAAGAATAATCACTCAACTATCCATGCCAATATGATGGTAATCGACGGCATTGGGGCTTTAATTCGCGGCAAACCTAAGCTCGGTAAAAGTGAACTTTGCCTAGCGCTAATTGATCGCGGCCATCAACTGGTTTGTGATGATGCGACCGAAATCCACGCTTTGGATAACACACTGATGGCCAGCTGTCCAGAATCGATTAATTGTTTTATGCAAATTGATTATTTAGGCGTAACAAATATTGCTAAAATATTTGGTGAGAAAGCACTAACCGCCAAACATAAAATTGATATTTGCATTGACCTTAAATCACAAGACACAATTGCAGCGCTTAGTGAACCTTTGCAACCATTGGTGGGGCAACAATCCCTACTCGGCATTGATATCCCCACTTTTCAAATGCCGATTACCGCAGGCGGGCGAGCATTACCTTTATTAGTTGAAATATTAGTTCGAAACTACAAATTGCGTCTGGATGGATATGATGCTTTTTCGGATTTACACCAACATTTAACCACAATCAAGCAAAGGAGCGCCGCATGCAAAAAAAACGATTAAAAATAATTAATAAACTCGGGCTTCATGCCAGAGCCGCAGTAAAGCTGGTTAATACCGCCTCGCGCTTTGGTAGTGAAATAATAATTATCTACAATAATCGCGAAATCAATGCAAAAAGCGTCATGAATGTCATGGTCCTGGGCGCTTCACAAGGAACTGAGATTGAGTTGGTTGTAACAGGCAGCGACGAAGCTGCCGCTTTTAGCGCGCTTGAAGAATTGATTAACGATAAATTTGGCGAAGCGGAATAGCAATTCGCAACACTGCCCCACCCGTCATTGCGAGGGAGTGAAACGACCGCGGCAATCCATGAAAATAATATTATAGATTGCCTCAATCCTACAGTCCTCGCAAAGACGAGCCGTACTACATCTTAGGTGAGACAGGTTGCTCAACGTCTGCAGCTTCAACTTCGCTAGTTTCAACCTTGTTATTTGACTCAAAAATAGCATTAACCTGAGTGACAATTTTACTCACCTCGCTTATAAGCAGCGGCTTACAAGCCCAGTTTGCATATTTGGTCTTTAACCCGGTTAGACTTTCGCTATCTAACTCCGCAATAAATTGCTTTGAAGTTTTAGCAACACTAAAGTCATTTGAACGGTATAGCTTTTTTAAATGCTTATACAAAGCTGAATTTTCCAGCAATGCCTTTTCAACTGCCACACGAATTTCATAATTATTCCCAGAAGACAGGCTAAAAGAAATTTCCGGGCATAATACTGTAATCAGCTTTACAAAAACTGAAACAGCAGCAGCTTCTGAGCTTATAACAATAACTCTTTTCGGGATCGAATCGACAACGCCTTTTAACAAAGGCTCTTCTGCTGAACTCATATCGGAATAAACATAACCCAATGGGCGTGTACAACAGTAAAAAAATCCAAAACAGGACGACCAAGATGAACGCATAGCAAGTACTTCTTAAATATTGACCAGACTCCATTGTAAGTCAGTAATATTAAATTAACATGAACCGCATATTCAAAGCAGCACATATCCCCGTCTTGGCGAGCAGCCAGCACGTAGCCTGGACGACTTGTCGGCCAGGTTTTCTAATTTCCCGGCAAGCTGGCGCTGACCAGGCTACTACTGTCTTCTTCCACAGCAGCAGGCTGCCGACACGTTAAAATTCCAGAAGCAATCAGTAGGCCAACACCAACTACTGTTGAACCGATTGCTAAAGGCCAAGCTGCCGCTATGACGATTGATGCGAATAAGCCCGCGCCCAATGCAGCGTGAGAAACTGTACACGTCGCTAATGCCACCCATATTCCTGCAGCAGCAATCATGCTAATTGATCCTAGCACAGCTTTTGTCATTGAAACTGGATTAGGATTTTTGCCGGAGTCCATTGTGGGATCAAGCTCTTCATAAACATTAACTGGAGGTTTACGAATTATGTTAGAGCTAATTAATTCAATAGCACCTTCCCGAGTGATCTCCGACAAATTATGTTGTATAAATTCACATTCGTTCTCGCTAGCAAATTGTTGCCCCTTGCTTTGCAAAGTGCTTTGCTCGTCTTCAGTCTGTTGATTGGAGGGGTTGAATAATAATAAAGTCTTTCCGGTATGATTCAGTTTTTTGAGCATAATAAAAAATTTTTTAAGCTGATTAAAACTATCGTCATTATTATAAATTACAATAACTAGATCCGACGGTGGTTCGTGAACGTAACTTTGCGCTATTGTCCAGAATCTCTCTGCGCCAGCGGTGTCCCAAATATCAAATTTATCGGTAGTATTATCATTATCAACAAATACTGTCCCATATACTACGCCTATTGTAGATGAATAATAAGTAGAGTTATAATCACGTACTAGCATTTTTTGAAGAAGTAAAGATTTCCCAGTTGCTGACTCACCTAAAATGACAATCTTATAGCTATTCCTATCTCGCATACAAGTCTCCCATGACTCAATTATCAGCTTCTATTAGATTAAGAGCTCAGCCAAGGAGTTGCAAGCAGTTCACTTATTTCATGGTTAGTTAATGCTTGGCGAAAGTTTGGATTAGAAATGCGCACTGATTTAAAGTTTCAGTCAATCGAAAATGCCATTTTGCATATTTTGCTACGCCCGGAGTGATGCTTATGGAGCAATAATGGTTGTAGGAACTACTGTGATACTAGTACCAAGAGCCAGTCCATTAGCCGCTTCCAAAGCAGCCACAGTTCCAGCAGTCGCACCACCACCTATACTGAATGAGGTGGTACCTGAAGTACCAAAGTTGGTGCTTATGGCACGACCACCCTCAAACCCTAGGGTAAATGTATTGTTGTTAAAAGCGCCGAGGACGACTGACCCAACGCCGGCGCCAGTGACTGTTTCAACACCACGCCCAGCTCCAGCATTAATCGTGTTGCCTACAAAGCCTCCACCCACAACAACACTACTAGCACCTAGAAGCGCTTGAAGACTAACTGCTCGCTCTCCTGCCAAACCACCTACATTAGTGATCGTATTACCCGTAATAGCACCAACAACATGTAGCGATGAATTAGCAACAGCTGCTCTAAAATCCAGCACACCTTCAGCAGCAGCAGGATTAGAGCTAAATGCATTGTTGTTGATATTACCCTGGAAGGTAACATTATTTTGCACACCAAGTGCAGTGCTGCCCACCCCGGTATTGGTAATGGTGTTACCTCTTAGATCCGAAACGGTGAGTATTCCAGTAAGCCCCCTAAGATCTAAACTAGCATTAGCTATACCAACGCCGGTTGTAGTCAGGGTGTTATTAGTTACTGAAACAAGAAGAGTAGGATGAGTGACCCCAAAACCACCCGCACCTACGAGTATGATAGCTGTAACAGGTCCCGCAGGAGTAATTGTATTACCATCAATTATCACTGTCTCAGAACCGCCAGTAGCATTACTGTGTCCGATGATTTGAACAGGTGGCCTGGCGGGGTTTACTTGCCCACTGATCGTATTGCCGCTAATAATAATAACCTCGGTAGTAACAGCTGATCGTCCGATAGAAACAAATGTCCTAAGGCCTGTGTCGGTATTGTTACGAATCGTAAGCGTGCCTATAGGGTTAAGAAAAGTGGCAGCGGTACCAACCAATGGGGTAACTGGTGCACCGTTTGTATCAGAGAACGCCATATTTTCTATGGTGACGTTTTGCCCAACGGTAGGACCAGTACCTACGTCAATGGTAAAACCAGAAGCACCTAGGGGAAATGCACCATTCTGACCTACTTGAACAGAAAAATTTGCCCCTTCGCGAGTAAAAGAAAACACACCACCTTCCAATATTTGGTTAGTTCGCATATCTTTGTCACTCGCTAATGTAGCTGCAGCACCAACCACCCCAACAATATTGTTTCTAGGATTATTGACAATGGCGGTTAAAGGACCATCAAGAATCCCTGGAGTCGTCAGTGCAACCTGCGTCTCCTGCCCATCAAAATCATTGGTTAGAATTTTAATCGGTTGAGTTAAAGCGGCATTGCTGCCACTGCCATCTGAACTCATTTCAATATTTAAATCACGGCGGACAAAACTGGTCATCTTACGCTCTAGATCAACTAGACGAGGTTCCGGTCCGATTCCAATATCAAAGCGCACACCGGCATACCAGGATGAGCCAACCAATTGATCATCACGCCAGTTAGCGATTAAAGCGATCTTATTAAAGAGGTGAAAAACGCGTTTTTGATCTTGGTGCTCAATATCATATTGTAAGCGTAGATTGGGTCCGATAGCGGTTTCAACGCCCTCGCGTGCAAACACATACATGCCTGCATAGCCTTTAAGACCCCGGAAAAAATCACGGCCAACTTCGGCATCCCAACCACCCATTGATTTTTCAATACCGCGTGCATAACAGATTCGAGTGTTACCATTACACAGAGAAGCGGTATTAAAAGCATCAACAAATTGTTGCTTTTTACCCACTGGAATATAGCCATTGGTATTAAAATACCACTTTTCAGTTTGAAAATCGGCACCCACCGTTACCTGGCCAAAATAATTACTAAAACGAGTTCTTCTGTTGTCATAGAAAGAATAGAGTGTCCATAGAAGGTTACGGCTTTTGGTAATCTTTCTAAAACCCACACCTATGTTGGACTCCCAGGTGTTACCACGATCAATGTAGCGGCCATCGACAAACAAAATCGACTTAGAGTTCATGGTAAATGGCACAAAAATATCATACAGACCAAATGAACTGTTGCCTGTTTGGTAAAACGGCCCAACCGAAAATCGCGGCATATACTTAAAATCTAGCGACCGAATCACAAAGCGCGACATATAACCAGGATTTTGTACTGATGGCTTGACTGGCAAACGAACTGAATGGTTACGTTTTTGAACAGACGGCTGAGTCGCAAAGTGCGACATATAATCAGAATTTTGTCCAGATGCGGCCATCGATGCCACGGGAAAGAGTGTTAGGGCCAAAGTACAAAGTGAGGATGCACTCAAAATTGCAATTCCATTTTTCACTCGTAACAACTCCTTTGTATACTCCATTGCCCAAATATCCATTTGGTAGCTTGTTGTATTTTAACCAACTATTCAATTAATCACAACCTTTCTTAACTCTCGCTTAATTAAGTGATAAGAAAATCGCCTCAGAAGAAGCGATCTATGTGAGTATGAGTAAATGTTGTTTATTATGGGTTAATAATAGTCGCGCAGCTTTTTAACGAACGGTTGCCTGAGCTATACCCAACCCAGGTGAGCATTAGGTTTTGATTTGTAATATTTAGCTCAAAGGCCGATAAGGACTTCAGTTTTATTAACCCATGAGCTACGCCGTTCTTACGCGGCGGCGCAGCGGTTATAAAAAGAACGCAAAGGTCTCTTAATATGAATTCGTTGCGCCTTCTAGTAACCACTGCGCCGCCGCGTAAGATAAAACAACTTCGAGCGGCTTTTTAACCAAAAAGTCAAAGCTAGCAATGTTAAAGCCCATACTAAAAAGGCCTAATTCTATAGTGAACTGGGTATATGCCCAGTGCGGTTTAGTTATAGGTGTAGCCCGGACAAAGATTTATTTTTGGCCGGGAATAATAAAGATAGACTTTAGGAACCGGCAATCATCATCTCTTCAACTAAAATTGAACCGGTATGAATATTACCGCGAACATCGATGTCGTTAGCGACAGCCGCGATATTTAACAACATATCTTTTAAATTCGATGCAATGGTAATCTCGTGCACGGGATATTGAATTTCACCATTTTCAACCCAAAAACCAGCAGCACCACGGGAGTAGTCACCGGTTAATAAACTAACGCCCTGGCCCATTAATTCGGTAACCAATAAGCCGGTGCCCATTTGGCGACACAACGCATCCAAGGTTTTATCCTCATGCGAAATCGACAAATTATATACGCCACCGGCATTGCCTGTGGTGGTTAGGCCTAATTTACGCGCTGAATAGGCGCCCAGCATATAGCTTGCTAAAACCCCGTTTTCTATAAAATTAATCGCCCTGGTTTTTACACCCTGATCATCGAATGGCGCACTGCCATAACCACTTTTTAAATGTGGATGCTGACCAATGGTAATGTGCTTCGGCATAATCAGTTTGCCTAAATGATCTAATAAAAAAGAACTTTGACGATAAAGGTTGGCGCCGCTGATCGCCCCCAATAAATGACTGAGTATTGACTTGGCCACACGTGAATCGAAAATTACTGGGCATTTTTGAGTTTTAATTTTTCTTGCATCTAATCGACGTATCGCTCTCATCGCAGCTAGATTTGCAATTGTTTTAGGCTTATCTAATTGCTCTGCATTACGCACATAACAATAATCATAATCACGTTCTTTTTGATTATTTTTCTCGGCCACTACACTGATCGATAAACCGTGTAGCGTACTTGCATAATCCCCGATAAATCCGTGGGAATTCGCATAAACTCTATAATGGGAGCTGGTCGTTAAAGCCGCTTCTTCCGTTTGAGTAATCCGCTGATCATATTCGCGCGCCGCCTTATCACATGAAACCGCTAATTCAATCGCTTGTTGGTGTGAAATATCCCAGGGGTGATTTAACAAAAGATCAGGGTAATCATAAGCCATCAGTTCTTTATCGGCGAGGCCAGAAAACGAATCCGGCTCGGTAAAGTTTGCAATTGAACAGGCTTTTTCTAGGGTTTCTAGCAATGCCGTGCTTGATAAATCACTGCTGGCGGCATGGCCGGTTTTTTGATCTTTAAAAACGGAGATACTGATTGATTTTTCGCGGTGATGTTCTAAATTTTCAACTTCACCACAACGCGCACTGGCGCTAAATCCATTTTCGACTGAACCTTCAACTTCAAATGCATCCAAATTACGTTTTTTTGCAAGCGCGATTAAGTCTTGCACGTGTTGTTGCATTTGCTCCATGAATATTAGCCTTATTTAGATTTACGTCGAGTCGGCGTTTTTTTAACTGTTTTTGCTTTTTTTACTGTTTTTGCTTTTTTGCTCTTACGAACCGTTTCGGGTTCAGCGCCTGGCATACGCTGCAGCGCAATTTTTAATACATCTTCGATGGTTTTTACCGGATGAATCTCCAAGCTGTCAGTAACATTTTGGGGGATTTCAGTTAATTCGCGTTCATTTTCTTCAGGAATAATAACTTCTTTAATACCACCACGTAATGCGGCAAGTAATTTTTCTTTCAAACCACCAATCGGTAACACGTCACCTCGCAAAGTAATTTCACCGGTCATGGCAACATCGGCTCTAACTGGTATCTGAGTCACCACGGATACAATGGCTACACACATCCCAATCCCGGCACTTGGACCATCTTTTGGCGTCGCACCCTCTGGAACGTGAATATGAAAATCATGTTCTTGAAAATATTTATTGGTAACGAACAGCAAATCGGCGCGAGAACGAGCCACGGTCATTGCAGCTTGGATTGACTCTAACATCACATCACCAAGCCGTCCGGTTTGTAATGATTTACCTTTACCGGGGACAATTTGAGCTTCGATGGTTAATAGCTCACCGCCAACTTCCGTCCATGCAAGCCCGGTTACCTGTCCAACGCTGTCTTTTGCTTCCGCTATACCATAACGGTATTTCTTTACGCCAAGATAATTTTCTAAATTTTTCTGAGTGATCGAGGCCAGTTTAATTGGCTTACCTTTTTTGACAGTCAAAATCTCTTTGACCACTTTACGACAAATTTTAGAAACTTCTCGCTCTAAAGCACGCACACCTGCTTCTCGCGTATAAGTGCGTATAATTTCTTGCAGTGCAGTATCAGATAAATTAATTTCTTTTTTTTCAAGTCCTGCTTGCTCAATCTGCCTCGGCACTAAATAACGTTTCGCAATATTAAGTTTTTCGTCTTCTGTATAACCCGCTAAGCGAATCACTTCCATACGATCAAGTAAGGGAACTGGGATATCCATCGAGTTTGCGGTAGCAATAAACATAACATCCGAAAGATCATAGTCCACTTCTAAGTAATGGTCATTGAACGTGTGATTTTGTTCTGGATCTAATACTTCTAGCAACGCAGAAGCTGGATCACCACGAAAATCCATTGCCATTTTATCCACTTCATCAAGCATAAAAAGTGGATTTTTAACTTTGGCCTTACTCATTTTTTGAATTATTTTGCCCGGCAATGCACCGATATAAGTCCGACGATGACCTCTGATTTCAGCTTCATCACGCACCCCGCCAAGGGAAATTCGCACAAAGGTTCGCCCGGTAGCATTCGCGATAGACTGGCCCAATGAAGTTTTACCAACGCCTGGTGGTCCCACCAAACATAATATCGGACCTTTTAATTTTTTAACGCGTTGCTGTACAGCTAGGTATTCTAATATTCGCTGCTTAACTTCTTCGAGTCCATAATGATCTGCCTCAAGGATTTTTGATGCCTTGGTAATGTCTTTGCTAACTTTAGTTTTTTCTTTCCAGGGAACCATCAACAACCAGTCTAAATAATTGCGACTGACTGTGGCTTCTGCTGACATCGGCGGCATCATTCTAAGTTTAGCAAGCTCGGCCATCGCTTTTTCTTTTGCTTCTTCGGACATGCCAGCACTTTCAATTTTATTATGCAACTGTTGAAACTCATCCGCCGGAGTAATTTCATCAAGTTCACCCAACTCTTGTTGAATGGCTTTCATTTTTTCACTCAAATAATATTGACGCTGACTTTTTTCAACTTGTTGTTTAACTCGACCTTGAACACGTTTTTCAACTTCAACTAATTCTAACTCTTGAGCGATAAAGTTCTGCAACAACTCAAAGCGAGTACGCATATCAGCAGCTTCTAAGATTTTTTGTCGCGAGTTTAACTTAATCGTCATGTGTGCAGCAATGCTATCAGCCAAGCGGCCAGTATCTTGGATGTTCGATAATGAAGTTAATAATTCCGGTGGTAATTTTTTGCTGGTTTTTACTAATTGCTCAAACTGAGTCATTGCCGCGCGCATATAGGCTTCGATCTCCGCATCATCAAGATTGAGTACTTCATCCATCTTTTCAATATCAGCAGTCCAAAACTCTTTGCCTTTAGTGATTTTATTTACCTTAGCACGATAATTACCTTCAACTAAAACTTTTACCGTACCATCAGGTAAGCGTAATAATTGTAAAATAGTAGCGACAGCGCCTACTCGATATAAATCTTTCGCTTTAGGGCTATCAATGTTCGGGTCTTTTTGTGCTGTTAAAAAAATCTGTTTGTCCTTTTCCATCGCGACATCAAGCGCATGGATGGACTCGGATCTACCCACAAATAATGGGATCACCATATGAGGAAAAACCACCACATCACGCAGCGGAAGTAAAGGATAGGACAGTTGCTCAACTATACGTTCAGTCATCATTATCACGCTGTTATTACCATTAATCGTTGTAGGCCAGCTAATGCACTTAAATAGCTAACTACCCTATTAAAACCATAGCCTATAGTAAAAACGAATTCCAACAGTATACTGCTCAAACCGCTCTATTATACGCTAACTAATATATTGCTTACTTTGAGGCCGTCTTTTTGACCTGATCTGGCTCTTCTTCGTAAATATAGACCGGTTGAGCCCCAGATGTGATCGCATCCTCATTAATTATAACTTTTTTCAAGTTCTTAAGGGACGGTAATTCATACATAAGATCCAACAAAATATGCTCAACTATGGAACGCAAGCCACGCGCACCCGATTTACGCTCTATGGCACGCTTGGCAATCTCATGTAATGCCTCAACTTGAAATTCAATCTCGACACCTTCGAGCTCAAATAACTTCGCATATTGCTTAGTCAATGCATTCTTTGGCTCAGTCAAAATTCTAACTAATGCAGCATCATCCAATTCATCAAGCACAGCCAATACTGGGAGTCGCCCAATAAATTCCGGAATTAAACCATATTTCACTAGATCTTCTGGCTCAACCTCTTTCATGACCTCAGCGCTATTCGTCTCTTCTTTCTCTTTAACCTCGGCAGAAAAACCAATTCCACTTTTATCGCTTCGTTGGCGAATGATTTTATGTAGGTCAGCAAATGCGCCGCCACAAATAAATAAAATATTGGATGTATCAACTTGTAAATATTCTTGTTGCGGATGCTTGCGCCCTCCTTGTGGTGGAATTGCCGCGACTGTGCCTTCGATTAATTTTAACAAGGCTTGCTGCACTCCTTCACCAGAAACATCACGCGTTAAGGATGGACTATCTGTTTTACGAGATATCTTATCGATTTCATCAATATAAATAATTCCGCTTTTTGCTTTTTCAACATCATAATTACATTTTTGTAGTAATTTTTGAATGATATTTTCAACGTCTTCGCCCACATAACCGGCTTCGGTTAATGTGGTCGCATCCGCAATTGCAAAGGGCACATTTAAAAGACGGGCTAACGTTTGCGCTAATAAGGTTTTTCCTGAGCCGGTCGGCCCGATTAATAAAATATTACTTTTACCCAACTCAACTTCATCATCGCCAACACGATTATTTAATCTTTTGTAATGATTATATACCGCGACTGATAAAACTTTTTTAGCATAATCTTGGCCAATGACATATTCATTAAGCTGCTGATGAATTTCTTGCGGAGTGGGTAGCTTTTTTTGTGATTCAACAGCTTGTGCTAATTCTTCTTCTCGAATGATATCATTGCATAAATCAACACACTCATTACAAACAAACACGGAAGGACCTGCGATTAACTTACGGACCTCGTGTTGACTCTTTCCACAAAAAGAGCAATGTAAAATTTGCGGCTTATCTTCACTCATACAATCATTTCCTCACTTACTTAGAGCACACAGCCCTCTAAACGGACACACCCAGCCTACGGCCGGGTCACAAAACCCTATCTAGTAGATAAGGTCAAACACTCTTGTTTTCAATGTTATCAGCTCATTGGAATAAGTAACAGCTTAATACCATCTGAAATCCCCACTAATTTAATCACATATTAACTAGTAAGTTATTGATTTTCCTTGCGCGATGGGGATTCTTAAGGGGGGCAAGCGAATGCTCGCCGCAGCTTAGGGTCCCCCGCGCAGGCGAAATCCTAATAAGAATACCCCGCCCGCTTTGGCACGCGGGGATTTTTCATTTTTATGATTCGCGTGTGCTAAGTACTGAATCAATCAAACCGTACTCAACTGCTTCCTTGGCGGTCAAGAAATAGTCACGATTAGTGTCTTTTTCGACCTCTGAGATGTCCTTACCAGTATGCTTTGCCATAATGCTATTCAGTCGATCACCCACCAGCTTAGTTTGTGAGGCATGAATCTGAATATCTGAACCCTGACCTTGGTAACCTCCCAAAACCTGATGGATCATAATTGTCGAATGCGGCAATGCATGACGTTTACCTGCTGCACCACTGGCGAGCAATAAAGCCCCAGCGCTCGCAGCCTGGCCCACACATAAAGTGCTCACATCAGGCTTTATAAATTGTATGGTGTCATACATAGCCATTGCAGATGAAACCACGCCACCTGGAGAGTTAATATATAGACTAATATCTTTTTTTGGATCTTCAGATTCGAGAAACAAGAGTTGAGCAATCACCAGGTTGGCCAAATGGTCTTCAACCTCTCCGCATAAAAAGATAATTCGGTCTTTTAATAAACGCGAATAAATATCATAAGAACGCTCACCTCGAGAACTTTGTTCGACAACCATTGGTACTAGTGTACTCATTCAATTATTCCTTCTGTTAAATTAGCAGCAACTTCAATAACTCGGCCGCAAGCAATCAAGATTTCTTATGTTAAATTATGTCGCAATACATCACAAAAATAAACCCAATTACTCCACTCCATCAAAGAAAGTTGAAGTGCTTATCACGCCGCGACTGAGTAGTTACAGATAAATTACGCTTTGTCTGCTTTTTTACCTACCTCTTGTGGCGGCTTAATCGCTTCATCATAACTCACTTTTTTATCTTCGGTTTGACATTTTTTAAGTAATTTTTCCACTGCTTGGTCTTCAAGTACAACCGATTCAACTTCAGCCAACATGCGCTTGTTATTGTAATACCAATTTACCACTTGTGCTGGATCGTGGTAAACCGCTGCAATCTGTTCAATTCGCTCTCTAACTTTTTGACCATCTACTTTAAGTTGGTGCTGTTTAATAACTTCACCTAATATTAGACCTAAGCTCACACGACGCGCAGCTTGATCTTCAAAATGAGCACGCGGGAAAAGATTATCCGGCATTTTATTTGCATTTTCACCCATTTGCTGCTTAGCCAATTGTTGCAAATGTTCGATCTCATTATCAATTAGAGATGTTGGAACTGTGACAGTATTAAGGTCTAAAAGTTTATCCATCATATTTTTTTTGAGTTTGTCTTTAAGCATTTGCTGCACTTGGCTAACCATGTTCTTTTCAACATCTTTTCTTAAAGCTGAAACGCCACCCTCAACACCAATCTTTTTAGCAAACTCATCATTAATCTCTGGCATTTTAGGTGCCAACACTTTATTAACGTGAATCTTAAATGTGGCTTTTTGACCAGCAAGTTCATTTTTTGGATAATCCATCGGAAATGCACAGGTAATTTCACGCTCATCAGCAAACTTAACGCCGATAAGACCATCTTCAAAACCAGGAATCATTTGCTTTGATCCAAGCTCAAGTTGGAAATCTTTAGCTGAACCATTTTCAAAAACTTCACCATTAATAAAGCCCTCAAAATCAATCAACACACGATCGCCATTAGCTGCTTCGCGTTCGACCTCGACCCACTCTGCATGTTGTTTTTGCAAAGTTTCGAGCATTTTATCAATATCTGCATCTTTTAACTCAAGCACTTGACGCGACAGCTTAACCTCAGCCATATCAGCTAAGCTAATTTCAGGATAAACCTCAAACTCAGCGCTAAACTCAAGCGCCTGACCAGGTTTTAATTCTTTCGGAGTGACTGAAGGGGTGCCGGCAATTTGCAGCTTGTGCTCTTCAACAGCACTCATTAAGCTGGATTGTATCAATTCCTGAGCAGCCTCAATAAGAATACTGCTGCCAAATTGCTTCTGAATAACTTTTTGCGGTATTTTTCCAGGTCGGAAACCATCAATTTTGGCTGTATTTGCAACCTTTTGAATCTTCTGATTATATACTTGATCAACTGTTGAAGCCGGAACTGTGATATCAATTCGTCTTTTTAAGCCCTCTAGTTTTTCGAGCGTTGACGACTGTGCCATAAACTTTACCCCATTATATTAATGTGTTATTGGTGCGAGAGGAGAGACTCGAACTCTCACAGGTTACCCCACTGGATCCTAAATCCAGCGCGTCTACCAATTCCGCCACTCTCGCTTAAACCCTGGAGTGCATATGATGCTCAACCCAGGTTAAGGGGTCTTATTGAACACCAAATAGCATAAATTCACAAGTCTTATGTAATTAAGCGATATTCTGTCACCCCCACTCCTGACTAGGCATTTGCAAACAAATTAGTTACTATGATCATTAAGCTTCCATTAAAGGAGAATTTGAATATGTTTAGAACACTTTGCGCCGCCATTCTTGTTGCCTGCTCCGCTCTAGCATCCTTTAGTAATGCTATGGCCGCCAATGAAAACACTCTGATTAAACCCATCATCAGCCATGGCAACTTAAATGGTATTAAAGTTACCATCAACAACGTTCGACTGACTGTGGGCCCAAAAGGAAAGCTCATTGCGCTTGCACAAAAGCATGCATCTAATGTTATCAAGACGGCTAAACCCAATATCACTTACCAAGCCCCAAGCTTAATTAATCGCCATAGCAAACAAGTAACCAGCATTAATGATATCCATATAAGTTATTACAGCTGCCAACAAAGCCATCTTTATCAATCCCAAGGTTCTGGTAATGGTATACCCACACCCAATGCGCTTTCAAAGCGAACACGCGAACTGCAAAATCAAATTGCTGCGGTTTATACAAAAAGAAGATGTATCAATGGTAATGGTACGAGCGGGAAAGTGCACGCCATTGGCAAAGTCCTGTTAACGTATTATCCTGAAAGTGATATGACCGCTACGAATTATTATAACCAACAATCCGGCAGCGCAGGCAAAATCCAAAGCGTTGGCCCCTATCATTTT
The DNA here is from genome assembly GCA_964196565.1 of uncultured Legionellaceae bacterium. Lineage (GTDB taxonomy): Bacteria > Pseudomonadota > Gammaproteobacteria > Coxiellales > Coxiellaceae > 2-12-FULL-42-15. Next base: position 1,700 of record CAXMUH010000047.1, on the reverse strand, counting down.
ACTTATTATCCATTAGGCACACCTGGAGATAAGGGTGGTAAAATTCAGTATATGGCTAACTCGAAAGCGTCGAATTAATTGCTGGCTTTGATTATTTAGTTACACTCAAAGCGTTTGGAAATTAGGTTCTTAAAGCTTTAAGGTGCTACGTATAAATGGACACTCTTACGCTGCGCCGCCGCGTAAGAGAAAACATCTTCGAGCGGCTTTTTAGCCAAAAAGTCAAGGCTACCAATGTCAAAGCCCATGCTAAAAGGCCTAATTTCCAAACGCATTGAGTAAAAATAAAATTTTTTTAGCTTTTATGACTATACCCTTTTCCATTTGGTACGCAAAAGCCCAAGAAACCTAACCTTTACTTATTCTCAAGATGATACAGAATCGCTCCCGTGGTCCAATTCAAATCATGACCGCCAATACTATTTGTTGACTCAAATTGTTTAGTCGCAGAAAAATTGTAACCGCGAGTTAACAACCCATCAATCAATGAAGCGTTAAAACAATAACCTTGTAGATACGCATCATTTGGATGAAGTTTCTTCAACTCACCCCATGTTGTCGCACAAAATCCCGCTGCTGCTTGATGCAATGATTGTTCGGTAAAAGTTCCTGTCTGGCCCAACGCTTTTGCAGTGTAGTAATATCCGGAAATAGCAACAAACGGCATGTGAGCTGGAATATTTAAAGCGGGCAAATTAACGTGATGAACGGTATTAGTCAGTGAAAGTGAATCATCTCGACACAGAGCTGAATGCCCACTGCCTTTTTGTGCATCTGGCAATAAATAATTAACCGGGAAACAATTCGCATCATTTAAATATTGACCGATCGCTGAATTTAAACCCAGACCTAAATCACTTCGGCTATATACCGTGAATGGTTGACCCGCCAAATTAAAACTAACCGTATCTGCTGATGGCGCATAAGCTTTGTAAGCGATTTCGACCGAACCGCCACCCATATCTAACACACCCACAGAATTGTCTGAAAATAACGTTTGCTGCCAATAATTCGCAGCAATCCAATCAAAAGCGCCTTCCCATTTTCCAGGAATCGTTGCAATGGTTTTAACGTCAAACTGAGTATTCGCGTTTAGATAATTTTTGACTGCAGTGTAAATTGTATTTTGTGCATCTTGAGATAGCATACGCATACCCGCTGTACCCATTAAATAAAATTCTGCTTTATTTTGATTATGATCACCAATAAGTGTTTTCATATAATTTGCGACACCAGCAGGATCTTTAGCAAAGCTTTCTAAACCGGGTTTGACTTTATTCGAATATTCTAATGTTAACGTTGGCAACTTACCTTCGTTTGTTGAATGATATTGATAGATCGATATTCGCGAGCCGGTCGAGCCAGCATCAACGATGGCTACCTCATTGGCAGCAAGTGATGCAAATGAAATGGATAATAAAACAGTAGAAGCAATAAAATAATTTTTTGACACAATAAACTCCCAGTAATATAGAATCCAAAGATAACAGCATAACAGTGGGGGCTTAAGAAAATATTAAGCGCGTTTGATGCGCAAAGCTCGCGAAGCTAATGAAAGGCGCAAAGATTTTTTAGACTTCGTCATTCCGGCGCTTGCAGGAATCTCATTAATTTAGCGCTTAACTCAAGAGATCCCAGCTTTCGCTGGGATGACAGTGACCCTTTGCGCCTATAATAACCTTCGCGAGCTTTGCGCGTCA
>CAXMUH010000046.1:0-13567 GCA_964196565.1 uncultured Legionellaceae bacterium | reverse complement strand
AATGTGACCATTTTTTACGAATGCTGGTAGATTGATACCTAGCACAAAATTAGGTATGCTCATAATAATGTGCAATAAGGATAATGTAAGGATACACCATGAACCTTCGATTACTCAACACTGCTGCTGCTTTCGGACTGGTAACATTACTCATCTTTATTTTACATATTGGTAAAAACTTAATTCTACCTCTGATCATTGCCTTGGTAATTTGGTATATTATTATACAGTTCACCAACGTCTTTCATAAAATAAGAATCAAAAAACACCACCTGCCATATGGCATTGCCCTGTTTATATCGATCATCATCTCAGGCGTGCTGCTGTATTTGTTCGTATTAGCACTCACCTATTCCATTTCAAACATTATTAGAGAAGCTCCTCAATACCAACACAAGATTCAAACTGTCCTTAATTATATAAATCATTTAAGCGGTGGGCGCATTGACGTCGTAAAACTGATCGGCCAAATCAACATCTCAAGAATTTTCTCAAGCATGGCTTTAATCATCTCAGATATTTTGAGCAACACGACTTTAATTATTATTTATTTACTGTTTTTACTGCTCGAATATAAAACCTTTAATCAAAAAATAATTGGCATCTGCAAAAATGAAAAACAGGTTCAACGAGTAAACGCCGTAATTGATCACATCAACCATGATATTAAAAAGTATCTCAAAGTAAAAACCATCATGAATGCCATCGCAGGTCTAGCCAGTTATTTTGTGCTGCTTTTTTTCCATATTCAATATGCTGAGTTTTGGGGAATGTTGATTTTTCTATTGAACTACATCCCGTTTATTGGGCCGATTGCAGCGGTAATCTTAGTGTTGATCGCAGTCTCAATTCAAATCAGCAGCTTGTTTTTATTCATACTCTTTGGCATCATTCTTGCTGTGATCCAATTTGGCGTTGGTAATATTATTGAACCAAAATATATGGGAACCCATTTAAATTTAAGCCCAATTGTTATTTTAATCTCACTGGCCTTCTGGGGTTATATCTGGGGTATCGTTGGAATGTTCCTGTGTGTGCCAGTCATGGTAATCACCAACATTATTTTGGCGCATTTCCCACAAACCAAACTGATTGCAGTCGCACTTTCTGCCGATGGCCGAGCGATTGATTAGTGCAGACCGACTCTCACCACACCAAGCTCGGATTGGCGTCCAAGGTTAAAGTAGCGCGAGCGTAAAACGGCACGGGATAATTCTTTTGTCCATGTCCGATTAAATCACTAAAAAGCACCGGGCAATTATAATCGCGCGCAAAACGAGTCAAAATTTCTCGCATAGACCGATCCATGGCTTCGCTTTCGCGCCTCATTAAATCTGGGAAATCAAAGCCCGCTAATATAATCGCTTTAGCTCCAGCAAAAAACCCAATCCGCTGTAAATATTTCAACGTGCGCGCTACTCGATACGGCTTTTCGCCGACTTCTTCCAGTAACACAATCTTGCCAGAAGCTTGTAACTCCCAAATATCTTGAATGCTAATATGAATTAAACTTAAATTGCCGCCAATCACATCGCCCGTTAATTTACGTGGAGCTAAAGCCGCATGATTCAGCGGTATTAAACCACCAATCTTTAGCTCAGGCTTTTTTGCCCTGAGCCAATCCAAAGTCAGCGACTCACTCAATTGATTTACCGAACGGTTATGCATTTGTCTCGCACCAATCGCATGCATGGTGGGCCAGCCAAAACGCTGGTTAAAATACACTAACAATGCGGTAAAATCGCTAAAGCCAATTAATGGCTTGGGTTTAAATGTTTTAATACTTTGCGCTTTAGCTTCCAAAAAATGAATAATATCCGCGGTTCCCTCGCCACCACGCACGCTCCATATTGCTTTGATTGAGTCATCTTGCAAATAACGAAAAAAAATCTCAGCACGCTCTCTTGGCAGCGTTGAACGAAAAGTCTCATTTTCATATTCAGCGTTCAGTGCATAATGTTTTGCTAGATATTGTTTGCAGTCTTCTGGGTCATGTGCGGACTCGCAAGCGCTGCCGGTACACACGAGCGCAACTTTATCGCCAGATTGAAGCGGAGTAAATGGTATCAAGATGATAAATCCTTTAAAATTGATTCAACACGATTGTAAACCGATCATTGACAAAAATATAGGGAAGTTTATGCAGATGCCATTACCGATGTTTGACACTTTGGAAAATCATCACCAAATCCAAACTAAAATCGATCACCCCTACCCAGATGATTTTCAACATGCAGCAAATTTTATCTACAGTTATCGCGGCAGCCAAGCCACGTTTAATGCTTATCGGCGTGAAATTGAACGATTATTGCAATGGAGCGTGCACAAATTACGCAAATCGGTCGCCGCAATCAGCCGTCAAGATATCGAAAATTACATTCAGTTTTGTCAATCGCCGCCTGATCAATGGATTGGCCTGCAAAAATGTAACCGCTTTATTTTAAAAAATGGACAGCGCCAACCGAATCCAAAATGGCGACCCTTTGTTACCAGTATCAGTAAAACCGCACACAAAAGCGGCAAGGTCGCTAGCAAACAAGAATATCATTTATCACAAAAAGCGCTGCTGTCTATTTTTGCAATTTTAAGCAGCTTTTATAATTATTTAATTCAAGAAGAATACGTCACCCATAACCCAGTCAGCCAAATTCGACAAAAAAGCAAATTTATTCGAAAAACCACGCAACACACTACTGTTCGCCGATTGTCAGAACTTCAGTGGGGCTATGTAATCGAAAGCGCTGAACACTTAGCCAGAGTGGATCCCACGCATGAGCGCACGCTTTTTATTCTCAATGCATTATTTGGGATGTACCTGCGAATCTCAGAACTCGCGGCAAGTGCACGCTGGGAACCCTGCATGAATGATTTTTATCGTGACCATGATGGTAACTGGTGGTTTAAAACTGTAGGCAAAGGCAATAAAGAACGCCATATTGTCGTATCCAATGCGATGCTTAATGCACTTAAACGCTATCGTACCAGTCTAGGGCTGCCAGCCTTGCCCGACCCAAATGATACCCTACCGCTAATTAATAAGACTCGCGGCAAAGGCCCAATTTCCAGCACCCGCCAGATACGCACCCTAGTTCAGTATTGCTTTGATCACGCTTATGAGCGCATGCTAAGCGATGATTTAGCTGAGGATGCAGAAGCGCTTAAAGCCGCGACCGTGCATTGGCTGCGTCATACTGGCATTTCAGAGGACGTCAAACACCGACCGCGCGAACATGTACGTGATGATGCCGGCCATAGCAGCAGCGCGATTACCGATCATTACATCGATGTGGAATTACGCGCTCGCCATGACTCGGGGAAAAACAAAGTCATTAAGCCGGATTAAGCGGCGGATTCACATAACATATTGATTTTTATCGCAAGCTTTAAAAAGAAAAATTACTCATTCAGGTGAAATATCTTGACAAAAATATGAACAGTAAACATACTAGCTGACAGGATTCGAGACTGAGGAACTATCACAGCGAGATACAATCAGCTCATCGCGATATTGCTTATTTAAAAGCATTTATCTAAGGATTTCATACACTTAAATAAATGCGAGCGGTATTGTATGGATGAAACGAAAGTAGCATCAAGAGCATGGCTAGTATGGTTGCTAGGCGGGCTGTTTTTCCTTATGGACTACTTTGTCCGCATATCGCCATCTGTCATCACAAATCAACTTATGTCTACATTCCACGTTAGCGCTTTTGCCCTTGGCGGACTTTCTGCTGTTTTTTACTATTCCTATTTATTTATGCAAGTACCCGTTGGGGTGTTGGTCGATAAATACGGGCCCCATCGCTTATTAGCCATTTCAATTCTTGTGTGTGCATTGGGGAGCTTTTTATTTGGGTATACAGACAGTATAACCGTGCTTTATTTTAGTCGATTTTTAATTGGATTTGGCGGTGCATTTTCGTTCGTAGGTACCCTTAAACTTATCTATAATTGGTTCCCAGTTAAATATTTTGCGATCCTCGCTGGCGTTACCCAAGCGCTCGGTATGCTGGGTGCCTATATTGGTGGCGCACCGATGGCAAAATTATTTAATGTATTTGGTTGGCGACACACCATGATTTTTATTGCCGGGTTGTTTTTATTACTTTGTGTTGTGGTAATGATTTTTGTTCGTGACAGACCCAAAACATTTCAAAAAAATCAACATAAAGAAATCGAAAGAATAAAAGTTTTACCTGGTGTTTATAATGTTATTAAAAGACCGCAGGTTTGGATAAACAGTCTTTATATTGGATTATTGTATGGACCAACAGCCGCGTTTGCAGGCTTATGGGGTGTCCCTTACTTAAGGGCCTACTACCACCAGTCAACGACTTTAGTGGCTGCAGAAGTTGGAATGATGTTTCTAGGATTAGCCGTCGGTTGTCCGCTGTTTGGATGGTGGTCTAATGCAATTCGAAAACGGATACCGGTTATGAAAATCGCACCCTTAGTGTGTTTGATCACCATCTGTATTATTATTTTTAATAACCATATTCCATTTTTAAGACATCTATCAGAACCTGTTGTTTTTATACTTTGCTTTATTTACGGTGTTTTTAATAGTGGAATTATCCCTTCTTATGCGCTGTCGACTGAAGTCGTACCGCTTAAACTGAGTGGAATAACGCTGGGATTTACCAATTTAGCATCGCTAATAATAGGTGCCCTGATGTTACCGATTATTGGTGAGGTTTTGGACAAAGTGTGGGCGGGAAAAATGGTTCAACATCATGCTGTATATAGTGTTTCTAACTATCAGCATGCGTTTATCTTATTTCCAGCGTGTTTTATCGCGGCCTTTGCTGTATCATTCTTTTTGAAAGAAACTCATTGTAAAACAATTGAAAAATAACACAACTTGAGGAAGAAAATGAATAAAGATTTTTATACGCATATTAAAAGTGAACTTGAAGAAATACGCGCTAACGGGTTGTATAAAAGTGAGAGGCAAATCGCATCACCGCAAGGGTCTGATATCCAATTAAAAGACGGGCAGCATGTTCTTAATTTTTGTGCTAACAATTATCTCGGTTTATCAAATCATCCGGTGCTAGTCGAAGCCGCAAAAGAATCCCTTGCAGAATACGGTTATGGCATGTCATCCGTTAGATTTATTTGTGGAACACAAACAGTTCATACAGCCTTAGAGCAAAGAATTTCTAAATTTTTAGAAACAGAAGACACCATACTTTATTCTTCTTGCTTTGATGCCAATACCGGGTTTTTTGAAACGGTACTTAATGCAGAAGACGCGATCATCAGTGACAGATTAAATCACGCCAGTCTGATTGATGGTATCCGCCTTTGTAAAGCCAAACGCTTCCGCTATCAAAATAATGACATGGCAGACCTTGAAGTTCAACTTCAACTAGCAGATAAAGCCAATGCTCGATTTAAGATTATCGTCACCGATGGCGTTTTTTCAATGGACGGCATTATCGCAAATTTATCAGCAATTTGTGATCTTGCTGATAAATATAATGCGTTGGTGTTGGTTGATGATTCTCATGCTTGCGGCTTTACCGGTAAGAATGGGCGCGGCACGCCAGAACATTGCGACGTTATGGGACGCGTTGATATCATCACCGGAACTTTAGGTAAAGCCTTAGGCGGCGCCTCAGGCGGATACACCACCGGCAAAAAAGAAATCATTGAAATGTTAAGACAACGCTCTAGGCCGTACCTTTTCTCCAATACTCTGGCACCCGTCATTGCAGCAAGCTCAATCGCGGCAATTGATCTAATCGAAAAAAGTGATGATCTGCGCCAACAACTTAAAGCCAATCAAAATCAGTTTAGAGAAGGCATGGAAAAAGCCGGGTTTGATCTTATTCCAGGCGATCACCCCATCATTCCAGTTATGATTTATGATGAGAAAGTTGCTGGTGAAATGGCAGCAAAATTATTAAAAGAAGACATTTATGTCATTGCATTTACATTTCCAGTGGTTCCAAAAGGCACCGCTCGAATTCGCACTCAAATGTCAGCGGCTCACACCTTGCAACAAATCGATAAAGCGATCCAAGCTTTCACTAAAGTTGGTAAAGAAATGGGAATCATACAATGAATAAAATGAATGTACTCGCAAAACTAAATCCTGCACCAGGCCTTAATTTAAGTACTGCAAAGATCCCAAGCATTAACCATGATGACGTTCTGATTAAAATCAAGAAGACCGCCATCTGCGGGACCGATTTGCATATTTACAATTGGGATGAGTGGGCACAAAAAACCATAAACCCTCCCATGCATGTGGGACATGAGTTTGTCGGTGAAATCGTCGAACTTGGTAAAAATGTTTCTGGCTTAAGCATTGGCGATAAAGTTTCCGGCGAAGGCCATTTAATTTGCCGTCAGTGTCGTAACTGTCGTGCCGGCCGCTTTCATTTGTGTCGTAACACCATTGGCGTCGGCGTTAACCGACCCGGTGCTTTTGCAGAATACCTTTCCATTCCAGCATTTAATACCTTTAAAATGCCAGAATGGGTAGATGATGATATCGCGTCATTCTTTGATCCTTTTGGTAATGCCGTACATACAGCGCTTTCATTTAAATTAGTTGGCGAAGATGTGCTGATCGTGGGAGCAGGCCCAATTGGGATGATGGCTGCTGCTGTGTGTCGCCATGTGGGCGCTAAAAATATTGTGGTGGTGGACATTAATGATTACCGCTTAAATCTTGCAAAACAATTTGGTGTCACCGAAGCAGTTAATGTCAGTGATTGCAAAAGTATAGAAGAAATTACCACAAAACTTAAAGATATTATGTCTGATATTAATATGAAAGAAGGATTTGATGTTGGACTTGAATTTTCCGGCAATCAAAATTCAATTAATGCCATGATTAATGTGATGAATACCGGCGGCAAGCTGTCATTACTCGGCTTATCCGGCAAGAAAAACATCGCAGTAAACTGGGATCTGATGGTGTTTAAAAGTCTGATGCTAAAAGGCATTTATGGCCGTGAGATGTTTGATACTTGGTATACCATGACAGCGATGCTGCAACAAGGACTTGATTTAAGTGCAATGGTTACGCATAAATTTAAAGCTCACGAATTTGAATTGGGTTTTAGCGCAATGAAAAGCGGCAATTGTGGCAAGGTGGTTCTAGACTGGTAGTTATCAAACCGACTGCCGTGTCTTTGCGAGCGCGTCAGCCCGAAGCAATCCAGAAATATTAACGCTGGATTGCCGCGGTCGCTTCACAACTCGCAAAGACGAGCGCCCGGTGCAAAGCGTATTTCTTAGGCATCTAAAACTTTCCTCATCACATTGGTCCTTGTGATTTATTTTAAAACAATTAATAACTTCTTTTTCATCTTTAATTAATAGCGTGTCTATCACGAGTGGGCGGCAACAAATTGTGTAAACTGGCTAATCGGCATTGGTTTTGAGAGTAAATAACCTTGGACAGCATTGCATTTTGTTTTACGAAGGAAATTCAACTGTTGTTGTGTTTCTACTCCTTCAGCAATAGATTGTATATCTAAATCATGAGCAAGGCTTATCATTGAATTAGCGATAAACGCTGTTTTTTTATCTTCTGCTACGTTAACAAGAAAAGACTTGTCAAGTTTAATCGAGCTGACGGGGAGCATTTTCAATCTGCTTAATGAAGAATACCCTACTCCGAAATCATCAATTGAAATGCTATATCCTAGGCTGGCCAACAGGTTAATATTATTTTTTAGATGCTCAGGATCTTGTGTTAGCGACGATTCGGTTAACTCAAAGACAATACGATCAATGGGTAAATTATATTTTTTTTGCAATGCTTTAAGAAACTCAACAAAGGAAGCGTTAACTAGCTGCTTAGCAGATAAATTTAAATGAATTTTTAAATCTGGAAACTGCGCGTTAATATTTTGAGTAAATTCAATTAACCCTTGCTGACACATCCATTCCCCAATTTCATTAATTTTCCCATGATCTTCAGCGATATGGATAAATTCCTCTGCCTCAATTAAGCCAAGCGTTGGATGATTCCATCGACATAAGACTTCACACCCCATGACTTGATTGTTCTCCAAGCAATGAATCGGTTGATAAACAAGTGATAATTGCTTTTTATCAAGTGCTTCCCTGAGTCCAAACTCCAGTAATAAATAGCGGTCATGTTCCTCATTTAATTCATCTGTATAGTATTGAAAATTGTTTTTGCCTTGTTCTTTTGCACGATACATGGCTATATCAGCGCACTTTTGAATTTTCTCTTCAATCTCACCAGCAAAAGGATAGCAAGCAATGCCAAGACTAACGCCAACATGAGCCTCATTTTTACCGAGCTGTACCGGGTGGTTAACTGCCTTTATAATACGTTCCGCAATAATGCCGGCTTCAGACACCCGCTTAATGTTTGCCAAGATAAGCGAAAATTCATCACCCCCTAACCGGAATAATAATGTCGATGAGGGGCCTAACTGATGTAACTCATTTATTCTGAGCAGATTTCTTATTCTGTCGGAAATTTCTTTCAGGAGCACATCACCTTGTTCATGTCCATAGGTATCATTAACCTGCTTAAAATCATCAAGATCCAAATACAATACCGCTAATAATTTTTTTTCTCTTCGCGCACTGGCTAGCGTTATCGTTAAATGCTCATTGAAGCTCAAGCGATTCGGCAAACCGGTAACGACATCGATTCTAGCAAGCGTATTTAGGTCTGCATTTGATTTCTCTAAACTCTTTTTTGCTGCATCAAGCTGAGAGAGAAGATCGCTCATCTCCTTATTTTGAATATAGTAGTTAGCAAAAACCATCACTTTGCTTTTTAAAATACTGTCATTAATCGGTTTAAAGAGATAATCAACAGCTCCGATATCATGCCCCTGTTCAACATATTTAGTTTCTTTATTGATTGCTGTAACAAAAATAATGGGTATCTCACTGGTATGTTTGTTCTGACGTAATAATTTTGCAACTTCAAACCCATCCATATCGGGCATTTGTACATCGAGTAGAATTAATGCTAAGCTGGTTTCTGAAGCAATGCTCAAAGCTTTAACGCCAGTATCCGATTCTATTATTTTTACAGGGAGATCCTCGAGGATAGTACGCATAGCAATTAAATTATTCTTGTCGTCATCTACAACTAAAACATTAGGCATTATTTTTTTATTTTTTTGTTCTGCCATCACTATCACTCGCTGTTTTTATCGCCCATGTTTTATTGATATATTCAGCAATCTCATCTAAAGATAAAATCAAATCAACGCATCCTGAATTTACTGCCGATAAAGGCATAATGGGATATTCTGCTGTTTTAGGATTTTCTGCAATCACGAATCCCCCATATGACTTAACCACTTTAACACCTGAGGTACCATCCGTGTTGGCACCGGTTAAAATAATGGCCACAGTATGCTCTCTTGTCACATCTGCTGCTGATTCAAATAACACATCAATGGATGGTCTCGCATTGCTCGTGCGCTCATCGACCGATAATTCCATAAGCATCCCTTCATCTAATAATAGGTGATATCCTCCCGGTGCTATATAGGCAACTCCTGGCTGTGCTTTTTTTTTATCTTCTGCCGGGATAACCGTAATGCCTGAAATACTTTCAAGATGCTCACACAGATACTGGCCAGAATCATCACTCATATGCTGCACAATGAGTAGTGGAACCATCAGCGGGGATTTTAATTGTCGAAAGATGGTTTCAAGTGCTTGAAAACCACCTGCGGACACACCGATGATAATAACTCCCTGACTCATTCCGTCTTCCCCATGCGATAAATTTTTCCCTTTTTATCAACTTGCGTAAAATCATTCTGGATGGCTGTGCAGCTTAATGACTCTTGGGAGCCTAAACAAAGATGACCTAAGTGACATAAGCTGTTTTTAAAGAGATTTAGGACGCGATCTTGTAATTCAGCATTAAAATAGATTAAAACATTCCTGCAGAGAATAACATTCATTTCACCGAATGAAGCATCAGTGACTAAGTTATGATTTGAATAAGTAATGCGTTTTTTTAGAAAATCATTTATTTTTGCAGATCCATATTTTGCATGATAATATTGTGAAAAATCAGATTCCCCTCCTGCTGCCATATAATTTTCTGTATAGCGTTTAATATGATCGACGGGGTAAATTCCATTTTTGGCTTTTTCTATCGCATCAGGGTTAAAATCAGTTGCATAGAGAGTGGCTTTATCTAGAATGCCTGCTTCATACAAAACAATAGCCATCGAATAGACTTCTTCTCCTGTTGCACAACCCGCATGCCACACTTTAAAATAGGGGTAAGTTTTCAACACTGGGATAACATGTTTCTTGAAGGCAAGATAAAATTTTGGGTCACGAAACATTTCAGTAACTGTAATGGACATGTTAAGGATAAAGTTATTAAATGTAGGCCGTTGATGCAAGAGTATGGCCTGAAGTTCTGAAACATTTTTTAACTGTAAATCAGATAAAAAGCTATTGATGCGGCGCTTGAGTGACGCTCTTGCATAATGCCTAAAATCATAACCATACATCTGTAAAATACCTTCCAATAGTAAATCAATTTCTATGTTTTTGACATCACGGTGCTTCATTTATTTATACAGCCATACTTGCATCATTGATAAGAGCTGATCAACATCAACTGGTTTTGTTATATAATCAGAGGCACCTGCTTGAAGACATTTATCACGGTCTCCCATCATCGCTTTGGCCGTTAATGCTATAACGGGTATCTTTTTAAGCTTTTCATCCTGACGCATTTGTTTGATCGCCTCATAACCATCCATAATCGGCATCATAATATCCATGATAACCAGTTCAATGTCATTGTCTTGTCGTAATTTATCGAGTGCTGCTTGCCCATTGGAAGCAATCACAACATCTAGTCCGTGCTCCTCCAGCACACTGGATAACGCAAATACATTTCGCATGTCATCATCAACCAGTAGAATCTTGCGATTTTCTAATACATCATCTGAATAGTCATTAGTTTTAACTTTCGGGTTTTCCTGATGAGTGGAGTTTGTGGTCACACTATGCAAAAACAGGGCAACCTCATCTAATAAACGTTTAGGCGTTTCTACTCCTTTTAGCACGATACTTTTTGCATAACGCTGTAATTTATTGTATTCCTTTTCTGAAAGCTCTCTTCCGGTATACACAATCACGGGAGGCAGTTTAACTTTTTCCTCACTTAATTGTTTTAATACTTCAAATCCAGAAATATCAGGCAATGTTAAATCTAAGATGACACAATCAAAATGGTGCTGTTTTATTTTGTCTTTTGCCTCCTGACCCGTATAGGCTGAATCAAAATTAATTGCCTTATCAGTGAGAAGTTGTTTGATGGCTTTTTGACTGGATTCATCATTCTCCACAATCAGCACATTACTGATTTCACGATTATTCATGGATTTAAATTTAGAAAAAACCAAATCAATACTTTCTTCGCTGGCGGGTTTGGCTAAATATCCAATCGCACCGGCTTCCTCAAGATCGATGGTTTGTTCACGGCCAGAAATAATCTGTACGGGTATTTTGCGAGTTTCTTCTCCTTGCTTTAATTGTTCCAGTACTTCTATACCATCCATGTCCGGTAAGCCTAAATCGAGAATAATAGCGCAAGGTTGATATTTTTTTGCCAATGCTATGGCGCTCTGACCATCGCCTGCTGATAGGCAGAAATAACCTTTTTCTTTTGAAATTTCGAGTAAGATTTTCGCGAAAATCTTATCATCCTCAATAATCAAAATACTATTAGATCCTTTGCTCAGTTTGTCGCGATCATCGGGAATAAATTCTCGAATTTTATCATCCGTTATCTCAGTGGTTTTATCAATGGTGCTAACATCTGTTGGCGAGTGCTGTGGAGGGTTAAGCTCCTCAGCTTGAGCTAATAAATAAGTAGGGGTAGAGAGAGTGAATCGACTACCTTTTCCAGGTTCACTGGTCAGCATTAATTTTCCACCCAGCAATTCAGCCATCGCTTTTGAAATGGCAAGTCCAAGGCCGGTGCCACCGTATTTGCGACTGATGGAGCCGTCTACTTGTTGGAACGCTTCAAAGACTTCTTTTTGTTTATCTTTTGGAATGCCAACGCCGGTATCAATAACCGCAAAGTTAATACAATTATCTCCGGATTTCTCAATTTTCAAAGTGATTGAACCTTCGCTAGTAAATTTAATGGCATTAGAAAACAAATTTTTAATAATTTGTGAGAGCCTATGCTCATCGGTGTGAATCACGGCCGGCAAATTACTAGAGATCACTATATGATAGTCCAGCCCTTTTTCTTGCATAAGCGGATTAAATTGTTTTTTTATTTCTTCAGAAAACATTTTAAGATCAACAGCCCCAACTTCTACATGCAATTTCCCTGCTTCAACCTTCGAAAGATCTAATATATCATTGATCAAGCGCATTAAATCTTGACCTCCTCGATAGATGACAGAGGCAGATTCGATTTGTTTTTCAGTCAAATTACCTTGTTTATTTTTCTCAAAGTTTTTAGCTAGTATCAGAAGGCTATTGAGTGGTGTGCGCAACTCATGTGACATATTGGCTAAAAATTCAGATTTGTACTTACTTGCCAGTGCTAAATCACGCGCACGTAACTCTATCTCTTTACGTCCTTTTTGCACTTCTCTGTTTTGACGCTCAATATTTTTATTTTGCTCTTCTAATCGTTCCGTCTTTTCTTCGAGTTCTTCGTTTGTGACCTGCAATTCTTCGCGCTGTGTTTTTAGCTCATCTTCAGATTTTTTCAACACCTCCGTTTTTTCTTTTAACTCATCAGACATCTGTTGAGATTTTTTCAATAAGGTTTCGGTTTGTTTTTGAGAGAGAATATTAGTCATGATCACACCAAGGTTATTGGCTACAACCTCGAGCATTGTTTTCTGTTTTTCTGAAAAGGTTTGCATGGAAGCAATTTCAATAACAGCCAAAGTCTCATTCTCCACTAGAACAGGAACCACTATAATATTGCGTGGATCAGCTTTGCCAGATCCTGAGGTAATTTCAATGTAATGCTCCGGTGCCTCGGTCAATATTATGACTTTCTTTTCAAGTGCGCACTGCCCCACTAAACCTTCACCTAAAGCAAATTTGTTGGAAATATTTTTTCGCTTTTTATACGCATAGGAACCCAGTAATGACAAGACCGCTGAGTCGTCTTCTTGCTCTTTAAAATAGAACAAACCTAAATGTGCCTCTAATTTTGGCACCAGTTCATTCATGACAATTTCAGCTAAGCGGGGTAAATCACGTATTGCTTGAAGTTGTTCGATGAGATTTGTTTGGTTGGTTTTAATCCAGCCCTGATCTTGTAATTTATCTTTTTCATCCGTCAACTTTTTGTCATTCTCTATAAGCGCAGATGTCATTTTTTTAAGTGCCTGGCCTAACGTATCTTTTTCATTTTCAAACTCTATATCAACACTATAATCTCCAGAGGCAACCGCTTCGGCAATTTTGGCTGTATTATTTAACTGTTTCTCGACAAGCTGAGAGATAATGTAAGATACGACCAGGGAAATGGCAATTATTAGAACGGTGCCTAGGATTATAAGCCAATTGAATAGGGTTGTGGTTCTGCTTAACGCTT
>CAXMUH010000045.1:0-14641 GCA_964196565.1 uncultured Legionellaceae bacterium | reverse complement strand
CAGTACTTGCTGATTATCACCTGGATAAAAATTATTAAAGGTTGCATCATCGCGTGGCGCAATACCAAGTATGAGTTGTGTATTCATTGGGTTACCTGATTAACCTTTGCTGGATAGTCACTAGGGGATAGAGGCTGCCATTTGCGGGCAATTTCATGCTCATGTACTGGGTGTGCACTCTGCTCCCTCATTCGTTTTACGCATGAATTTCCCTCGCAACTGTCGCCCTCTGCATCAGATGGATGAGCATTTACAGAATTAAAATGATAAGGAGAAAGCGTAATCTGATCGTCGGGATCTGGTTTTACCATGGTTACAGGCACGGACTCTGACGTTGGCTCTAATGCTGGCTCTGAATCTGAAACTGAAACTGAAACTGGCACGATTTCTTGCGCCTTGACCGCCGGCTGACTGACCGCCTCTGCCCAATGATAAACTAAATTAGCAGCATTCTTACCCGCTGACAATGGCGCAGCTTCGAAAGATAACTTCGCAGTTCTTCGCAGCGATTTACTCAATACGCCTACGCCGCCGGTGACTTTTACTTGCAATAATAAACTATCTAAATCCATATCTTTGACACTTACCCCAACCACATTACTTAAATGCCTAACAACTGAGACCACTTTAACATAGTCACGCAAACCGTTAACGCCAGTTACTTTCAAAAAAACTTGTGAAATTAATTTAGCGCTGCTCATGGTAGCATAATGACTTGCAAGGACAGAAATTAATTTATCCATGCCAAGATTAATTGCTTGCTGGATGTCAGTATTAGCTGTAACCCATTGGTAACTACTTCTACCTAACATCAACGACCACGTTATTTTAAAATTATTTTCCGGGGCATGAACTATTGTCCCAAATAAAATGCTTTTAACTTGATAACGTTGCATTACTTCACGCTTTTGGACAGATAACAGTTCGCCATCGCTCTCACCATCTAGTGCTGATTGATCCTGCAAATCCATCACTGGAAATATGACTTCAAGTCCACGCTTTTTAGCCGCACCGACTGTGGTAACGATTAATGGATCGTCATCCACACTGGAAATAATATTGTTATGCGTATCACCGTCAACCGATAATAATATTAACGTGATCGGCCTAGTACTATCCCACACCGTTTGCCCAGCTCCTTCTAATAATTTTTTAATCGCAGCTTTATCAAAAAAAGCATGTAAATAAAGTTTTGACGCATGGGTCATTGGATCGGTGCGTCGTTGATAGCTATAACTCACTAAATATTTATTAGCGTCAGCCACGCTGTTTTGAATTTCCGCAACCGTCATAATTGCCGGATTGCCACTCAATTTAACCAAGACCTCAGCATAAGCACTAACCAGTGCTTGCTTAAATTCAGCAGCATCACGACTCGTGACAACCACAACCGCCTGATTGAGGCGCGGATTAGTCAGCGCCATTGCCCAACAAAAATTGAACAATAACAATATGGCTAACAATCCTCGTAAAACTTTTTGCAACTGAAATTCCTTTGGGGTCAAACAACCAATCTGGCTTGAGTATAGTCGAAGACACATTATCTTGCTAGAATGACGTTTTTTGACAGCAATTTTCGCTAACTACATTAGCGGGAATTTCTGAAGTTTTAATCGCAGGCCAAAACATATGAGCAATAATAAATCAGATCCATTAAGCTATAAAGATGCCGGAGTTAATATCGAACAGGCCAACGAATTGGTCCAATCAATAAAAGAAACCGCAAAACGCACCCATCGGCCTGGCGTCCTCGGCAATATTGGTGGTTTTGGTGCTTTATTTGAAATTCCAACCGATCGATTTAAGCATCCCATTCTAGTTTCAGGCACCGATGGCGTCGGCACCAAACTTAAGCTCGCAATTGAAATGAATAAACATGACACCATTGGCATCGATCTTGTGGCCATGTGTGCAAATGATATTCTCACTCTGGGCGCCGAGCCATTATTCTTTTTAGATTATTACGCCACTGGAAGACTTAAACCAAGTGAAGCTAAAGCCATTATCGGCGGCATTGGCAAAGGCTGCGAGCTGGCACACTGCGCACTTATTGGTGGCGAAACTGCTGAAATGCCGGGTATGTATCAAAAAGATGATTATGACTTAGCCGGATTTTGTGTAGGCGCTGTGGAAAAAGGTCATATTATAGATGGCACACAGATCAAAGCTGGCGATGTAATCTTAGGACTTGCCTCATCAGGTCCACACTCTAATGGCTATTCACTGATTCGCAAAGTGATCGAACGTGGCAATCATAACCTCAATGAAGCTTTTGATGGCAGCACCTTGGGTGAAATTTTATTAGCACCGACACGAATTTATGTGTCTACTATTTTAAAACTCATTAAAGAGATCTCGATTCACGGCTTGATTCACATCACCGGTGGCGGCCTTTTGGAAAATATTCCACGCATCCTTCCAAATAATGCCAAAGCAAAACTGGATGTCGATAGCTGGAACTGGCCCCCAGTCTTTCAATGGCTGCAAGAAAGTGGCAATATTGCGCTTCAAGAGATGTATCGCACTTTTAACCTGGGTATTGGTATGGTAGTTATTATAGATAAACAAGATGCAGCAAAAACCATTCATAAACTGACCGAACTCGGTGAAACAGTTTATACACTGGGCAGCATTGAAACTTCTAAGGACACAGAACCCAGAGTTTGTTTAGACTAAATGAATAAGAAATTACCTATCGTAGTGTTAATTTCCGGTAACGGCAGCAACCTGCAAGCCATTATCGATGCACAGCAGCAACATAAACTCGATGTCAGCATCCAAGCCGTTATTAGCAATAACGCTGATGCTTATGGCCTGGAGCGCGCACAGCAAGCCGGTATTGCAACGGAAGTAATTTCTCACCAAGATTTTAACAACCGCAAAGATTTCGATCTTAAGTTGCAACAAATAATTGACAGTTATGCTCCAGAGTTAATTTTGCTCGCCGGATTTATGCGCCGCCTGGGAACAGGCTTTGTGCAACATTTTGCCGGTCGTGTTATTAATATCCACCCCTCGCTACTGCCCAAATACCCTGGGCTTAACAGCCACCAAAAAGTAGTGGAAGCCCAAGATAAAGAACATGGCGCTAGCATTCATTTTGTGACAGATGATCTCGACGCTGGCCCAATTATCAGCCAAGCCAGACTAAGCGTAGATCCACAAGACACAGCAGCAACACTGAAAGCGCGGGTGTTAGTGCTTGAACACCAACTTTATCCACAGGCTGTGCAATTGTTTGCCGAAAAGCGAGTAAAACTTCAAAATGGCCATGTTCTGCTCGATGATAAGCCGTTATTACCCACCGGATATCAGCTGAAATCAAATTAATCAAAAATCATGTGCTATTATTAAGTTAGCGGCAAAAATAGTTGCTATAATCTTAAGGAGGGCTGAATAACACCGTACTATTTTTTACATTAAAAATATGTGATTATTAATGTGAATCTGTTGTATAATGTTAGTTCAGGCCAAAATGGACATATAACTTAAGCTTAAGGGTTACCATGGTTAAGTCAGAATTGATTAATCGAATTATCGAAAAACAAGATAGCTTATCTCGACGTGACGTTGAAACGAGCGTTAATACTATGCTCGAGTGCATGAGCTCTAGCTTAGGTCGCGGAGATCGAATTGAGATCCGAGGCTTTGGCAGCTTTAGCTTGCACTATCGTCCACCACGAAAAGCTCACAACCCCAAAACAGGCGCACGCGTCTTTACTGAGGCTAAGTACACTCCGCACTTCAAGCCTGGAAAAGAATTACGCGAACGAGTGAATAACAGCCGACTTCATCATCCCATTAAAGATCTTGCTAAGGATGACGAAGACGAAAGTGACGACCTCGATTAAATAACCTGTTTTAAAGTTTGGGGCACAGCACTCTCTGCTGTGCATCACCCGCAGATACTATTTAACCCATGCTCAATTTCATATGAATATACGAAAACAAGGATTTTTCGTGTAAATCAGCAATTGAATTGCAGATTTACACAGAAATGACTGGGGAAGGGTTGCGGATCAAGATTTGACTAATCGCCGAGCGTATATTCCATTGATCCTTTTGAGAAAACTGGCAACATAAAATAACCATGTCTGACACATAAACACATAAATCCAGGGCAGCATCGCATAACGCCCACTTGACACCCAAAATATAATGGGTAATTGCAAACCCAATATCGCCCATAAAAGCAACTTAGCGTTTGCTGATAAATCCGTTTTACGTGACTGGTAAATAACAAAAATTAATGGAATTAGATACAGACCATGATTCAACCAATCATAGAGATAATGCCGAAATAGCAATACACTATCTCGGTTAATATGACCACTCAACCAGCCTTTAACCGCTGACAAATAAACAGATGGCGGCGTTACAAAGTTGGTGCTATTAAATGCGGATGAGGTCAATGGAACAAATTTATGGCCAAAATAGGCATTATGCAAAGTAACTAGCCCCGCAATACTTAATGGCAGTAAACACATACAAGTTTTCACATAACCCATTTCTTTTTTTGCTTGCCACGCCACAAAACATAAACTAAACATAACACCGAATAAAAAATTAGGTCTGACAATAATACTTAAACCAAATAACAAACTACTTAATGCAATTTTGCTTGGTTTAAATTGATTATTGAACTGATAGCTCTTAAATAAGATCAGCAAAGCCAGGGTGAAAAAGCAATACGCCGCAATCTCAGCATTATTAATAAGCGCAAAATGAAAAATAGTTTTACCAAACACTAAAAGGATTAAAGCAGACATAATCGCTCCATTACGCGCCCCATATGAAATTATACTTATTCTAAATAAACAATAAACAAAAATAATACCAAGTAACAGTAACCCCAAATCAGTTTGTGCAAAAAACAACGACTCCAGTGCAATGATATAACGCATTCCCGGCATAAAATAAAAAATATCGGCTTGCCCCCTCAATGCACCCCACACATCACCATGGATTAATTGATACAAAATAGCATGCCCATAGCCTTTATATAACAGACCATCAGAACCACCGGAGATAACATGATTAACCGTGAAATTATGCAGCATAGAATGCCCGAGGCAAGCTAGAAATATCAATATTACCCCAACAGGAAACACATTTTGCAAAAATGTTTTTATTTTAATTCGAAACAATAAAACCAAAAACAATAACGCTAAACCAGTCGCTAACGTGCTTATAAAATTTATTATTTTCCACCCAGTGCTTAACTTGAGTTGCATGCTAAGCGGTTGATATTGTGGAAAACTCACGCCAATAAGCGTAAGCGGCATATTTTTTTCGCTTAACAACAAACAACGCTGAGTTAAATGAGCACGCTTAACATATGCGTTTTGATGCTTTATAAAAGCCACACCTTGCCAGCACAATTGACTATTAATTAAATTATTGGGCAATTGATATTTGACAAAAAAAGGTGCCATTTCACGTGCTAAATACGCCCCGCTTCCCCCATAAAAATTATAATAGCCAAGTGCCGGCGTCTGATTATTAATAAAACTTGATTGAAACGGTTTTTGCTTAGAAAAATTTATCCTATGAACAACCCGAGTTTCCTTGGCCGGGTGCCAAATCGATTGTGCTGAAAACGCAAAAGTTGCAGATGGCCGCGCGGCACTGGTCTGCCAACTTGCACCAGCTTTTTGAATTTTATCCTTGGGGTAGTAATGCAAAAATGTGGTTTTTAGATTGTCATTAACGATTGCTGGCAACTCAGCATAGTCAGCAAATTGTTTACTCATGGGAGGAAAATAAATATTACTGCCTTCCTCAATATTTAAAGCGGGCAATAGTCTCGCCATCAACACACAGAGCAAACATAACGTAATAAGCAGAAAATTCTTACGATAATAAAGTCCCCGACTCGTCCAAATGGCAATCGTCACAACAAGTAACAAGATTAACTGCCAAAGCTCGATGATGGGCAATCCAATAATTGTTATGCCAATAAGCGTCGCTACTATTTTACTAAATACTGTACTAACCTTAGCCCAGTCCATTGTGTTACTCCAGCTTTAAGGCGGTCAAGACTTGACCTTTTTTAATTCAAGTGCCCGCTGATAGAGCTTTTGCCGACTCAATCCAGTCAGTTGCTGCGCAAGTTTAACCGCTTGCTTCAGCGGCACTTCAGATAACAGCGTTGTCAAAATTCGATCCATTTCCTGGTCATCGACGTCATTGACAGCCGGGGTGCCGGCAACTACGACCACAAACTCACCTTTTTGTTGATCGCTATCCGCATTTAGCCAGGTAGACAACTCACCCAAAGGTGCACGCTTGATGGTTTCATAGGTTTTAGTCAGCTCACGTGCCACACAAGCAAGGCGGTCAGAGCCAAATTCTTGCACCAATAATTCAAGCAAGTTACTAATTCGATGGACAGATTCATAAATAATAATCGTACTCGACAGAAGCGCAAGTGCTTGCAAGCGCTTAGTTCTTTTTTCCCCTTTAGACGGTAAAAAACCCTCAAATACAAACTGATGCGTTGGTAATCCTGAAGCACTCAAGGCGACAATTGCAGCACATGGTCCGGGTACCGGGGTTACCCTGATATCATTTTCATGCGCCTTTGCAACAAGCACAAAGCCAGGATCACTGATAAGGGGTGTGCCGGCATCGGATATCAATGCGACACTTTCGCCTTTTAATAGGAGATTCAAAACTTCTTCTGAGCGTTTATTTTCGTTAAACTCATGCAATGACAGTAGGCGCCGCTTTATTCCATAATGATTGAGCAAACGTAAGCTATGGCGTGTATCCTCGGCTGCGATCCAATCAACCTTGGCTAAAACTTCAAGCGCACGTTGAGATATGTCCGCTAAATTCCCAATCGGGGTCGCAACGATATATAATTCGGCCTTCATGCTTGTTGTCACCATCACTCTACGTTAAACTTTTACCATGAAATGGATTCTGCAATTTTTATTATTGGCCCCCGCTGCAGCTTTACTGATGAGTTGTAATACTATAAGGACCTATGAACCATCTGAACCATCTGAACCATCTGAACCATCTTATCAGTATTCTGCTCAAGAATACCAACAAATCGCCGATAACAGTACCGGTTCACAAAAACAACAATCTCTGTTGTTTGCAGCACAACAACATATGCAAGACAAAAATATTGAAGCGGCACAACAGACGCTAGCCGATATAACTAAATCGAGCTTATCACCCATTCAACAGGTCAAAAAACTCATTTTAGAAGCACAAATCAAGCTACATAATAAACAACCACAGCAAGCGTTAGCACTGCTCACCAAAGTACAAACAGACCAATCATTAGTCGACCCAGAAACCAGTTTAAAATTCCAACAGCTGTTGGCGCGCGCCTATTTCGCCAATAATAATATCCTATCCGCACTAAACTCCAGCACCATCGCTGCAAGCCTACTGGGGAAAAAACAAGAAAAACAAAAATATTTAGTCCATGTCTGGCAAAAGCTGCAGTATTTAAATACTAATACATTAAAATCACTCGAAAATACCGCAGATAATTCAACCCAACTCGGCTGGCTTTCACTCGCACTGATCACCAACAGCACCAACAATGCACATCAATTGCTGGATAAAATCAAACTATGGCAGATACAATATTTTAATCATCCCGCGCAAGTGTTAGTGTCATCCATCCAACACCGACAAATCATTTTGCCAAGACTACCCAGCCACATCACCTTATTATTGCCCCTTAATGGCACACTGGCTAATCAAGGCCGCGCAATTCGCAATGGTTTTTTGGCTGCATTTTATCAAGGTAAATCTCAAGGCTACTCACCTGAAATTAATGTACTCGACACCAGCCAAGATAATATCACCAAACTCTATGTTAAAGCCGTACAAGGTGGCGCGAACCTTATTGTTGGACCTTTATTAAAATCAAATATCGAACAACTGATTTCAAACCAACAATTATCCGTTCCGGTTATTGCATTAAACACGATTCCATCAAGCCAATCGGTTATTAACCTGTATCAATTCGGATTGTCACCCGATGATGAAGCCACCCAAGTCGCAGAAAAAATAGCAAAGGATCATCATCAACATATTTTGCTGATTACCCCGGATAATGCGTGGGGACAACGAATTAAAACTGCGTTTGAAAATACCTGGCAGCGCTTAGGTGGCAAAATCACTGGCCAACTTGCTTATCAAGCTCGCGCTAAACTAGCACACCAGCTGCGCCACCTACTCAATTTAGATCAATCCCATCATCGCTCGCTTGAAATGCGCTGGCTACTAAAAGAAAAATTACGTTATATTCCACGCCGCCGGCATGATTTTGATGCGATCTTTTTAGTGGCCACTCCGAGCATGGGCAGACAAATACTTCCATTATTACGCTTTTATTACACCAGCAATGTGCCAATTTATTCAATATCAGAAATTTATCAAGGCTATGCACACCAAAAGAAAGATCATGATTTAAATGGCGTTATATTTGATGATATTCCATGGCTCTTTGCCGATTCCAAAAAACTACCTAAAAAAATCAATGATATTCGCGATAATGCCAAATCAGCCTGGCCAAAATCTTTTAAACGTTACTCAAGACTTTATGCACTCGGTACCGATGCATTTAATTTAATTCCTGAATTAGATAAATTATCGCTCTTGCCTCATTTTGGAATGATCGGCGCTACCGGAACATTATACCTTCAATCTAACGGTCAAATTTTTCGTGAATTGATTTGGGCGCAGATGAAAGACGGAAAGCCGGACTTACTCTAAAACGCAAACCCGGGCCTCAGTGCAGATTAAACAACTACGGTATTGCAGCAAATTCCATAAGCTTTAATATATACCCAACGCAGTTGAATTTTAGACTTCGTCATTCCGGCGTATGCAGGAATCTCACCAATTCGGGGTTTAATTTCAAGAGATCCCAGCTTTCGCTGGGATGACAGTGCCAAAAAAAACCTCCTAATTCTAAAACGCTTTGGGTATAAGCACATGACACACTTATTAAATGGCCAACGAGCCGAACAAATGGCGCTACAGTTTTTAAAACGCCAAGGGCTTAAGCTTATTACTAAAAACTATCCTTGCTATTTTGGTGAGATCGATTTAATCATGAGCGACCAATCCACATTAGTTTTCGTTGAAGTTCGTTTTCGCTCGAATCAACGTTATGGTAGCGCCATCGAAAGCATCACCTCTGCCAAAATTCGACGTATCACCAAAACAGCTTGGCACTATCTGGCAAAACACAAACAGATGCAACAACGAACAACTCGGTTTGACGTCATTGGTATAGAGTTTGATTTTAAAATAAACTGGATTAAAAATGCCTTTGAGGTACAATATTGACAACAAACCCAAAGGTCAAAGATTAGCAGAACTATGGAAACAGCCGAAAAAATTAAACAACATTTTAATGACAGCATTCACACCAAGATTATGGCCGCAGACACCCTGATTGACGTTATCAGTGGAGCCGGTGAGCTATTGGTGCAATGCTTATTAACCAACAATAAGATTCTCACCTGTGGTAATGGAGGCTCAGCCGCTAATGCTCAACATTTCACCGAAATTATGTTGAATCGATTCGACACAGAGAGACCCAGCTTACCCGCAATTGCCTTATCTATGGGCAGCACCATTTTGACGTCTATCGCCGATGATTGTCATTATGCCGATATTTTTTCAAAACAAATTGAAGCCTTAGGTCAACCTGAAGATACATTATTAGTGTACACCCCTTATGGCAACTCAAAAAATATCTTAGATGCCATTGAAACGGGGCATCAGCGCGGCATGAAAGTCATTGCGCTCACTGGCTGCGATGGTGGCGAAGTCAGTGCGCTGTTAAATCCAAACACAGATATCGAAATTCGCGTCCCAGCCGAATCTCGCGCTCGAATTCAAGAAACTCACCTATTGATCACTCATTGTCTGTGCGATGTGATCGATCAATCCTTATTTATGACTGAGGACTAACTCCCATGAAAAAATTACTTTTCACCTTAATGCTTATTCTTCCCTTGTATGGCTGCATACCAGCAGCTCTTGTTTTAGGTGCATCGGCCGGTGGTGCCATCATCTACGATAAACGCAGCTTTAAAACCATGCAAGCTGACCAACGTGCGGCAAGCAAAGCACAATATGCCATCAATCATAACAAAGCCATCCAAGAACATGCACATATTTCACTTGCTGTCTTTGATAAAATCGGCTTGATCGCGGGTCAAGCAGAAACCGCTAATGTGCGCGATCAAGCTTACTTAGCGATGACCCATGTGAAAAACATTAAGCGTGTTTATAATGCAATTACCATTGCAAAACCGACCTCCAAATTAAGGCGAGGCAAAGATGCCTACATCACCAGTAAAGTAAGAACCGCATTTCTCACAACCGGCGGGTTAAAATCCAATGACGTTAAAGTCGTCACCGAAAACAGCGTTGTTTATTTACTAGGTCAAATATCACGCCAGCAAGCGGACCTGGCAACAAAGGCGGCTCGCCATGTTTCTGGCGTTGCTAAAGTCGTAAAAGTTTTTGAATATACATAAGTTGCATAACAAATGAATATTGCTAATATACTAACAACGATCTCTATAGTTATATTACCGTTGATCTTTGCGATCACTTTACACGAAGCGGCGCACGGTTATGTGGCTAAAAGATTTGGCGACCAAACCGCTTATATGTTGGGACGCGTAACTTTAAATCCGATTAAACACATTGATCTATTTGGCACGATTATTTTACCGATTGGCATGTTGATCTTTACAGGCTTCATGTTTGGTTGGGCAAAACCGGTTCCAGTCAATTGGAGTCAGCTGCGTAATCCCAGGCGCGACATGGCAATTGTGGCACTTGCCGGCCCTTTTGCTAATCTTATCATGGCCTTCATGTGGGCGGGCATTGCAAAAATAGCGATAATGTCACACCCCACTTCATCGATAATGCAAAGCGTCGCTCAGTATTTTCAGTATGCAGGCAGTTACGGCATTCTAATTAATTGCTTGCTGTTAGCACTTAACCTTATCCCAATTCCACCATTGGATGGATCTCGAGTTGTTTCTGCAATATTACCACCGCGTTTAGCCAGAAAATATGATCTTATCGAACCTTATGGAATTTGGATTTTATTGGGACTGCTTTTTATGTTCGGTCGTTATATTTTAGGTCCACCGGTTAGGCATTTAATGGCGGCAATCGCGCGAGCATTTGGATTAGCTTAATCGGCGCGCCGCTGCTTTCTGCGTTGTTTTTTGTTTTCTGCGCAAAGCTAATAAGTTATCAATCTCTTACCACTATTACCCGTCACACATCAATTAAGTTTAACGATTTAAAGAGAACTCTTCTTTTGTATACCTAGCGCAGGTGAATTTTAGGCGTAGCCCGGACAAAAATTTATTTTTGGCCGGGATTAAAGCATGAATCCAGCTTCGCTGGATGCTTCCTGGCCGGCTATGCCGTCCAGGCTACTTTAGATAGATGATGCCAAAACCACACCTAGATCTCACCTGCGCTAGGTATAATCGTTCTTATCGGAAGTAATAAAGATAATATTATTCTAACTCGCTGAAATATAACAATATTTAATCAGCCTCTGAAAATGAATTTATTTTCTCGACATGAAAGGCGAATTATGGTACAACATAAAGAGCGAATATTACAACAGCACAAAAGGCGAATTATACCCCATGGCAAAACCATCTGAAAAGTTATCTCAATCACTGGAAGTCCTCCATAAGATCCAGTTGGGGGGTGGCGCTGCTATCCAATCAAATGAGATTAGCAGAACTCATCGTGAACGCCTATGCCAGAACGGATTTTTAAAAGAGATCATTAAGGGTTGGTATATTCCTACCCGTCCAGATGAAGCCGCTGGTGAGAGTACAGCTTGGTATGCTGCGTTTTGGCCATTCTGTGCTTCATACCTTAACCATTTGAAAGGCGATGACTGGTGCCTATCTCCAGAACAATCTTTACTACTTCACGCTGAGAATTGGTCCGTTCCAAGGCAGCTTTTGGTGCGAGCGCCAAAAGCAAGAAATCATGTTACCAAATTACCTTTTGACACTTCACTATTCGTGATGAGAGCACAAATGCCCGCAGCAAAAGACATACAGATAAAAGAAGGCGTTCATGTTTTTTTGTTACCCATGGCATTAATTTATTGTTCACCTAAAATATTTCGTCAACATCCAGCAGATATGCGTGTTGCACTTGCTATGATACGTGACTCATCAGAAGTGCTGCATTTACTACTAGAAGGAGGACATAGCACCATTTCGGGCTCGCTTGCTGGCGCCTTTCGCAATATTGGGCGAAATCAAATTGCTGACGATATTATAAATACCATGCGCAAAGCTGGGTATGATGTTAGAGAAAATGATCCTTTCAACGAAGCACCTCTCGTCATTATTGATCCGAGAGAGCATTCTCCTTATGTAAATCGGCTTCGGTTGATGTGGGAATCCATGCGTGTGCCGATTATTAAGTCTTTTCCTAAGGCGCCCGGCCTTTCCAAAAGTAAAACAAAATATTTAAAAAATATTGAGGCTAATTATATTTCAGATGCCTATCACTCTTTATCTATCGAAGGCTATCACGTTAACAGGGAATTGATAGAACGTGTCCGTAGCGGGCAATGGAATCCTGATAATGCTGAAGCCGATCGTGAACATACTAATGCATTGGCAGCACGAGGTTATTGGCAAGCATATCAAGCTGTTTATGCAAGTGTTGAAAAGGTTTTAAATGACGGGGCTTCTGGAAAAATTGTTGAAGCGGATCATCGACATTGGTATCGAGAGCTCTTTGCACCTTGTGTAACAGCAGGGTTGGTTCGACCTTCGGACCTTGCAGGTTATCGAAATGCTGCTGTCTATATACGCAAATCAATGTACATTCCCCCAAGTGCTGAAGCAGTTAGGGAGTTAATGCCAACTTTTTTTGAATTACTTTCTAAAGAACCTGAAGCCTCTGTTCGTGCAGTGTTGGGTCACTTTATATTTGTATACATTCATCCCTATACTGATGGGAATGGTCGGATGGGAAGATTTTTAATGAACGTGATGTTAGCAAGTGGAGGATATCCCTGGACAATCATTCCTGTTGAAAAACGTAAGACATACATGTCGGCATTAGAACAAGCGAGCGTTAAAGGTGACATTGTACCGTTTAGCAATTTCATTTCGAGTTTAGTGTAATTAGAATCGTTTTTATCGGAACAAATGTGGTTTTTAAGCAGCTTGGGACTATTCTTTCAAGAGAATCTCTCTATTCCATGGCTTTTAAAATTTCATCCCTCTGTCTTTCCTCAATACTATCTTTATTCTCTTTGATCAATTTGGTGTAAAAATCTTTCACATCAGGGTCAGATAAGATTGCATAAATCTGTGAATTATTTAATGCAGCATCTACTAATCCATTTATCTCCCGCAGAGTAAAAGAATTTATTCCAGATAGTTTTTCAACCTGTTTATGTGTTTCCTTAAAGTTAATACTTGAAATAAGCTTATCAATAGCTATTTGTTTTCTCAGGTCAGCAGCAAACTTTACGCTTGGATAATGTTTATCAAAAAAATCGAAAAGATGTTTATACACAAAGATTTTAGTCTTCTTATTCTCTTCCCATTCCTCCTTTAAATAGCTATCAGGAAGTTCTTTGTTAACACTTGAAAAGTAGTCTGAATCTTTTGAAATGATATGTAAATCTTTACCCAATGGTATTTTCTCCAAAAGTGACTCCCAATTTATTGCATCACCAATTGATTCATAATTTTTCTTTTTCTTTTCAGAATTTCCTGGGGGATTGCCTTTTTCAGATCGGAATTTTGCAGCACTAAATATTTTGTCTGATATTTCAATTTTATGTGATTTTGAAAAGATTTCTTCTATGATCTTATCAACATCTAAATTTTTTCTTTCAACATCTTGCATAATCTTGGAAATTAGTGAGTCTTGTTTTTTAGTATGTTTTTTTCTGTATTCTTGCAAAATTTCTTGGAGCTCCATGAAATCAGGATAATCCACAATGAATCTTGCCCCTGATAGCCTCTTATTCGGTTGTTTATTATCGCTCTTTAGGTCTTCTAATGCTTTGTTGATATTGTTTTCTCTATTCCTATAGAACTCATCGCAAACTTGCTCAGGAAGCCAAATATCACAATTTACCTCAAGTAGCTTTTTCAACTCTTCTAAATTATCATTGGTATTATCATAAAATGAAAGGTATAAGCTAGTATCAATAAATAAATTCATAAATATCTACCCCGGATTAATAATTCAAGCCAAAAAATGCTATTCGACAAACTCAAACAAAACATTAACCGCACTATCCGAAAACTGTCGCCCTGCCTCTATATATTCTAGTACAGTTCTGGGATATCGCCAGCAGGCATGGGGGCTCCGAGGCGTGCGGCTTCTGTAGCAAATCCGCGTCGTAATGAGTGGCTGGATATTTGATCAGCATTGGGCATTCAACTTCCTTTTTATTTTAAGCCATTACAATCGCCATTTTTCTATACGATTTAACAAAACCTTGGCATTTTGTCGATCACTTAAAATAAGTTCCTTTATGTACGCTAGTTCAGATGACAGTGGCAACAGGTGATCAAGTAATATGTGATGGGAATTAGGCCTTTTTAGTATGGGCTTTGACATTGGTAGC
>CAXMUH010000044.1:0-10089 GCA_964196565.1 uncultured Legionellaceae bacterium | reverse complement strand
CTTCTAGTAACCACTGCGCCGCCGCGTAAGATAAAACAACTTCGAGCGGCTTTTTAACCAAAAAGTCAAAGCTAGCAATGTTAAAGCCCATACTAAAAAGGCCTAATTCTATAGTGAACTGGGTGTTATACCTGGATCGGTTTGAAATTAGAAGTAGCCTTGACGGCATAGCCGGCCAGGAAGCAGCAAGCCGTAGCTGGATTCATGCTTTAATCCCGGCCAAAAATAAATTTTTGTCCGGGCTACACCTATAACTAAACCACGCTGGGGATATCAATAACCTATAACGGAAAAGTACAAATAAACGTGCTGCCAACATCTGGTTGACTTTTAATGACAAGGTCACCGCCATGGCGCAACAAAACATGTTTAACAATGGCGAGCCCCAAGCCGGTTCCACCTTGTTCTCGAGATCGCGCTTTATCGACACGATAAAAACGCTGCGTGATGCGATCAATGTGTTTGTCCTCGATACCGATACCGCTGTCGGTCACTTCAAAATGAATTCCTTTTGAATCTTTATACCATTTAATCTTTATTTTCCCATTTTTTGGCGTGTAACGCACCGCATTAACAATAATATTTGAAAATGCAGAGCGAAGTTCATGCGGCTCACCCATCATCCAAAGGTCATCATCCAGTTCGAGCTCAAACTGATGATTTTGTTTTTTCCCAAGAGACAATGCATCTTGATAAATTTGACGTATTAAACTTGCCACAAAGACTTTTTGATGCTTCTCCACATCGGGGACAACACTTTCAAGACGTGACAATAACAACAAATCTTTGACTAGGCGTTCCATACGGTAATCCTGGGTAGCCATTTGTTTTAAGATTTCTTGCAGTTTCGCTGTTGGTAATTCAGGCTGCTCTAGTAGCATTTCTAAATACCCCCGAAAAACAGTAAGCGGCGTGCGTAATTCATGTGAAACATTAGCGATAAATGCTTCTCGCATATTTTCCAAACGATAACGATGCGTAATATCTTGAATGATTAAAACACTTTGGTCATGCAAATAAGGCCGCAGATAAATGGATAAACGAATGTTTTTATTATGCGGCGCATAAAGCTCAAACGTATCCATACCGCCACTTGACAAAAAAGTTAAAAAGCTTTCGTCTTTAAAAATTTCTGCAATAATAGGTGAACTGTCTTCGGTTAACGCTAATAATTGTGAAGCTTCTTGATTAAACCAGTCAATGTGACCCTTAGCGTCCAAAACCACAATGCCGTGCGGCAACGCATCAGCTAATATTTTCTCAGCGGTTAGTGTGGTTTTGTTCATTTTAGTTTTCAACATTCTGTGAAAATCGATACCCCGATCCATGAATGGTTTGAATCAAACGTTCATGGCCTTTAATGGTAATGCGTTTGCGAAGCCTGCGAATATGCACATCAACCGTGCGTTCATCTAAGTAGGCGTCACCTCCCCAAACATGGGTGAGCAATTCATCGCGTGAATAAACACGATCTTGATGAGTCACAAAAAATAATAATAATCGATATTCCAATGGACCGAGATGAACTGGTTCTTCGGCAATCGTAACACGTTGCGAAAGGCTGTCGATGGTTAGATCGCCCACCGTAATCGTGCCATTGGGTAATTCAATTGGGCCTCGGCGCAATACCGCTCGAATGCGTGCGATGAGTTCACGTGGCGAAAAGGGTTTAATTATATAATCATCAACACCGGATTCAAGGCCTTTAACCTTATTATCTTCTTCAGCTTTTGCGGTTAACATTATAATAGGAATATTCATCAATATTCGATCTTTTTTCAACTGGCGGGTAAACTCAACCCCACTCATGGATGGCAGCATCCAATCCAACAAAATGAGATCGGGGAGCTTTTCACCCAGCAGGCGTTTTGCCTCTCGGGTATCTTCCGCCTCGATAACATCAAAATCCGCGGATTCCAAGGCAAAGCGCAACATGGTACGTATCGGTTCTTCGTCTTCGACGATCAGGATTCGCTTTTTGGTCTTGGCTTTTGTCATAACTCACCTTGTTGTATCTTGTTGTATACAGCATCGCGACCTCAATTGTATCAAGATTGCTCAATATTACAACTTGTTATTGGCCTCGATATCAACAAATGTGATTGGTCTGTTTTGTGTCATAAGATTGTAACATCCAAGCCTTATGCTCCTATTATGATTACAGAAAAAGGCTGCTAACTCATTGATTAAGTGCTTGATAACCGCATTATTGCTTATCTCTGGTCTAAGTTATGACCTAGGCTGCTATGCAATGAATATCACTGGCGCCGGATCTTCTTTCGTCTATCCCCTGATGGCTCGCTGGGCCACAGCCTATAAAGCCCAAACGGGACAAGCCATTAACTATCAATCCATCGGATCCGGTGGTGGCTTACAACAACTTAGACACACAACCGTGGATTTTGCAGCCGTCGATATGCCACAAACCAGTCAAACCCTCAACAGTCAGCATTGGATCCAGTTTCCACTGGCAATGGGTGGCTTAAGCGTCACCATCAATGTTCCTGGCATTGAAAACAATCAGTTACGGTTAACCGGACCCGTATTGGCTAAGATTTTTCTCGGGGAAATCACCCACTGGAATAACCCGGCAATTGCTAAACTAAACCCTCAATTAAAACTGCCTAATCTCAGCATTACTGTTGTCCATCGCGCCGATGGATCAGGTACCACCTTTAACTTTACCCATTATTTAAATGATGTCTCACAGCAATGGAAGAAAAAAGTCGGCGCAAGCACCGAAGTCGATTGGCCTTGTGGCATTGGTGGCAAAGGCAATAGTGGCGTTGCCATGTTTGTTGAGCGCGTTCCTGGCAGCATTGGCTATGTTGAATATAGCTTCGCCAAATTAACCGATCAAAATACCATTCAATTAAAAAATCGCGCCGGTAATTTTGTTAAACCAACAGCAGAAACTTTTTTAAGTGCAGCGAAACATGCGCATTGGGAAAAAGCTAAAAACTATCGTTTATTATTAATTAATCAACCCGGCAAAAACAGTTGGCCAATTATGGCAACGACGTTTGCTTTATTGCCTATTTCAAAAGATAAAACAGCAAGAGATAAAAGCATTATGACTTTTGTGCGCTGGGGTTATAACAAAGGCGGCGTGTTTGCCAAACAATTAGATTATGTGCCTTTACCAAAAAGCACTGTTATATCAATTGAACATTACTGGCAAAAAGCATTGGCCACAAAGGCGGATCAAGCATGATGATTCAAGATCGA
The DNA here is from genome assembly GCA_964196565.1 of uncultured Legionellaceae bacterium. GTDB lineage: Bacteria > Pseudomonadota > Gammaproteobacteria > Coxiellales > Coxiellaceae > 2-12-FULL-42-15. The sequence continues at coordinate 6,861 of CAXMUH010000044.1, read as the reverse complement.
AGACTTAAAATATCCAGTAAAGTCGTGGCCTCAGGATTATTGGTTATTTTTGCCGCCATGTTTATATCTTTATATATTAGCAGTGATTTAAGTTTTAAAACCTTTGGCTGGCATTTTGTGTGGGGAACCGAATGGAATCCGGTTACCAAACAATTTTCAGCGCTTGGCGCCATTATCGGCACTCTGGTGACTTCAGCCATCGCGGTTATTATTGCGTTGCCTGTTAGTTTATTAGTCGCGACATTGACCACGAATATTTTACCGAAAAAAATTGCAACTTGTATTAGTGTTTTTCTACAAGTACTGGCTGGCATTCCCAGCATTATCTTTGGTATGTGGGGACTGTTTATTTTAACCCCTATTTTTGCGCAATATATTGAACCTGCACTGATTAACACCCTGGGCAAGCTTCCTGTGATAGGCGCTTTATTTAGCGATACGCCGATGGGCATTGGGGTTTTAACCGCAGGATTTATTTTAGCGATTATGATTATTCCGCTACTCACTAATATGATGGTGAGCCTCTTTAAAAAGGTCCCACCGCTGTTAATTGAATCTGGCTATGCCAATGGCGCCACTCGCTTTGAAGTGGTTAAAAAAATTCAACTGCCTTATTTACGCAGTGGCATTATCGGATCTGTGATTTTGGGCCTTGGACGCGCGCTGGGCGAAACCATGGCGGTGACGTTTGTGATTGGTAATTCACATAAATTATCCGCTTCTTTATTAATGCCTGGCAACACCATTGCCTCAACCATTGCCAATGAATTTACAGAAGCCACCGGCAAACTGTACAGTTCATCGATTATGGGACTGGCTTTTATTTTAATGTTTATTACCTTTGGCACGATTATCGTTGCTCGAATCTTATTAAACAGGTATGAAAAATAATGCGCTACCAACTACGCAAAACTTCTAATCATCTATTTACCGCGGCATGCGCATTGGCTGCGGTGTTCGTACTCGTCATCATTGGCAGTATATTATGGACATTGTTTGCAAAAGGTTTTCCTGCATTAATGCACTTTTCCTTTTTCACTCAAATTACTCCAGCGCCAGGAATGGCGGGGGGCCTCGCTAATGCAATCTTAGGTACGGTTATTATGAGCGGCATCGCCATTGTGATTGCGACACCGATTGGCATTTTAATTGCCACTTACTTGGCAGAATTCTCAAAAGGCAAAAAACTTGGGTTAATCATAGGGTTTGCTAACGATGTGCTATTAAGCGCACCGTCTATTGTTATTGGTTTATTTATTTATGCGCTTATGGTGAAAACCCTGCATCACTTTTCAGCGCTGGCAGGATGCATGGCGCTAATGCTAATCGCGCTGCCCATTATCGTTCGCACTTCACGTGATATGCTAGAAATCGTACCGCAAAATTTGCGCGAATCAGCATTGGCACTCGGCGCTCCCTATGCAACGGTACTAAAGAAAATTATTTTAAAATCTGTTTATCAAGGTATTTTTACCGGAATTTTATTGGCGCTTGCGCGTATTTTAGGGGAAACCGCACCGTTATTATTTACCTCGTTGAATAATCAATTTACCAGTGTCTCTTTAAATAAGCCGATTGCAAGTTTACCGGTTGTTATTTTTCAATATGCCATGAGCCCTTATCATGACTGGCAGGGTCTTGCTTGGGGTGGTGCATTATTAATTACGCTTGTTGTTTGTATCTTATCGATTGTGTCTAAATTTGTATTAAAAAATGAATTGAGGTAACCCATTATGGAACTTATAGACCTAAATGCATCAAACTCGGTGGTTCAGTTAGACGACTTTGCCAACAACCAAATTAATTTGCTTCCTATAGCGATCCAAATTAAAAATCTTGATTTTTATTATGGCGATCAGCATATTTTAAAAAATATTAGCTTGTCGTTGAAGAAAAATAAAATCACTGCTTTAATCGGTGCGTCAGGATCAGGTAAATCAACATTGCTGCGAACACTTAATTTAATTTACCGATTATACCCAGATCAAAAAGCCTTTGGTGAAATTTGGTTTAATGAAAAAAATCTGCTGAATCATCCACAAAACTTATCACGATTACGTCGTGAAATCGGCATGGTGTTTCAAAAGCCCACGCCTTTTCCTATGTCAATTTTTGAAAACATTGCTTTTGCGATTCGACTGCATGAAAACATCAGCAAAAAAGAACTTAATATTCGCGTAGAACGTGCATTAACTTCAGCTGCGCTTTGGGATGAAGTAAAAGATAAATTACATCAAAATGCCGCTAAACTTTCCGGTGGCCAGCAACAACGCTTATGCATAGCACGCCCCATCGCGATTAATCCAGAAGTGATTCTGCTCGACGAACCGACTGCTGCACTGGATCCGATCTCAACCCAGAAAATTGAAGCGCTAATCAAAACGCTCGCCGAACACTACACGGTTATTATGGTGACTCACAATATGGCTCAAGCTAAGCGAATGACTGATTTTACTGCTTATATGTCTCAAGGACAGATTATTGAGTATCAAGATACTCAAGGGTTTTTTGCAGCACCACAGGACCCTCGCAGCCTGGCGTATATTTCAGAAGAAGGTTGATAAATTAAGATTAGCTTAATATTTTTATAGTACTCTTATCGGCATAGAAAACTAATTAAACGTGGCCGGACGGCCACAGTTTAATGAAAAAAAGGTAAGAGATATGCCCAATATTAATACGCTTTTCGCGATACCACCAAGTAATAATTATCTTGAACTACTGGAACTGGGCGATAATGAACTACCTATAGCAAGAGATGCCCTCGATGCATCAGTGGAAGGACAAATTGAGATTATTAACAATAGACTCCAGATGTTAAAAGCAAACCTCCCAGCATTGGATGCAGATTCTATTAAAGAGCTTCTCACTAGCCTGATCAAGTCAGAAGGCTACTTCACAACGAAATTCGCATTAAAGGAATTGGATGAGTTGAGTGGGGTTGTTGCTATTCTAGCTGATGAGTACAAGACCAAAGAACAAAAAGAAATCGCCGTTCAAATATATCAGCGCGTACAGATTGGGCAACAGTATTGCACCTATTCCTGTTTTATAATTGCAGTACTCCTGGCAATATCTGCTGCCGCATGTTCGCCGAACGACCAATTCTCAGCTGTTATGCCTTTGTGTATTGGTGCTGCAGTAGCAGTTTGTTGCTCATTAGGATGCTATGTCGATTTACAAAAGGGCGATGCTACAGGAATTAGAAAATTAGCTGGTAGGGCCTTTGAAGAATTTCTAAAGGCTGAGGTTGAAAACCCTGAAGGAAATCTTCCTGTGGCTACTGTGGCTACATTACCTCAAATATAAGAGAAACAAAGTAGTCCGGATCCGAATATACCGCTCAAGTTAATTTAATATTAAAGCCTACCTGGCCTAAGCCTGCGATTGAGAAATTTTTCGGCGCACAGCAACACCATGAATAAAAGTATCCGCTTGCGGTTTACCATTTGCTGTATAGGTAATTTCATTAATATTCGGGCATCGATAAAGCACCACTCGAGTTACATCAGCATAAATTGCTTGCGTTAATAATACTGACAATACAGTGGAAAAGAATAAGAAACGTTTTTGATACATAGAAAACTCCTTGTTATGTGAGCGTATGACGCCGTTCAGTAGGTTAAACGGGGCCATATCATCGGAGTGGTTTATCACAATCAAAGCAATTTCTCAATATGTGACAGGTTGTGTCATTAATACTAGAATCAATAGTGATCGTATTGCTCGCTCTATTTAAACTAGTTGCAAAATCAGTGTGAGCTGTACAGTATGCGATACGTGTATTTCTGAACACAAATGCCATATTATATGTCAATCTTAGCGACGTTGGCTGACCTAATATCAGCATATTATTTTCTGATATTACTTTAAATACAGTAATCCTGTCGCTAGGTATATTTAACGGAGTTGTGATAGTGCAAGTCGCTGATTTAGAATCACCCAATATTGGAATGGTAGACAGTTGATGTGTTGAATTACCCGAAAAATTACGTTGAAAAGTAGTCTTTTGATTTTCGGATACACAGCTCATAGTGAACTTGGGTATAAATAAATTTGGGTCTACACTCTTAGAAACACCATGGTCAATTATGCTAATAGCAGGTTGATGAAGATTAAATTGTAAAGTTACATTACTAGAACTTATATTTGGACTTGCAAAAGAAAATCCAGATATTGTTGATAGAATAATAAATAATTTAAGTTTATATTTCATTTAGTCCTCGATAAATTATAATGGGTTGGTTCGGCCCAAACTTAATTGCCTTTTTATCATAGCTTGTCGGAATACTACTATCCACCCAATGTGCAGCAACACCATGAATAAAAGTATCCGCCTGCGGTTTACCGCTCGCTGTATAGGTAATTTCATTAATATTCGGACAACGATAAAGCACGCCTCGAGTTACATCAGCATAAATTGCTTGCGTTAATAATACTGACAGTACAGTGGAAAAGAATAAGAAACGTTTTTGATACATAGAAAACTCCTTGTTATTCGATAAAGTTTTATTTTAATGACTCATGCCGGCGCTGCTGCAAAAGTAGGGCGGAATACTAAAAGTGCCAACCTGGCTAGACAACAGGATGTGTTACATATGGCTAAGCAATATAAAAATAGCAAAAAACCACTCAAATGGAAACACTTATATGTGCCAAGGACAAATCATTGAGTATCAAAATACTCAAGGGTTTTTTACGGCACCGCAAGATCCACGCAGCTTGGCGTATATTTCCGAAGAAGGTTGATAAATAATCTCTCACCTTAATTTTTCTTTAATATTGAAGTGATAAAATGTCTACCATATTAAAGATAATTTAAGGTGCTAAACATGCCGGGGCCAAGCGACAGTAAAGATATCATCCTGAAAATCAATGGAATACCTGTAGAAAAGTCAGGCGTTCAAGATAAAGTCAACTCAACCTTTGAAAGAGCACCAACGCTGGATTCAAAAGCCGAAGCTAAATTTAATAATGACGCTTCGAGAGGGGAGCTGACTTTTAATGGCAAACCCTTAACGGCAATACCAAAAGACAAAAAAACTGAATTAAACCCTTTCTTGCAGAATTGGAACCAAAGCATTCTTTCGCCTTTATTTGTTCTTAATGTTAAAAAGCAGTTAATACATCCAACAAGCATATTTCCAAAAAGCGGGCAGCTTTCTAATGATGGTGGCCACTTAACATTAAAAGTAACTTCTTTTATTTTAATCCATAGAAACGACAATGAGTTCTTAGAACTAGTCACTGCACAGTCAATCTTGCAACAAAGATATCGGAATAAAACAATCCCACAAGCTGAACTTAACAATTTTTTACAACAACCTGCGTGTTATAAAGTTGAAACTACTTATGTTTACGACCAAGATGGCATCGTTTCTATTGATAACCATTTGCCTCTTAAACTAGCGTATGAATTGGATCCACAACCAATAAGGCTTGCACATCTAAATTATAATAAATTAAAAACGTTTGCTGCTGGCATTCCTAAAAATAACCATGTTTCCTTACTTGAATTAAAAGTTAAGGTAGATCATTTAGTTATTCTCTATGAGAAGCTATTGGAACAGGGCGCCCCTCAAGACATGATGCAAAGCAAGATAAACAGCCTCGACAAAAGATTCGCTCAGGCTGTTGAAATTACGCTTTATAAGCTAATTGAAGCATCTAGACTTACTGATTGCAAATCCACAAATTCTTTTGAACATTCCCAGAACTTAACGGATAAACTTCAAGACAGTTACCTTCGCGCATGTTTATTTCAAACACGAGCGACTACTCATGTTCAGGAAGATATTCCAGCACCCAGGGCCAAAGGATAAAACATCGGGCTTTAATCCTGTTAAAAAACGCTGAATAACAAGCCCTTTAGAAAGACTGGGTTCTAGTGTAATATCCAAATACTTAACGACACACAGATCACATACAAAACGGGAACAACCGTGCGACCAGATGAAACACAAAGCTCAAGTAGCTCACCATCAAAAACTAGCCAGCAAACCGAAGTGCACAGAGGAACACTCTTTGATATGCGAGCCTATAATATGAAAAAAGCACTCTACAGTGCATTGCCCTTTCTACCAATTGAAATAATCGAACTTATCGTTGATTACGCAGTACCTAGATTACTTGTTGAAATTGAAAACTTCGATGGAAAAGCTCGTTTAAAGCATGTTACCCCAGAAAAATACGTCGCTCCCCGCCCAGCTGGTCTTCTCGGCACTCTCCTTCGAGATATGATGGAGCGTCGACGAGCAGTGACTGATGAAAGTAGGTTTAGTGATGAAGGTTGGTGTAGTAGTGACGACGATCACGATCCCAGTAATCACTACCACCCCTAGCGATTATATACCCGAAGCGTTTTGAAACTTGGTGCCTGTGGTCAAGCAACGAGACGACAGGCACCGATTTTTCTAGATCCCGTGGTCAAGCCACGGGACGACGGGCACCGAGTTTCAAAGCACTGCCATCTGTTTCAAAAGCGAATCGGCCTTAGTCAGTCCCACGATGCGTGGATAAGCCAGCATTTTTCCATTTGAATCATAGAAGAACATTTCTGGTGGGCCAATAATTTTAAATTGCTTCATCATTTGGCGTGTTTTAGAGTTACTTTTGGTGATATCAGCTCTAATCAGCACAAATTTAGAAAGCGCTTTTATCACCTCTGGGTTAGTAAACGTGTGATGCAACATATACTGACAATCAGGACACCAGGCCGCTGAAAAATCAACAACAGCAGGTTTGTGTTGCTGTTTTGCAAGCAATAAAGCATTAATCAATGATGACGGTGACTCTACGACCTTAAATTTATTTTGAGTGTTCTGCGTTGTTGCCATCACTTGCGCTTGAGAGGCAATTGTA
>CAXMUH010000043.1:0-16748 GCA_964196565.1 uncultured Legionellaceae bacterium | reverse complement strand
GGCCTCGCGATTGTAACAAGTGGTGTGAACACTATATACACTGATCGTCCAGTAGCGATAACGGCTGCAGGCATTGCCTCACTTAACACTAATGGTACTACTGGTGGTGTTCTAGTGGCAGGAAACTTAACCATTGGTGCTGGTACTATTATTATACCTTAAAAAGATTTCAACTTCTAAAAACCGCCTCATCCGAGGCGGTTTCTGTTTTACCAAATGTATTTAGACTTAATGTAATGAGAGTCAACTCTAGGGCCTGTCGTCAATACTGTATTGCTAGTTGTTAATGGTTTGCTCATAATGGCACACAATGCCGTCATTCCTGCGTATGCCGGAATCTACCGTCATTCCTGCGGAAGCAGGAATCTACCGTCATCCCAGCGAAAGCTGGGATCTCAGGATGTTGGCGCAATGCATGAAAAAAAACCAGCCGTCATTCCGGCGTATGCCGGAATCTCAGGATGTTGTCGTAATGCATGAAAAAAAACCGGCCGTCATTCCGGCGTATGCCGGAATCTCAGGATGTTGTCGTAATGCATGAAAAAAACCGGTAATTTATATCATCACCAACAAACCAGCTGGCACACTTTACCTTGGTGTTACATCAAACTTAATACAACGGATTTACCAACATAAAAATAAATTTGCTAGCGGGTTTAGCAAGAAATACAATCTTCACCAATTAGTCTATTTTGAACTGCATGAAAATATGTATGCAGCTATCACTAGAGAAAAACAAATCAAATCCTGGAAGAGGCAATGGAAAATTGAGTTAATTGAAAGATTGAATCCTGAATGGAACGATTTATATTATGAGATCTTATGACGGTAACTCGCTGTTTTTCAATCACTTTTTAACGCCCGCCGGTCATCCCAGCGAAAGCTGGGATCTTTTGAAATTAAACGCCAATGTAGTGAGATTCCGGCATACGCCGGAATGACGGTTTTTATGGAGATTCCGGCTTAACACGGGGCGCCGTCATCACTGCGTATGCAGGGATCTTTTGAAATTAAACGCCAATGTGGTGAGATTCCTGCATACGCCGGAATGACGGCAGCCTCGCAGGAATGACGAAGCCTAGAATTCATCCGCGTTGGGTATAATTGCGGTATAGCCGATCTAATTTGTCCACTTGTTTTTTTAAATCTTCCAGGCTTCCATTATTGGAGATTACGTCGTCAGCAGCGTTAAGGCGGGCTTCGGGTGTGCATTGGGAATGAATGATTTGCTTTATTTTAGATCGGCTGGAACTGTCTCGAGCGTCGCTGCGTTGCAGTTGTAGTTCTTCCGTGGTATCAACAACCAGTATGCGATCAAAAAGCTTGAGTAAGTTGGATTCCACTAATAATGGTACTACGGCAATACAATAAAGCGCGTCGATGCTTAGCATCACATCCAGCATTTGTTCGCGAATTTTTGGGTGTAGCAGTTGCTCTAACCATTGGCGTTCGGACTTATCGGAAAAAATAATTTCGCGTAATAGTGCACGATTGAGTCTACCATCTTGGCGAATATACTTTTTGCCAAAGTGTTCAATAATTTTTTGAAAGCATTCATTGCCTGGTTCTGTCAATGAGTGTGAGATTTGATCAGCATCAATAATTGTAGCACCATGGTGGCTGAATAAATCAGCAACGGTTGATTTGCCGCTTCCAATGCCCCCAGTTAAGCCAATTTTTAGCATTATTGTATCCATTGAATGATAAAAGGCCCGCAAAGTAGGGTAATCCAGGCAGCGAGTGCAATAAATGGGCCGAAGGGAACAGCACGTTGCCAGGAGATTTTTTTGAAAAAGATCAGCACCACGCTGGTCAGTGCGCCTACAATGACTGCGATGAGCAGCGTATTTATCATCATATTTAATCCAAGCCATGCGCCGACCATTGCCATCATTTTAAAATCCCCATTTCCCATGCCTTGCTTTTTGCGCAGCTTTAGGAAAATCCAGGCAGAGATCCATAACAAAAGGTAACCGATAACAGCGCCCCAAACCGCATTCACTAATTGGGTGTATAACCCCATGGTATTAAATAATAAGCCAATCCACAGTGCCGACAGTGTCATGGTGTCGGGCAGAATTTGGTGTTTGAAATCGATAAAGGTGAGTGCGATTAACATGTAGGTTAAAAAAAGCGCTGCCAGCATTTCGTCTGTGAGCCCAAAACGCCAGAAAACAACGAGTGAAGTGATGGCGGTCAGGAGTTCAATCGATGGGTACAGTGCCGAAATATGCCGCTTGCAGTGTGCACACTTGCCTCTGAGCCATAGATAGCTGAGCACAGGAATATTGTGATAAAACTTAATCGGGGTTTTACACATTGGGCAAAATGAACCGGGTAGTGCCAGTGATACCTTGGTGGGCGGCTCATCTTCTTTCAGGTTTAAAAATTCTCTGCATTCATCTTGCCACTGTTGTTGCAGCATGGTGGGGTAGCGAGAAATAACCACTGTTAAAAAGCTGCCAACAATGAGCCCAAAAATAGCAATAATTATATAGGCGATAAAAATATTGGATTGTATTGTCGTAATCACTTTATGCAACCTTGCGTTATACGTTTAGGCCGAGATTGATCATGGGTAAATAAAGCGCTGTAATCAGCAGTCCGGTCAATGCGGCTATTACCAGCATGATCATCGGTTCAGCCCGCTTAACAAGCGACGATAAATACTCGGTTAATCTCGATTGATAGTCCTCAGCAATTGTACTAAAAACATGCCCTAATGTCCCAGTGGTTTCACCAATTAGTATCATTTTTAATGTAATTTGAGGAAATAATTTTGTTTTGGCTAAGCATGTGTGTAAAGTTTCACCTGATTGTAATGATGGCAGTATTTGATTTAATTTAATGCTAATGGCTTTATTAGTGATGGTTTTGTTGGCAAGGGCAAGGGCCCCCAGCAATGGAATGCCCGTTTGTGCGGACATGGATAACAGATAACTCCATTGGCTAATCGCATAGAGTAGAGCTAAAGATTTTGTAACTGGTAGTTTTAGCATCAGTTGATGGCAAGCCAATTTTGCTTTTGGCTGTTGGAATATTATCACCAATATGATTATTGTCAGCATTAAAGTGAAGCCAAGAATAAAAATATGCTGCTGTAGCCACAGGGTTAAATTTAATAAGACGACGGTTAGTTTTGGTAAGCGTCCGCCGAGTTCATTAAAAAAACTTTGATATTTGGGGATAATGTAAAACATAATACCAATGCTTATTAGTAAGGTGCAAATCAATAAAAACAACGGATAACTCAGTGCTTTTTTCAGTTGGTTTTTTATTTTTTGTTGAGATTCGAGTAGCTGGCTGAGTTTTATTAAAGATTGGCTGAGTCTAGCGGTGTTTTCACCGCTTTGAATAAACGCCAGCATCTGTCTGGAAAAAACAAGCGGAAATTGGGTCAGTGCATGATAGAGGCTGCTGCCACTGATAATGGCTTTATTTATTTGGGTAATAATATCCTTTAAACTGAGATTTTTTTCGGACTGTGAAAGCACGCTCAAGGCTTGAGTCAGAGGAACATTTGTCTGTAATAATAAAGCAAGTTCGCGAATAAATGATAAAATATAAATTGTGGGGATAGTGCTAAAAGTAAAAAAAATCCGCTTTATATAAAAAGGGGTGATATGGTTGTCGTGAATTTTATTAATGACTTCGCGGCGATCATTTGCTTTTAACTGCCCTTTTGCTAATTGCCCATTGGGGTAAATGCCTTTCCAATTGTAGTATGCCATTAACCGATCACGCGTTTGATTTCATCATCGGTGGTGAGGCCTTGTTTGACGCAATTTATGCCGGCTTGTTTTAAGGTGGTTAGTTTGCATTTTTTGATAATTTGATGCGGCGGCAGTTGTTGCCATAATAGTGATTTTATTTCACGGGTCATGTTAAGCATTTCAAAGATACCACAGCGACCATGATAGCCTTGTTGGCACAAATGGCAGCTACTGGTTTTATTGCTATAACAGGATTGACATCGAGTGCGCACCAGTCGCTGTGCAATGATTAAAGTGAGTGACTCAGTTAAATTAAGTGCGCTAATGCCCATTTGCGATAGTCGGTTAAGTGTTTCTATAGCGCTATTGGTATGGAGCGTGGTTAATACCAAATGACCCGTTTGAGCTGCATAAATAGCCATATTGGCGGTTTCAAGATCGCGAATTTCACCGACCATAATCACATCGGGGTCTTGGCGCAATATGGCTTTAAGCGCACGTTTAAAATCAAAACCAATTTTATGATTTACATTTAATTGATTAATGCCATCTAGAGTGATTTCAATGGGGTCTTCGATGGTGTTGATATTACGTTGAATAGAATTTAAAAAATTAAGTGCTGCATACAGCGTTGTGGTTTTACCGCATCCGGTGGGACCGGTGATAATAATAAGTCCCTGAGGTTTTTGAATGGCATGTAATAAAATTTGTTGTTCGATTTCTGACATTCCCAGTTGATTGATGGTCAGTAAATCGTTATCGGTTTGCAAAAGTCGCAATACGATTTTTTCCCCATACAGAGTGGGGCAACTCGAAATCCGACAGTCGTGGCGTACACGATTAGCCAGTGTGATTAATAGGCGCCCATCTTGTGGCAGGCGTTTTTCAGCAATATCAAGTTCAGCACAGACTTTTAAGTGGCTGCAAAGAGCTGCTGAGATATTTTTGGGTGGGTGACAAATATCATGTAAAATTCCATCGATGCGAAAACGCACACGCATATCTGTGCGCCGAGGTTCGAAATGAATGTCGGAGGCATGTTGTGCAATGGCATCAGCAATGGTTTGTTGCACAAAGTCGGCCACCAATAAAGTATTATTTTCTGATACGCCTAAGTAATTTTCAGGCTGATCGTATCGGTAACTTAATGTTGAGTTTAATAATGGCATGATTAACGCTTAGTTAGCATAGCCTGAAGCAACAGCGCCACCGCCGCTGTGCCAGATTAATTGTTCTTTATGAATTATTGGGGTTAGGGTGTAAGTGTCTTGGGTTTTAATACCATACTTACTGATTGGGGTAATAATTATTTCCCCAGCATCGGCAACCTGAACGGCGTCGATTAAGCCATGGCCTTCTCCGGAGTCAATGGCGGCCGGCACGCCATTTTTCCCGGCGACGCATTCATCCAGCGTCCCGGTGATTTCAAAGCATTCTTCAATGCCAATACGATATGGAATAGCCGCTTCAATCACCTCAGTATAATGCGCGCGACGTGTATAGACTTGATACGATGGAATGGCAATTGCAATTAATATACCGATAATAGCAATAACAATCATCAATTCCAGTAAGCTAAATCCATCGTGAGTTTGCATGGTAAAATCCTTAGGTGAAGATTGATTGTTATTGTATCGGTGATGCTGCTGGGGGCGCAATACCGTGGTTCTGAGATTGATCTTTGTGAGAAGCGAGTGCCATTTATCCCTGATTATCGACCAAAAATGACTTGAAACAACCCTGAATTTTGACCAAAAGCAAATTTATATAACAAAGTGTTCCGTTTTATATCATGGAATTGCCAAGTGTTGCCATACCAGATATGATGAGCAGTTTTTAAGATTAGCCGGTAGACTGATCAGGATGTAGTTTAATCTGGCCGAGACAGCGATAAACAAAATGCCGATGTAGCTCAGGTGGTAGAGCAACTGATTCGTAATCAGTAGGTCTGCGGTTCGAATCCGCGCATCGGCACCAAAAACTCATTATGAAACACCGTGTTACTAGATCTCCTGCTGTTCATTAAGGTTCCGCTTCATTTGATTGTAGGGATTTTGTAACGTGAATTCGATTTGCAGCCTCTCGAAGATGGTGACTTGAGAGGTGCGCATAGCGTAAGACTATTTTAAAATCCGACCAACCACCAAGCTGTTGAAGTACTTGTAGGCTTGTTCCACTCTGTACATGCCAGCTTGCCCAAGTATGACGTAAGTCATGCCAGCGGAAGTCTTTAATGTTTGCTCGCTTTAAAGCTTTGTACCAAGCTTTTGTGCTGACTTGAATAACTGGCTTACCCTTATAAGTAAACACATAAGGATAGTTCGATAGTAAGCGTTTGCGTAAGATGGTCATTGCGGTTTCGTTGAGAGGAATCGCAATGGCTTTTTTACCTTTCGCTTGATCAGGGTGTATCCATGCATGCTCTCGCTCTAAATCAATGTTTTTCCATTGAAGGTTTTTCACATTGCTTTGTCGCAAGCCGGTTGCCAAAGTGAAGGTGGCCATATCGGCAAGATGATCAGGTAATTCTGAAATTAATTTGATTGATTCATCTTGTGTTAGCCAGCGAATTCTACGGTTATCTTCATGTTGCAATTTAATTTTGGGCACTTTGTCAAGCCAGTCCCACTCGTTGGCAGCTTTGTTTAGTAGTGCTCGAATTAATGCTAGCATTCGGTTTGTTGTAGATGTTGTTACACCTTCTGACATTTTAAGGTTCGCGACGTGCTGAATTAAGTCCCGATCAATGGCGTCAAGTGATAAGCACTTAAAGTGTGGGTTGATCCAGCGTAGGTGCATCTTGTCATCACGCAGGCTGCGCTTGTGTGATGACTCTTTAATCCATCTTAGTGCTGCTTCCATCCACATTCTCTTTGGTTTTTCGTTAAGTTGGGATTGACGCCACAAATCAGCCTTGATTTTATCATGCAGTTCTTGGGCAGCTATTTTGTCACTAGTCCCAGTGCTACGTTGTATTCTTGCTCCATTGTGGGTGATATCAATCCAATAGAATTTATTTCTTTTGTAGAGTGCCATGTTTTTCTCCTCTGGCTGACACCCTGCGATGCCTTTGTAGAATAAAGTGATCGAACATAAGTCACAAGGTCTTCTTGTAAAAATACCCAGGAGCGACCCACTTTGGCAGCAGGTAATTGGCCAGTAACGGCGCGGCGGCGAGCGGTTTCTTTATTGATACCAAGAAATTTTGCAGCTTGATGGAGGTTGAAAGTCATATGGGATGACTGTTGAATGTGTTTCCCCAGCATTAAAGACACTCTCCGTATTTATCTCAGGAAACAATACACCTTATCGTGCTCAAGATCAAACGATTCGTTTTATTAGTGTTGTGTTTTTAGGGCTGATCTTTTTATTCTGGTAGGAAGAGAGAGAGAAATCAGGGCGATGATGCCACCAAAGATATAGTAGACGGATGGGGACAGTGTGTTTTTTGTGTGCTCGATAAGCCAGGTTAGAATAAGTGGGGTGGTACCGCCGAAAATAGAAATGCTTAGATTAAACGCAAAGCTAAATCCACTACAGCGATACTCGGGTGGAAATAGCATGACCATATAAGTGTTTAAGGGTGCATAGGTGATAGCAATAAGCAGAGACAGCCCTACTAGTGAGAGTGTTATTAGAGTGAGGTTGGTTGAGTTTAATCCCTGAAAAATAGGTATTGAGAAAAGTATAATTCCCACTAGCCCAGTAATAATTATTTTGCGTGGGCCAATTATATCAGCGGCTAAGGCGATAAGTGGCTCAAGGCTTGCATCCACCACCAATGCAATTGTAACGAGCAAGATGGCGCGGCTTAAGTTCAAGTGGCAGTAAATATGAAGATAAGTTGGCATGTAAACATAAGTGCCGAAGGTGATAATGCCTGTTAGCCAGCCAAATCCCATAATAGCGATCATTTTTTTTGGTGACTTCTTAATTGCTTTAAATAATGGTAAGCCCTTATTGTCTAAATGTTTAATATTCTGGAATTGGGCAGTTTCTTGAAGGTGGTGGCGTAAAAATAAGACAAGTAAACAGCCCACAAAGGCAAGTGCAAAGGTAAGGCGCCAGCTCCAAGCAGGCATAAAAGGCTTTGTCACTATCGTGGTGATTATGGCTCCCAAGATAAGTCCGCTACTATAGGCTGTGCTAGTTAGGCTACCAAAAAAATTTTTTCTATTAATAGGCGCGTGCTCAACGAGAAAAACAGCAGAGCTAGTAAACTCAGAGCTTGCAACAAATCCCTGGATAATTCTTAAAGTCGTGAGTATGATGGGGGCGAGAATTCCTATCGTTTGATAAGAGGGTAATATTGCAATAAGGCCAGTTGGTATACTCATCATTATAATTGTTGAAATAAGAGTAGTTTTTCGTCCGTAGCGATCACCAAGAAAGCCGAAAAATAGTGACCCCAGGGGTGCTAACGCAAACCCAACAGCAAAAATAGCAAATGTATTCAGGATGGCGGCGATATGATTGGTGTTAGGGAAAAAGGTTGCAGCTATAATGGGCGTGAGGAATCCAAAAATGGAAAAATCGTACCATTGTAGTGTTGTCCCAAGCACAGTAGCAAGGCGGAGTTTTATAGAATGTTTCATAAAAAAGTACACGGTAAAATCAGTGACGTCATATTACTAGGGATATTGTCATGCATCAACATTTAGTCTTTATTTCAGGTGCTTTAGCAACGCCAGAATTCTGGAATCAGCAAGAATTAACGTTAAAGCATAATGCAAAAATAACGCATGTGACGCCAAGTGGGCTTGACTCCATTTCAGCAATGTCTCGAGATTTCGCGCAGCAATCACCAGAAGAATTTGTTTTGATTGCTTTTTCAATGGGGGGTTATGTTGCATTGAATTTATTCGATCTAATTCCTGAGCGAATCAAAGGTTTGGTGTTGATCAACTCTTCAGCTAGAGCTGTTCCAGACAAAGGTGTGAAAGAGCGCCTTCGTCTCATTGAATTAATTAAAAAAAAATATTTTCAGAGGCTGCTTCAAGTCATTTTCCAGGATTCTGTTTATGAAAAAAATAAACAGGAAATTATCATAGATAAGCTGAAAAAAATGGCAAAGCAAGTTGGCTCGATGAATTATTTGAAGCAGTTAAATGCCATTATTACCAAGCCTGAGCAGTCTTCATTGTTAAATAAAATACAATGCCCCACGCTTATCCTGGCAAGCCAAAATGATGAAGTGATGCCTCCAGAGCGCTCTGAACATTTGGCAAAAAATATCTTAAAGGCTGAGCTAAAAACTATTGATTGTTGCGGTCATGCGGCGCCAATGGAGCAGCCAGAAGTTATTAATAAGCATATTATGGAGTTTTTAAAGGGATTATGACGCATAGTGTTAATGAAAAAGGAGAAGTCTGTGTCAATTTGGATGATTTCACGGAGCTGTCACATTCTATACGCTTTCGAGAAAGAATCGACCATTTAAGAAGCACGTTAGGTTGCCCAAAAGAAATTTCAAATTTCTCTATTACTATGTGCTTCAAAAATGGTGAGCGTTACTATTTATCAAGCCTATATTTGTGGGCAATTCCTTATCTTACCGAGGGTTTTTATCGAGGAGATCTTGATCATGAGGTGTCTGTATACCGCGGTAAAGAATTTTTTGTTCAGAACGAATTGCAGCGTGATGATACGCAATTACTGATAAGAGAAGTTATGGAATTGCGCTATAGTCTGTATACCTCTTTTGCAATGGTTCGCGAAAGTGAGGTGTGTGATTTCGTTATTGAGTCGTACCATAATGAGCGGATTAATGATCCAGGGAATTTGTATTTTCGTGTGCGAGATCAATTTGAAGATTTTATTCTAAAATTTATTGTTGAAATGGATGAGGAGATAAAATCAACTTGCCCGGGCTATGATACAAAGCGTATTTTTCTGGAGCCTGAGTATCGAAGCAAAGTGATTAAGCGAGAGCTGGGTGTCAAGGATGTTTCTTTGACGTCCCGAGAGATCAAATGTCTGGTGCTGTATCGGCAAGGTAAGCAAACAAAAGAAATTGCTGTCATATTGAATATTTCCGAGGAAGCAGTTGTGTCGCGTGGGAAAGCAGCTAGAAAAAAAATGGGCTGTAAAAATATGACGCACTGCATTTCTAGGGCGATAGATTTGGGTATCTTGAGTTAATAATAATATTTCCCCAAAAATCACCAAAAATGGGGATACCGCTTTCTGCGCGCTCCTGTATAGTTTCGTTAGGCTTTGTGATTAAGTTTAAGGTAGCGAGGAGAGCGCTTAAAATGAATAATAATAATTTGTCGTTGGCTGTAAGTGAGAAAAAACAAAAAGCGCTTGTTGAATTTTTGCTTTTTAATACACGGCTAACCCATGAAGGGTTGGCGGATATGCTGGATGTTTCGCCCTCTGATCTTGCGAGAGTAGAAAATGGCGTGGGGAAGCTTGATAAGCGAGCTTCTTCTATTTTGTTGGAATGTTTTTGTATTTTTATAGAGGGGTAGCATCAAGGGTGTTGCTTATGAAAAAGCAGTTTTATTGAATTTACAAGATAAGTTTTATATAGTAGCTAATACAGGTTGACCAGTAGGCGGGCTTTTTTGTGAGCGGTAATTTAACTGCGTGTACTTCAACCACCGCTTATTTTACTAAGCTACCTAATTGCCGTTATCTAGAGGACTATGAGGTATTGCTGCCCTGGGCTTTGAAATAAATCTTTGTATCATAAGGATAGTCATAATCAAACAAAAGTCTTAAATTGCCTATTAATGTTGATGATAAACCATAAAAAAAATAACCGATCTTAAACGCTTCGCGCTCAGTTAAAGCTATTTTTTCATTTATTTTAAATTCTTTACTATACTTGCTCCACACGAAATCTTTTACATCGAACCATTCAACAATTAGTTTTCCTCTATTCTGGCGTCCTTTTTCATTAACAATACCGTTATTATGAATAAAAATGTTTCTAGCTTTCCTGATTGAAATAATAGCATCAATTTCAGATTTGGTTATTTCAAGTAATGGACATTTTTCAGAGTATAAATCTTCAATTAACTTCATTAATATATTAAGCTTACAATCAACAGTATTGTTCTTTGGTTTGCAATATTTCATAAATGAGTTTGGGAATTTTTTTTTCATAATCGCCAGTGTTTCATCTATAAAATAACAAAATGCCTCTATAATACTAGCAATGAGGCCACCAATCACATAATATTTATATTCTTTTTTATTGGTGGAGTGTGATACTTGATCAAAATCATCACTGCACCTTGCATCATTGATCCTTGTTAGTCTTGAGAGATCATAATCCTTCTTTGTAGAATGATCTATTAAATTTACCGATAGAGCACAAAATCTGAAAGCATTGAAGAGTTCATCACTATACTTTCCGTGGATAGTGTAAATGGACTTCATTACTTTACATTTTGTTGGTATCAACATACTCTCACCTTTACGAAATCCAACAATCAACTTTGAGTCAAAATCAAGCAGCACTTTTACTGCACTATCTTAAACAATAAGCCTGCTCCAACATATTATAGTACTATAATACCCCTCAATTTTTAGACCGCTGAAATTGATAAGTTAAGAGAGTATGCTGCTCCTGTAACTGTATAGAAAATGCATACGAGACGTAAGAAACACAGCTCAAGCTTTAAATTTCACGTTGCCTTGGTGGCGGTTAAAGGTGATAAAACCATAACAGAGATACGCCAAGACTTTGAAATAGCAGCAAGATAAGGCTTGGTGTGTTAGTGAATTTAATTGAATAAGCGTTGTTGCTACTACCAATAACGCCGATGCTCTATGATCGTCGCTAAAACCTTCCCCTCATCATCACTAATACGATGAGTTCGCCAATCTGGATTGAGTGGTATAAGCTCATAGTCATTACGAGCTGAAGTGGTTATTTCTTGGTATTTGTATGTGCTCGGTTAAGTACATGTAGTTTGCTGAGCGCATACAGATTTTGTGTACGGTAGCAAGAAAAATTAAGACTTAGCTTCTCGCCAGTCTCTCTTTTTGATGTAAGATTCAGCGAAGGTCGACCACTCTTTTTTATTTAATAATTTTATTTTTTCCCCTTTGCCAAACCACGTGGCGGGATGACTTTTAATTAGATTGCGAAGCTTATGTTTATCTTGAAAATAATAATAGTATATTGAAAGCCAGTTAAATGATTCTTCATAACAATAGATATCCATGCCATTTTTGCATATTTTTTCTAAATTCATCTTACATATGATATTCATTTCTTTAAGAGAACTATGGATTTGACTAGTGTCTACCGCAAAAACTGTTATTAGTGATTCCTCGCATTGAATATCATTAAGCAAGGAATCTTTGATTACAGTGGGAACGGCAATGCTTGGGTTTTTTTTGTCATACTTTGTGCTGTCAATATAGCACCCAAAAGATTTCAGGAAATATTTGAACAACACCTTGGGGTCTATATCTTTATCGAGAGAAATAGACATTTCCTTCTTTATTCTAACTTCATTTTCAATAATAAAAGTAAAAAAATTTTCGTATTCATTATCCCACGGCTGAGACCTTGTGTTATTACAGTCAGTGCATAAATTAAGATGATACTTCATTAAATTTGATGACGGAGCTGCTACTGTTCTTACCTTTTCGGTTTCTCTTTTATCAGGATCCAAGTAAGTAATTTTTATTCGTGAATTTTTTTTATCGTCGAACATATATTTTTTTAGTATGGTTGCTTTCGTTTTGTGTTCTCTCGAATCAGCTATTTTTTCACATATCCAGCAATTCATAAAGTCTATCCTTAGATGGGTTGATGGCTGCGCATTATTTGTGAGCAATTTTGGTTTTGTAAGTAACCGATTTATAACTACACGTACTTAATAGGCCGTTTACATAAAGGCAGTGATTACCAATAACGGCGATGCTCTATGATCGTCGCTAAAACCCTCCCCTCATCATTATCACGAATACGATGAGTCCGCCAGTCTGGATTGAGTGGTATAAGCTCATATTCGTTATGAGCTGAAGTGGTTATTTCTCGGTATCTTCGTATAACAATGTCATCAGATGATGTGAGCTGGGCAATTACGAATTTTCCTGGTTTTGGTTTTTGATTTGGGTCAGCGATAACAATATCGTTAGGTAGAAATTCTGGTGACATGCTGTTGTCGTCAACTTTTGTAGCGAATGTTCTTGGCCCAGGTTTTTTTTCATGGTTACCTTCCATGAATAATTTTTCTTGCTCTGTTGAAAAGGGTGATAGTGCTACTGATTCTTTCTCAGTTGAAATTTGTATGGTTTTGATTTCATCGTGTGAAAGCATTGGGATGCAGTTCGGTAATGAGTTTTCGTTTAGCGTTAGCTCGCCTCGTGGATCATCGCTCATTCCCAATAGGTATGAGGCGGCGACATCTAGGGTTGTTGCAAGTAGTTTTGCCTCTGTGGGGCCGGGGGTGCGTGTTCCTTGCTCCCAGTTGCTTATTCGACCAGCGGAAAGTGTTTTCGTTCTGGCGGAAAGCTCTTTAATAGTGATGCCTAAATTTTTTCTGGATGTGGTTATTCTGGAGGCGATTTCTTTTTTAATGCTCATGATTAAGCGAACCCTTTAATTTCACCGTTGACAAAACACGTATCGTGCAATGCAATCCACATTATAAAACGTATCGTTTTATTTAACCGGGGAAAGCTGCAAATTCGCAGCCATTGTAACACAGCAATTTTTATAAAACACACTGTATTGGTGCGTCAAGGTTGAGCAAACTATGAGCTACAAGGTAAATCACCAGGAGCGAGCGGCACTACGAGGTTTACCTCATGTGCAAATACTACTTTACCTAATGGGAATTAGACCCTACATGGATTATGCCACTGGTATTGTAGGTATTAAACGCGGCATCAGCTATCAATCATTGCGGGAAGAGATTTATGTCGATCCACATCAAGGCTATAAAACCGAAAGTTTTAGCAAAGATCAAATTAAGCGTGCGCTGAAAGGGTTGGAAAAAGCAGGTGTTATTAAGCTTCGATCTTGTTACAAAAAGTTGATTCTGCAGTGTCCATTAGCAACAACAGATAAGTGCGATCAAAATAAAGCCGCCTTAAAGCCGCCACTACAAACCGCCACTACATCGCCTAGGAAAAATATAGAAAATTCAATAGATAATGAAGAAAGTCAGAAAAAATCCGCCACCACTAAATCCGCAAAAGCCGCCACACCTCCGGTATCCGGTAATAATATAACTCTCTCTCTAGCGGATAGTGGAATTTCTTTAATCGCAGAAAATTTTCAACCCTCAACAGCTGTAACTGAAAAAGCAAAAAAGCATCATTGTCCAACAGCAGAATGTTGCGATGAGTTAATGAAATTTATTGTCTATCACCAGTCCAGGGCAACAAAGCGCTGTGATTGGAATGCGGAATTTTTAGGTTGGCTACTACGATCCAAGCAATACCACAAGGAGAAAAAAAATGTTAAACAGAACAACTCAACGTCAAACCGATATCCCACCAGTAAAAACCAATCCGCCGTCGATCGCGTCTTCAGCGCTAACCAAAAACTCCTCAAGAGAGAGGGGCGTGTCATTGACCATCACAGATAAAGATATTGCGTGGCTTTGGCTCAGTCTTACCAAAGCTTTTGGATATAAATTTTTAAAGAACTTTGGTGAACAAGATAATGGCGTTTGGTTGGAGGCATTGAAAGATTTAAAACGAGAAGACTTGGAGTATGGCTTTAAGCGCGTTATTAGGCTTGTTACGCAGGAAGAGCGTGAAAAATACGAGGCTTGGCCACCTAATGTAAAAGAGTTCCGCATGTATTGTGAGCGACGCTTTGAAGACTTTGGTTTACCAAGGGCACATGTTGCTTTCGCGGAAGCCCAAAACAATGAGCGTATTACGAATGAATTCTGGACTCACCCTCTGGTTAGGGTTGCTGCTTTTCAATTGAAAAAGAAAACTATGGGCTCTATTGATGATGAAAATTATCCAAACTTTAAGAAAATATATAGTGCACTGTGCTATCGATTTATGCGAGGTGAAGCTTTATGTTTACCAACGCTTAGTTGCTCCATAAAACCTACTCTAGAGGGTTTGATATGAACGGAGCATTATCAGCAAGAGAAAAGCAATGCTTGTATTGGGCTGCAAAAGATAAAACGCTAACTGAAACGGCTAGCAAGCTACATATCAGTCCAGAAACCGTTAAATGGCATCGTAAGGTGCTGTTAAAAAAGCTGGGATGTCAGACGATTACAGGTGCTTTGATTAGCACAATTGATTGTCGAATTAGAGCAATTGATCTTGAAAAATTAATTCAATAAAAAATAAAATTCCACCCCTAGGGGTGGTGCTTTTATTGAGGTTGCGGGTTATCCTGATCTTAGTTGAAAGAAAAAGATCAGTTAAATGAACCCGGACTATTTAGAAAAAAAACTAGAAAAAACCATACAGACAGCACTAAAAGACGATGCTGTTACCGAAATCATGCGTAACCCTGATGGAATACTCTGGTCTGTTCATCGCAAACACGGTGTAATTGAAGCAGGTTATTTATCAGAGCAAGATGCCTTATCCTTTGTGCACGCATTGGCACAATATTCCAACCAATACCTTAATGCTAAAAAACCTTACCTAGATACGTGCTTACCTTTTCAAGGTGAGCGAATCAATATAACGATTCCACCACTGACAGAGGGCGTTTCATTTAACATCCGTAAACGCGCTAAGAAAATTTATACCTTAAGTGACTATGTGGAACAGGGGATTATTTCAAAATGCCAATCAAAGCTATTAAACAAAGCAATAAGAGAAAGAAAAAACATACTGGTTAGCGGTGGCCCGGGAACCGGCAAAACGACTCTAACAAATGCACTGCTTAATGAAATAAAGGAAGTCGTGCCGAAGGGTCACCGCGTTTTATTATTAGAGCAAGTGCCAGAATTGCAATGCAAGGTTGCTAATTGCAAACCAATGGTAACAACAGACCATGCCGATATGCGCCGATTGTTGTGGATTGCTATGCGCAACTCACCTGATCGAATAATTGTCGGTGAAGTGCGCGATGGTGCTTGTCTCGATATGCTTAAAGCCTGGAATACAGGCTGTCCTGGTGGCATTGCAACCATTCATGCAAATTCTGCTATTGCCGCCTTGCAGCGGGTAACCGATCTCTCTCTGGAGGCAACACATCATGCGCCTTATTCACTTATGGGTGAGGCGCTTGATGTTATTGTTCAGTTGAACTTGGATCCTAGCTCTATTTCAGGTCGCAGAGTAACTGAAATTATCCGTATTGATGGTTATGATCGAGAACCCCAAGAATTTATCATGCATAACATGGAAGAACAAAAGTGAAAAAAATAGTATCGATGCCGAAAATTATTTTCTCAATGTTGCTGCTGTTGCCGTTGTCATCCTTTGCAGCACAAACGGGGGTATACGCATGGGAAAGGATTTTAAATAGTATTGTCAACTCATTAACAGGACCCGTTGCTTATGCGATTTCAGTGATGGCTATTTTTTCTTGTGGTTTGGTGATGGCATTTGCTGATTTGCAAGGCGGTGCTAAACGCTTTGTGCAAGTAGCTTGTGGAGTTTCTATCGCTATTTTTGCAGGTCAAATTATCACAGGGTTTATAGGATTTAATGGGGCAGTATTATGAGTAACACGATGATGCCGATCAATAAAGCCATGCTTCGTCCCTTGTTAATAGCGGGCGTGGAAAAGCGTTTGGTGGTGTTTAACAGTGTGTTGTGTTTCCCATTGGTGGCAGCAACCCATCTGCATTTTCCAAGCTGCTTGATAGGGATTATGCTGTTCGTTGTTTTGCATCGCCTTTTAGTTATTGTCTCTAAATACGATCCTCAGCTCGGGTTTTTAATTAAGCGAGCCAGTCGTTATGCTTGGAGACCTTTTTATCTTGCTAAAAGTCATCCCAATAAAACAGATATAAGATCTGTTAAAAGTATTGGCGGGGTGTGAGCATGGGCTGGTTTTTTAGAAACAGTAGAAAATCTCGAATTGCTAGTCTTAAGAAGATGAATGGCTTCAATGATTTATTGAGTTACCTT
>CAXMUH010000042.1:0-1815 GCA_964196565.1 uncultured Legionellaceae bacterium | reverse complement strand
GAGCGTAACCGCTTACATTTGGCTATGACCCTAAAAGAAGAAGGGAATGTTTTGCTACTGGATGAACCTACGAATGACTTAGATATCAACACCTTAAGAGCATTAGAAGAAGGGTTGGAAAATTTTGCAGGATGTGCCGTTGTTATTAGTCACGACCGTTGGTTTTTAGACAGGGTCTGTACACATATTTTGTCTTTTGAAGGCGATAGCCAAGTTTATTTCTTTGAAGGTAGTTTTACTGATTATGAAGAAAATAAAAAGAAACGTTTAGGCGGAGATCTAATACCCAAACGATTGAAATATAAAAAATTGATTCGTTAAAAATTTATAAAGATTTAAGCATTGTCCAACACAATTTAAATTATAACAGTGGTTTGAATTGCGCTCATCAGTTTTTTGGAATGTTTATGTGATCTAACGGGTTTTGATAACGCTTATTTATCTAAAAAGTCAGTTTTATCAAACCAAAATGATAAAGCATTTAAAGCGGCTCCTTTTTTGCCTCCAATTTTAACAAAAGCCACCTAATCATCCTTTTAGTCTTATACTATACTTTCTCCAGAACCATTGCAATACCTTGTCCAACACCAATACACATTGTACAAAGTGCTTTTTTTGCATTTGAATGTTGCATCTGGTAAAATGCGCTGGTAACAATCCTTGCACCACTCATCCCTAAGGGATGACCCAATGCAATTGCTCCTCCTAAGGGATTAATACGCGGATCATCATCTTCAAGCCCGAGTTCACGTGTACAACCTAATGATTGTGCGGCGAATGCTTCGTTGAGCTCTATGATGTCCATTTCATCAAGCGTTAATCCCAATTTTGCAAGCACCTTTTGAGTTGCATGAACCGGCCCCATTCCCATTATACGTGGAAGTACTCCCGCTGTTGCCATGCCAAGGATCTTCACTTTAGGCTTTAAATTATAATTTTTTACTGCCTCTGAAGAAGCGATAAGTAAAGCAGCAGCTCCGTCATTTACTCCGGATGCGTTTCCTGCTGTTATACTACCATTTTCACCTGATATAGATCTTAAGGTGCGTAGCTTCTCTAATGATGTTAGTCGAGGATGCTCGTCTTGCGATACTTCAATTGGATCTTTCTTACGTTGAGGAACCTTTACTGATACAATTTCTCTTGCAAGAGCTCCATTTTGTTGTGCATCATGAGCTTTCTCCTGGCTCCATTGAGCAAAGGCATCCTGATCTTCTCTACTGATATTGAAATCGGTGGCAATATTTTGTGCTGTTTGTATCATGCCTTCAGAGCCATATTGCTCATCGAGCTTCTTATTAACAAACCGCCAACCAATCGAAGTGTCATACATTTTAACGTCCCTAGCAAAAGCAGTTGTTGATTTTCCCATAACAAATGGAGCGCGAGACATACTTTCTACACCGCCTGCTATCATTACCTCAGTCTCACCTGCCTTGATTCCTCTTGCAACAATACCAATGGCATCCATGCCGGAGCCACAAAGTCTATTTACTGTAGAAGCCGGTACTGTTTCTGAAAAACCGGCAAGCAACGAAGACATCCTGGCAACATTTCTATTATCTTCTCCTGCTTGATTGGCACAACCCATATAGATATCATCAATAGCAGTCCAGTCCATGTCAGGATTTCTATCCATCAAAGCCTTTAATGGAATCGCAGCTAAATCGTCTGCCCGTACTGATGAAAGAGCCCCTCCATAGCGACCCACTGGGGTTCTAATTGCATCGCAGATATATACTTCATTCATAATCTATTAATTAAATTGATTAAGTTTCGGTTTAATAAGCCTAAATCCGTTTAATAACCCTTCTG
>CAXMUH010000041.1:0-15415 GCA_964196565.1 uncultured Legionellaceae bacterium | reverse complement strand
ATGAACGACCGCGAGTCCGGCGTTAATCATTTGCAGTTGCCACCAATTTCCATTTACCAGAGTTGCGCCGTTTTGCTTTGCTGTTTGGCAATAGTGAATCAGCAGAGCAGCATCTTGACTGAGTAATAACGAAAATCCCGGCTTGCCAGGGTATTCGATTTGGATAATGCCCGCTTGATCTGTCTGTCTAAAGGGCACAGAATCGGTTGTCGGCGACTTAGCTTGGAAGCCGCAGAAGAACCATTGTTCAGTCACCTCAGTGATGCTGACTTTTGAGAACATGGCATATTTTTTTATGTGTTTAAGCGCAATCTCACACATATCCTGTGGCACTATCAGTATCACTTGGTCTTGATAGGCCAAGGCTACAAAATTGGCAACGACGCGTCCTTTGGCGTCACATAGCGAGCCTTGAGCTGCCTTTTGATCAGAGATCTCAGTGATATCAAAGGTCACCTGGCTTTGCAGAAAGGTGAGCTGATCAGCCCCGCCAACAGCCAGGGCTGCAAACGAATTTAATGGGCACAGTAGCTCGCCATCTTTGGCCGCAGCGGTTGATCCTTGGTCGCAAGACAGGGTGAAATCTACCCAGTTTTGATTTGCCATTTGTACCTCTTATTGTCACAAAATTGTCATTGTAAGTGGGGATACTGGGCGCGTAAAGTATGTTGCTGACTATCGATCAAATTAGCGATTTGTGTGTGTAAGTGGTTACAAAAAAATGTTTCATTAACGGTTGTATTTTGATCATTTTTGAGTAATATTGGCGTTTTAAGATGTAACGTGAGTGAATGGTGATGCTGGATAAGAAACCGGTTTTAAATCAAGCAGTGGCCGCAACTAGTGGCGGTGCATCTGTGCGCCGAAATCCACCCACCCGCTATGCTTATGGCTCAGTTGTTTGGTTTACCTCACTTATTTTTGTGCTTTTTCAATTTTTCTTGCAGTTAAGTTCAGCGCAGATTGTGACTGGGCTTATGCAAAGCTTTACCCTATCTGCTTTTGGTGCAGGTTTGCTGGCCAGCATGTATTACTATGTTTATGTGACTTTGCAGATCCCATCGGGCATGTTGGTGGATCGATACGGTCCTCGGCGTCTGCTCACCGTGGGTTCTCTTGGCATTGCAGTTGGCTGTTTTTTATTTGCAAGTGCAGACGGTGTGGTGCTCGCGTCCATTGGGCGACTGATTATGGGCACCGGTGCAGCTTGCGCTTTTGTTAGCTCATTAAATTTGGTTGCTAAGTGGTTCCCGCCTAAGCGTTTTACGATTTTTGCTGCCATTGCCGAAACGTTTGGCATGCTAGGCGCCATAGTCGGTAGCCTTTTTCTAGCAAATTTTATTGGTCAGTTTGGTTGGCGTCATTGCATCATGGGCGCAGCCGTTATTGGGGCTGTCATGTCATTGGCACTGTGGTTGATTGTACGCGATACTCCGCACGGCAAACTTTCTAGGGCTACTCGTCCTTTTTCAAAGACGATATTACGTGATTTAAATTTTTTGGTGCGTAATAAATTTGCTTGGATCAATGGCTTATATTCAGGACTTATGTTTGCTGTTGTCACCGTGTTTGTGGCGCTGTGGGGAATTCCCTTCTTTCAAGTCTCGCATCATATTGGCCTTATTACGGCGACGTTGTTGGGTGACATGGTCTTTATCGGAGTTGCCTTAGGTGGACTTCTTATTGGTTGGCTAGACGCTCATATTAAAAGTAGACGTTGGCTATTGATCTGCATGTCTTTGGCTTCAGCCTTTATATTACTAATCGTTATTGGCATTCCCAGTATGTCTTTGACACTCACAGCGATTTTGATGACTTTGCTGGGTGTTTGTTGTAGCTCATATGTTCTGACTTTTGGTATTGCCAATGAAATTGTTCCCAGCTGTATGCGTGGCACCAGTATTGGTTTTGTTAATGCACTTTCAGTGGGCACAGCACCTGTGTTGCAACCCTTAGTGGGTTATATTTTAACTCGAGCGGCGTTAAGTCATCATGCAACCAGTCATCTTCTATATACCACCAGAGATTATCAGTGGGCGTTATTGGTGGTTCCGGTGGCGAGTTTGGTTGCGGCTGTTCTCGCTTATTATATGCCTAGACGTCGTAGGCTCTGATTTTTTATATATGCAGGCCCACTCGTGGCCAATATTGAATGCAAAATCTCTTCGACTTGCTCATGTACGTTCGTGTACACTCCGCCATCTCATCGATTTTGCCTCCAATCTTGTCTCACGAGTGGACCTGCTTGGTGATGCCAGACGTTCGTGGCCACTACGAAGTGCTTATGTAATTATGAAAATATAATGTACAAAATTTCCTATTGCGTTGCAAAGCAATTGCTACTACAGTTAGCTCAATTTTCACAAGCTGGAGTAATTGCGCTATGTCAGAAACCATTTTTAATGATGCTTTATCACACCTTGAACATGCTGCACAATATTCAACTGCGGATAAAGAGACGATTGAGCGCTTGAAACATCCTCAAAGTATCTTAGATATGTCGATTCCAGTGCGAATGGACGATGGCTCTTTACAAATTTTTCAGGGGTTTCGGATACGTTACAACGATGCACGTGGGCCAACCAAAGGTGGGATTCGCTACCATCCCAACGTTTCTCTCGATGAGGTGAAAGCGTTAGCGTTTTGGATGACTCTTAAGTGCGCATTAGTGGGTTTGCCATTTGGCGGTGGTAAAGGCGGTGTGATTGTTGATCCTAAAAAATTATCTCGCTTGGAGTTAGAACGCTTAAGCCGAGGTTATGTTGAGCAAGCGGTTAATTTTATCGGCCCGCATAAAGATATTCCGGCACCTGATGTTTATACCAACCAAATGATTATGGGTTGGATGATGGATGAATACTCCAAGATTGTTCGCAGTCATTCGCCGGGGGTGATTACCGGTAAACCGATTGCCTTGGGTGGAAGTTTAGGGCGTGAGGACGCAACCGGTCGGGGTGCTTATTATTGTATTAAAGAATTAGAACGTCACTTAAGTTTAATCCCTAAAGATACGCGCGTGGCGGTGCAAGGGTTTGGTAATGCAGGACAGCATGTGGCGGCTTTATTGCATGCTGACGGTTATCGTATTGTTGCAGTCAGTGATTCTAAGGGTGGAATCTATCACAAAGAAGGCTTCGATGTGCCAAGTTTAATTCGTGGTAAAGCCGAATCGCAGCGCGTACAAGCGGTTTATTGCGAAGGCTCTGTGTGTGAATTGATTCCAGCGGATCAAATTACCAATGAGGAATTATTAAGATTAGACGTCGATATTTTAATTCCTGCAGCACTGGAAAATGAAATTCGTGTCGATAACGTTGAGGAAATTCGTGCCCCAATTATTGTCGAAGTTGCTAATGGTCCAGTGACAAGTAAAGCGGACGCTATTTTGACGGAAAAGGGCACCCTCGTTGTTCCTGATATTCTTGCCAATGCAGGTGGGGTGACAGTAAGTTATTTTGAATGGGTGCAAAACCGCAATGGTTTTTACTGGACACTGGAAGAAGTGCATGAGCGTTTGCATAAAATTATGCGCCGTGAATTTAACAATGTGTATGAGCTTATGCTGGAGAAGAAGATTAGTATGCGTATGGCAGCTTATGCCTTTGCACTAGATCGGCTCGGTGAAGCGATTGCAGCGCAGGGTACTCAGAGTTATTTTGCAGAGACGGTGTAGCTGGCCGGTTTTTAAATCAGTTACATATCAGCTGGTTGCTAGAAGATAATTTATTACCTTTTTAAAATTATTTAAAATCAACCAATTCGCAGTTATTTGCGTTTTTGATCTAAGCTTTGCTATAATTAGTATAAGGAAGTAAAAAAAGGCGCTGAAACTATATGCGCTTTTTTATTTTCTGAGCTAAATGAAGAACCTATCAATTATATCCTAAAATCAAAGTGTAATCGCGTAAAATATTTTTCATTGCATTTACAACACGTTACAATTCGGCATATATCTGATGAAAATTAACTATATGCAGAGCGAGGTGTATCATGTTACATAAAGAATATAAAAACTTGAGATATAAAATTGATGAAGATCATTTTTATCAAGATATGCCTCTGCAGCTCGTAGAATCGGTGTCTTATGCTAATTCTTTAGCAAAGCCAACTGAGTATATTTTAGCTGGAAATATCTATAAAAAATTTCTTCTTTAAAATACTATCGCAGGTGAATTTTAGGCCTCGTCATTCCTGCGTATGCAGGAATCTTTTGAATCAAGTGCTAAGTCTCTGTCATTCCTGCGAAGGCAGGAATCTCATTAATTCGGCGGCTTAACTCAAGAGATCCCAGCAATCGCAGTGATGACAGTGGTTTTTCGCTGGGATGACGGAGTTGAGTATATGTCAGATTTTTTCTTTGATTCGAGCTTTACGTCCACGTAGGTTACGTAGATAGTAAAGTTTAGCGCGACGTACAGCACCGCGGCGTTTAACGGTAACGCTGCTAACGATTGCACTGTAGGTTTGAAATACACGTTCAACACCTTCGCCATGGGAAATCTTGCGTACTGTAAAAGCTGAGTTTAGGCCACGGTTGCGGCGAGCAATAACAACGCCCTCGAAGGCCTGTAGCCGTTCGCGGGTTCCTTCCTTTACTTTAACCTGGACAACAACAGTGTCACCGACTCTAAAATCGGGGACTGTTTTGTCCTTCATTTGTTCTGCCTCTAGGGCCTGTATGATCTTACTCATTGTTTACCACCTGGTTTCGAATGTTCATTTATAAACTCATCCAATAGCTTTTGCTCTAGCTGGGTTAGGGTACGTATTTTTAACAGATCTGGACGCTTTTGCCAAGTCCTTCCTAAGGCTTCTTTTAGTCGCCACTCGGAAATTGCTTGGTGATTGCCGCTTTGCAGCACTTTCGGCACTTTTTTGCCAGAAATCTCCTTGGGTCGAGTGTAGTGCGGGTAGTCTAAGAGCCCGTTACTAAAGGAGTCTTGCAGTGCAGAGTCAGGGTGCCCCAGAGCCCCTGGCAGAAGCCGCGTCAGAGCGTCTATCAGCACCATGCAAGGGATTTCACCACCACTGACCACATAGTCACCAATGGAGTACTCGGCGTCAATTTCGAGTTCAATTAGGCGTTCATCAACGCCTTCATAACGGCTAGAGAATAGTATAAGCTTTTGTTTTTTTGATAATATTTCCAAGTCTTGCTGGGTTAATGGCTTGCCTTGAGGGCTTGGGTGAATAACAAAGCAATCTTCGCCAAGTTGCTGTTTTGCTGCATTAATTGCGGCTTTTGCCGGCTCAAATAACATGACCATGCCCGGTCCACCACCATAGGGCCGATCATCCACAGTGTGATGAGCGTCTTTACTGAATTCGCGTGGGTTCCAATGATGCAAAGCCAAAAGTGATTTTTTTTGTGCTCTTCCGACGATGCCAACGCCAAGGGCGTCAAACATTTCTGGAAACAGGCTGATGATACCAATATCGAATGCCATTGCTCTAAAAGTCCTTATCCCAGTCGACAGTAATTTGTCGATTAGACATATCAACTGATTTCACAACATCGTCAATATAGGGTATGAGCCTTTCTTGCCCATCAGCTGCGATGACGAACAAAATATCATTGGCGCCAGTTTCAAAAACATGGTCAACAGTGCCAAGCAGGGTGCCGTTTAGATCCATAACGCTAAGGCCTTTAAGGTCATCCCAGTAGTGTTCGCCCGCTTCAAGTTCAGGCAGGGCTTCACGTTTTATTTCAATCAGGCTATTGGTAAGTTTTTGTGCTTCTTCGGGGCTATTGATGCCGTCGATTTTAACCAAAAAATGATCATTTTGTAGCTTGCTGTCGGTAATTTTAAGCGTCTGCGATTGATTCTGGCTTTTGATCATCCAGTCGCTGTAATTTAATATATTGTCGAGTGGTTCGGTATAGGAATAGACTTTGATCCAGCCACGTACACCATGGGTGGAACCAAACTTTCCAAGAGTGACTGTTTCGTTCATATGTCGAGCAAAAAAGAGTCAGAAGAGGTTATTTAGCCTCTTCTTTGCCTTTTTCCTGAGTGGTTTCAGCGGCTGCTGTTTCTTCAGCTTTAGGTTCTGCATCTGCTTTGGCCTTTTGCTCTTTAGCATCTGCTTTTTTAGCTTTTTCCGCAGCTTCTAGTGCAACTTTTGCTTGTTCTCTGCGCATTTCTGCTTTAGTTGGAGTAGGTGTTGCTACAAGATTGGCGGCAACAGCTAGCTCAAATTCTTTTACCAACTTGTTAACACGCATAGAAGGTTGAGCACCTTCTGCGATCCAATGAGCAATACGATCTTTTTCAATCTGTAAGCGAGTGGCGTTGCCACGGGCCATCGGGTCAAAATAACCTACGCGCTCAATAAAGCGACCATCACGTGGGCAGCGTTTATCTGCCACAACTAGGTGATAAAAAGGGGTTTTTTTAGAACCACCTCGGGTTAGTCTTATAACTACCATCCATTACCTCTATTTTTATTCTGTTGTTAAAAAAGACTTTCTCTTTAACTTAGCGGGCTATTCTACGAAAAATCTACCCAAGATGGAAGCCTTTTATTTCAAGCACGCCCGGCGTGCTATCTTACGCCCGGCGTGCTATTTAGGCGGCAGGTCACCTAGCATCCCTGGCGGCAATTTGCCCTCAAGGCCTTTCATTTTTTTCATCATCTTGTCACCCTTAAAACGCTTCAGGGTCTTTTGCATTTGGGTGAACAGTTTGAGAAGCTTGTTTACTTCCTGTAACGAAGTACCAGAACCTCCAGCCAGGCGCTTTTTGCGTGAACCATTAATCAGTGCTGGGAATCGACGTTCTTTTGGGGTCATGGATAGAATAATTGCTTCCATATGCACAAAGGTTTTATCATCAAGCATTGCCATCGCACCTTTGGCCATTTTGCCAGCCATTGGCAATTTGCCGATTAAGGATTGTAAGCCGCCCAATTTGCGCATTTGTTTAAGTTGAGAAAGGAAATCTTCAAAGTCAAAACGCTTGCCTTTTTTGAGTTTTTTAGCAATTTTGTCCGCTTGCTTTTTATCAACTTTATGCTGAGCTTCTTCAACTAAACTTAAAATATCTCCCATACCCAAAATTCGTGAGGCGACACGAGCGGGATGGAATTGTTCGAGCGCATCAATTTTCTCGCCTACACCAATAAATTTTATCGGCTTTTCAGTAATCATTCGCATTGATAATGCAGCGCCACCGCGTGCATCACCATCGGTTTTGGTGAGCACAATACCGGTTAATTCCAATGTGTCATTAAAGGTTTTTGCAACGTTCGCGGCATCTTGCCCTGCCATACTATCTAAAACCAATAAGGTTTCTGTGGGGTTTACCGCCTCACTGATATTACGGATTTCTTTCATCATCTCGTCATCAATATGCCCGCGACCAGCAGTATCGACGATTAATACATCCATAAATTTCTTTTTCGCATGTGATAAGGCATCTGTTGCGATTTTCACAGGTTTTTGTGATGCGTCTGAGGGGAAATATTCCGCTTCGATTTGTTTACATAATATCGCTAATTGCTCGATGGCAGCAGGGCGATAAACGTCGGTTGAGGTTAGCATGACTGATTTTTTTTCGTTGTCCTTAAGCCATTTCGCGAGCTTTGCTGAGGTGGTGGTTTTACCCGAACCTTGCAGACCTGCCATTAAGATCACAACCGGTGGTTCAGCTTTAAGATTGATTTCTTTGGATTCATCGCCAAGGATATGAACCAGTTCGTCTTGAACCACTTTAACCAGGGCATCACCAGGACGCAGATTAGCCATGACCTTTTGGCCTAGGGCTTTTTCTTTGACTTGATCGATAAATTGCTTAACAACGGGTAGGGCGACATCTGCTTCAAGCAAGGCTGTGCGAATATCACGCATTACAGCTTTAATATTATCTTCGGTAAGCCGGCCGAGGCCACGTAGCTTGCTTACGGTAGCGCTAAGGCGGTCACTTAAGTTACTGAACATCAAGTAAAATCCATGGGTTGTGGCAATTGTTATACCCAATTACCAGTTAGTAAATTATTGCCGATTATAACCGGATTAGATGGAATATGGTAACCCTTCAGCGGCTGCTGATTTTTGTGCCACTTATGTAGCTGATAACGGTAGGATTTATTTCTTGAAGCATGGTATCATTTTCTTGTAATAATTAAGGAGTAGTAAAGGAAGAATGATCGGAAGCTTACATATATCAACCCTCATCATCTTATTGGTCGTCCTTATCATTATTTCGGCATTTTTTTCAGGTTCTGAAACTGGCATGATGGCTTTAAATCGCTACCGGCTACGTCATTTGGCACGCAAAGGTAATGTCGCTGCAAAACGAGTGGTTGGACTATTGGCGCGGCCAGATCGTTTGTTGGGGGTTATCTTAATTGGTAATACCTTTGCTAATATTTTAGCTTCTGCGATCGCAACTGTGATTGCCGTTCATTATTTCGGTGATGTGGGTGTACTTATTTCAACAGTCGTACTTACCTTTATTATTCTTATTTTTGCTGAAACGACTCCCAAAACACTTGCTGCACTGCATCCTCAGCGGGTAGCCTTTTCGGCATCAGCTCTGTTGCGTGCTTTGTTGTTTGCGTTGTATCCGTTGGTTTGGATAATCAATACCATTGCTAATGGGGTTTTGCTTATTTTCCGAATTAGGGTGCGTGGTGATAAGCTTGAGCAGCTAAGTGCTGATGAGCTGCGTATGGTTGTGCGAGAAGCGAGTGGTAAAATTTCTTCAGCGCATCAGCAAATGTTATTGCGTATTTTAGAGCTAGAACAAGCAACCATTGATGATGTGATGGTTCCTCGAAATGAAATTGAAGGAATCGATATTACCCAGCCCTGGGAAAAAATTCTTCATCGGATAATTGAAACGCATTACGAATTTATGCCGATTTACCATGAGGACATCGATCAGGTGGTGGGGATGCTAAATTTACGTTCGGTTGCAGTGTTGTTGCGTAAGGGAGACTTGGATAAGGATAAATTACTCGCACTGGCAGAGGAAATTTATTATATACCTGAGGTGACTTTGTTAAATCGTCAATTATTAAATTTTCAACAGGAAAATAAGTCAATCGGCTTGGTGGTTGATGAATATGGCGATATTCAGGGTTTGGTTAGGATGCAGGATATCCTTGAGGAGATTGTTGGGCAGTTTGCGATGGATGTCGCAGATACAGAACGCTTGATCACAAAACAAAAAGATGGCAGTTATTTAGTTGATGCCACCATTAATATCCGTGATTTAAATCGCATCACCAAATGGAGTTTACCTACGGATGGGCCAAGAACGTTAAGTGGGTTGATTATCGAATATTTGGAAATGATTCCCGTGTCTAATGTGGCGCTGCGCTTACGAGGTTACCCGATGGAGGTGCAGAAAGTTAGCGGCAATAAAATTCGATTGGTGCAGATATGGCCGAGTATGTTTCGCCTAGAAGATTAAGCGCTTTCTCATTAATTGAGCTTATTTGCGTGATGGTCATTATTTCAATTTTGGCGGTTATGTCTGTTGGAACGTGGGTGCATTACCGTTCGCGGTGGCAACAAAAATTATTAACACGCAGAGTGCGAAATGCCTTAGCTTTTGCTAAGAGCGAGGCGGTATCAAGACAAACAAGCATTATCTATTGTGGCAGTTCTGACAAAATGCATTGTGATGGAAAATGGTCTAGCGGTCAGCTTGTTAAAGTGAAAGCAAGTAATAAGCTGTTACAGACTTTCTCAGCATTAAAGTCTGGAGTGGGCTTAGCTTTCTATTCTAACTTGGGGCACAATAAATCGGTGGTTTTTACCGAGCAAGGCTTTACCCAGGGTCAGCAAGGTCATTTTAATATTTGTTCAGCTAAGGTAAAACCGTGTAGTGTGCTGATATTGCATTATTCAGGTCAGGTGGTGAGCAATTTTCGCCGATAATCTGCAAGATTGCATATTAATTAGTAAGTCATTACGTGATGCGGGATTGTTAAGGGGGGGAATCGCCTCTACCTGGTAGCGCATTATTAATGGAACGTGATAGAGTGTAAGGCAGAGTTATTTTAAATGGCGAAATCATACGAGGAAATAATCTTGGTCGCTTGCGGCCGAGTTATTGAAAAGTTGAGAGGAAATTAATCAATGCGAGTTATTTTGTTGGGTCCGCCGGGAGCGGGTAAGGGGACGCAGGCACAATTTATTTGTCAACACTATGGAATTCCTCAGATCTCAACCGGTGATATGTTACGTGCTGCTGTTAATGCAAAGACTCCATTTGGCGTGGAAGTTAAGAAAATTATGCAAAATGGTGGCCTGGTCTCTGATGAGATGATTATCGGGCTAGTAAAAGAGCGCATTGCGCTTAAGGATTACGAGCGCGGTTTCTTGCTGGATGGTTTTCCACGCACAACAGTTCAAGCGGATGCGTTGCGTGATGCAAAGGTTGAAATTGATCATGTGATAGAGTTAGCTGTGCCCGATGAAGATATTGTTTCGCGTATGGCGGGTCGTCTCGTACATTTGGCTTCAGGGCGTGTTTATCATAAATTGTATAATCCACCAAAAGTTCCGGGCTGTGATGATGTGACCGGTGAGACCTTGACCCAGCGGGCGGATGATAAAGAAGAAACTGTGCGTAGGCGCCTTGAAGTGTATCATCGGCAAACTCGCCCTCTAGTCGCTTATTATCAGGATTGGTCTAACTCTAAAGACAAAATGGCCCCACATTATGATCGAGTTTCAGGCGTGGGGGGTTTGGATGAGGTTAAAGAACGAATATTTAATGCACTTGATTTTGTTACAACGTAGCTGCTCTGCTCTGTGAGCTGCGGGGCGTCAGTGTGGCCTTTTTCCAGAGGGCACTTACTAAAAAAGAAGGGAGTGAATGATTGATGAATGTTATAGCTTTAACAACCCAAACTTTTTCACAAGTGATTGCTAAAAATGAATTGGTGGTAATTGATTTTTGGGCCGAGTGGTGTGAGCCATGCAAGTCTTTCTCTAAGGTGATTGAAAGCCTGGCGCCAAAATACACGGATGTGGTTTTTGGTTCAGTCGATATCGAAAAAGAGCAAGAGCTGGCCCGTGACTTTAATATTATCTCAGTACCTGCGGTGATGATTTTGAAGCGTCAAGTGGTCGTTTATGCTGATTCTGGTTCCATGCCAGCAAGTGCGCTGAGTGAGCTGATTGAGCAAGCGAAGACGCTTGATGTGGCAGCTGATTGACCACAGGCTACGAATAAAAAAGCCCGCTTGCGCGGGCTTTTTTATAACAAGAATACTACTTCTTTGGACGTCCACGACGTTTAGCGGTTTTACGCTTGGTTGTCGCTTTACGCTTAGCGGTTTTTCGCTTTGCAGTCGTTTTACGCTTAGCGGCTTTACGCTTAACAGTTTTGCGCTTGGTTGTTGCTTTACGTTTAACAGTTTTGCGTTTTGCAGTTGTTTTACGTTTAGCGGTCTTACGCTTTGCTGTGGTTTTTTTCTTGGCACTGCGCTTGGCTGCAGCAAGTCTTTTGGTAGCGGATCTCTTGGCAGCTGCTAATCTCTTAGCGGCATCTCTTTTAGCTTTGTTGAGTCGCTTGGTCGTCGCCGCTAGTTTCTTGCGAGCAGCATTTCTTTCACGCATGACTTTTTTGAGTCTCACCTGAATAGAACTGCTGGCCTTCCTTCTAGTAGAACGTCCTTTAGTTGCTGTTTTACGTTTTGCTGGCATCTTAATCTCCCTGATTTTAGATTTACAAAGAATATTTTACAATAAGAATCAACAAGTTTAAACAAATTAAGTCAATTTTATGTGAATTTCTTCGTAAAATCATACAAAAATGATAGAATCAGAAAGAATTATTACTCTAGGGAGGGATTTGGATGAAATTGCACTCGAGAATTGGACGCTCAGTAGGGATAGCTGTGCTGACATTTGTTACCACAATTAGCTTCGCTGCCTCATATTCACTGGTTGGTTCTTGGCAAACACGGGATAAACGGACCAAAGAGCCGAGTAGTGTTATCAAAATTTGGAAGTCAGAGGGCAAGTATTTTGGAAAAGTAGTTAAAATTTATGCTGTGAATGGAAATAAGGTCACGGATATCTGTGTGAAGTGTCGAGGTGAATTGCGTAATAAACCAATTTTAGGTCTTCCTATCATTAAGAATATGGTTAGCAAGGGTAATAAATTCGTCGGTGGAAGGATTTTAGATCCACGTAATGGCAAGGACTACCATTGTATTTTTACCTTTAGTCCTGATGGAAGCAAGCTTAATGTTCGTGGTTATGTTGGTATGCCGCTGTTTGGTAGAACCGATGTCTGGGAACGCACTAAGGCTTAATACTTCCAATAAATACTAAAGTAATCGGGGTCACAGATTAAACATGGAGTAAAGGTGGGTTGAATGCCCTTGTGGGGGGAGCGGCTACTCGCTCCCCTTAAGAAACCCCATGCGTAAAGTCCCGCGGCCTGTGCCCAAAGGGCACAAGTCGCGGGGAATAAATTTTTTAGGTGAGAGAATGACCTCTGAGCATATCGTACTAGCATTATTTGTAATATTTTCTGGAGCCGCTGTTCTTGCAACTTTGGCGTTGTTAACCAGACAGTCGATGCTGGTGGCGTACATCTTGCTGGGTATTGTACTGGGGCCTTATGGGTTTAAAGTCATCACTCAGTTGAAATTTATCCAAGGTGTGGGCGATATTGGGATTATCTTTCTACTTTTTCTTCTAGGTTTACACTTACCACCGCAAAAACTTTATAACATGTTAAAAAAGATCACTTGGGTTGGCCTGGTGAGTTCGGTGATATTTGCAGCGACTGGTTATCTGGTGGCTTGGGCTTTTGGTTTTGGATCGACCGAGTGCGTGGTGATTGGTGCGGCGATGATGTTCTCCAGTACCATCATCGGCCTTAAGTTATTACCCACCACAATCTTGCATCATCAACATACCGGTCAGGTGATGATTAGTGTGCTGCTGTTCCAAGATATTATCGCTATTCTTGTGCTGATGATTTTTCAGGGGGTGCTTGGTAAAGGCAATGTATCGAGAGATATTTTGCTGGTTGTTATCGGATTTCCACTGGTTTGTGTTTTTGCTTTTTTGTTTGAGCGATATATTTTAATTCGCTTATTTTCCCGTTTTAGTCGGATCAAAGAATACATGTTTTTGGTTGCGATTGCGTGGTGTTTGGCGTTGGCTCAATTGGCCTCAGTCTTAGGATTATCTGCTGAGATTGGTGCATTTATAGCGGGTGTTAGTTTAGCCACATCACCGGTAGCCATGTACATTGCCGAAAGCTTAAAACCAGTACGTGATTTTTTTCTAGTGATGTTTTTCTTTGCGGTTGGTGCGCTGTTAAATCTGCATTATCTTCCTAAAATCATTATCCCTGCAATTCTGCTGGCGGTATTGCTGCTGGTAATTAAGCCAATAGTATACCGATACCTTCTTAAATGGGTGGGTGAAACCAAACACGTGGCTTGGGAAGTGGGTATTCGTTTAGCTCAAATAAGTGAGTTTTCTTTAATCATTGCCTATGTGGGAATTGATCTGAAGTTGATCTCAGATTCAGCGGCTTATCTAATTGAGACGACAACAATCATCACTTTTATGATATCCTCTTACTGGGTTGTGATGCGTTATCCAACGCCGGTTGCCATGTCTGATCGAATGCGCAGGGATTAACGTTTCTTCGAAATCACTTATAGTAGGATAAGGATGGGTCCAATGATAATTACCTTTATCGTAATACTTTTATGCTTAACAATTCAGAGAATATTTGCGGTTGATCTTGAAAAGCCACGATTAAATTGGTTTGTATATTGTTATTATCGTCTAGCCAACTTGCTCGGCTCCACGAAATGGTGGCGAGGCTTTGTGGGTGTGTTGCTGTTACTGCTTTTGGTCACAGCTGTTTATATCGTTATTGTAACAACCGCGACGTATTTTCTTGGTGTTATTTTTAGTTTCTTATTTAACCTCTTTGTGCTTTGGTATTACCTTGATGCCAAGCCATTGGCTTTGGGGCAAACCAACAAAGTTTTCCTGCCTGAGATTTTTATCAGTCGTTACAGTGCCATATTTGCAGTTTTATTCTGGTACATTGTAACCGGCCCATTGGGCGTCATTATTTATGGTGAAAGCCGTCGCTTGAGTGCTCATTTAAAGTCGCAACAAGAGACCGATGTTTATTTTGCCGCGGATTTTTTAGAGAAGCTCAACACCGTACGTAGCTTGATGGACTGGGCACCGGTTCGATTAGTTGGTTTGACTTATGCTTTGATCGGGCAATTTCGTCCCGCATTTGCGTATTGGTGTCGACGCTTGATTGGGTTAGAATCTGAGCCAATGCTGATTGTGGATTATGGCATGATTGCGTTGAACTGGGATCCTAATATTGCACTGTCTGGATCAATAGAAGAAGCCGGTGAGATTGAGAGTTTAACCAATCGCGCCTTGGCGGTATGGCTTATTGTCATCGCAATTTTTACTATTGGGCAATTGATGTAAAATAAATCCAGCGCATATATTATACCACAGAGGATATACCTGCTTAATATATTTACATGTGCTCTGACATGCAAATCAAGTAATTGTGTGGTAATCTTATGCGGGTTTTAAGGCATTGAGTATTTTATAACTTATTTGTATGTTTGGTGCTCAAGACTCAGTAAAATCCGCTATATTTACACTATGTTGCGTATAAAGCCCAATCGAAATTAAGGTAGCAGAGCATGTCATCCGATAAAAAACGTAATGTGCAAGATATTGATCCGATAGAGACTAAAGAATGGACTGATTCAATAGATTCTGTAGTTGAGTATGAAGGTGCAGAACGAGCAAATTATCTGATTAAGCAAATTATTGCGCACGCCGATAAAGTTGGCATTCAGACGCCAACCGGGGTGACCACTCCTTATGTAAATACCATTTCTCCAGAACTTGAGAGTCATATCAGTAGTGACGAAGAAAAACTTCTACAACGTAACACAGATTATATGCGTTGGAATGCAATGGCGATGGTGATGCGTGCCGGTCTGATTGATCATTCCCTAGGTGGACATATTGCCAGTTATGCTTCTATTGCTACTTTATTTGAAGTGGGATTAAATTATTTTTTCCATGCGCCGAGCAAAGATAATGGCGGTGATTTAGTTTTTTTTCAAGGACATTCTTCTCCTGGAATTTACGCACGCGCCTTTTTAGAAGATCGCTTAACTGAAAAGCAGCTCAATGGTTTTCGTCGAGAGGTTAATGGCTCTGGACTTTCTTCTTATCCGCATCCGTGGTTGATGGGTGATTTTTGGCAGTTCCCAACCGTCTCAATGGGACTGGGTCCTTTGATGTCAATTTATCAGGCGAAATTTTTAAAATATATGAATCATCGTGGGCTTGCAAATACCGAAGGCCGTACAGTTTGGACATTTTGCGGTGATGGTGAAATGGGTGAACCAGAATCTTTGGGGGCGCTAA
>CAXMUH010000040.1:0-3167 GCA_964196565.1 uncultured Legionellaceae bacterium | reverse complement strand
ATACAAAAATGTAGGTTGGGTTGAGCGAATGCGAAGCCCAACATCTCAATACATTGGGCTTCGCATTCGCTCAACCCAACCTACATTCTTCTGTTTGCAGAACTAAGTTTAAGGAAAGGAAAAAATTAGGTGTGGTGGTGGGCAGACCCAGAATCGAACTGGGGACTTCTTTAAAAATATGAAATCAATAAGTTAGGCGGGCATATGCCCGCTTACGCTGAGACAATATTGAAGTCCGACGTTAACCAAGTGATAATATATGTAATTTTAATCAATTATTACAGTACGAATTTGCTATATTTACAGGTATGAGATTGAACAGAGAATATTTTTATTGAAAACACATCTTTATTGGTAGCAAGAGAATGAAAGGAGTTTAGTTCAATGAAAAAATTAATAATAATTTTGTTTGGTGCGCTGGTAGCATCGTCTGTCTACGCATCAAATAAACTTACACTGATAAACCATTCATCTCTCAACATAGATAGATCAACTAGTACAACTGCAAAACCTAATATTAATGGATTAACTTGTCATCATGGTTTTTGGGAAACTGATAATAGCAGCTATACCCTGTACGCTAATGATACTAAACGTGGGAGTTTCTGTGTATCAACCTGGGGCGTTGGGGCAAATTTCGCTTCGACAGCATATGGTAATGTTACGCTGGGTCCATGGACAATTAAAATCACACTCCCATCCTCAGGTAGAAGCGCAATAAATATTACTGGTAACTGTGGTACCAATAGGACTGAAACAGTTGGGGGTGTGAAAATGATATGTTGCTGGTCAGAGCCTAGCAATGGGCAATACATAGTAACAATCTCTGACTATGGAAAAGATAGCAGTAAGATGCAACATACAAACTGCCATAGGTAGACCACTCCGGGAATAGCAAAGTGGCAATATTAAGGTGGGAAATTGCCACTTTGCCACTTTGCTATTCCCGGAGTGCCAGCCGAAACGGCAAATAGATAAGTTCAGCACAAGTAAGCATGGCTATTTTAATAAGAATCATCAATTTTGATGTTGGCTTTAATTGAAAATACGTATTGGTATTCGTGGCGTGAGTTTCTGATAATAGCGTTGCTATTTTTAGCCGCCTCTTTAATTCGCCCGCACCAAAAGGCTCATACAGCCTGATAAAAAATGGCAATTTTCGCAGTAATCTCGGCACAATAACAGTTGCAGCTGGATCAGCGGCTAAAATCGTATTAGCATATCGATTTTTTAATTCGGTTGTAATATTTTTATGATTAATATAGCGAAACAATGCCTTCGCCTCACCCACTAATGCTTGATTACGACCATCACTTTCAGCAATCAATGCTTGGTTCAGGTCTCTTAATTTGAAATCCAATGATCTTAAACTAGAGCGTGTTTGCATAGGCTTTAAATTTTGCAAACCTTTTACCCGATCGATTGAAATGGTTGGCAAAAAACTTAAACGTTTTGTAACCCAACAACCCATATTAACCAGT
This sequence comes from uncultured Legionellaceae bacterium, assembly GCA_964196565.1. Lineage (GTDB taxonomy): Bacteria > Pseudomonadota > Gammaproteobacteria > Coxiellales > Coxiellaceae > 2-12-FULL-42-15. The sequence continues at coordinate 1,686 of CAXMUH010000040.1, read as the reverse complement.
GTAAAAGGGAGTTTAATAAAAAATATTTTTTTATTAAACTTAGATTTAGCAATTAATAGAATAAACTTTTTAAATGACAAACCTTCGTCTGCACCTAAATAATAGGTTTTGTGAGAAAGCAGTGGTGTTGTTGCCAGTTTTAATAATGCCCGAGATAAGTCATCAACATGAATGGGTTGCACTTGGTTTTTTAGGCCAGTATCTGGGAAAAGCGGCAACTTTTTAATAAGGTTGCAGAGCAACCCATATAAACCCGTATCGGAAGCACCATAAACCAAACCCGGTCTTACAATAATCTCACCGGGCCGATCTAATAAACGCTCAATTTTCCATTTGCTGCGACCATAAGAGGTGGTCGCATTTTCAGATGCAGACTGACTTGAAACAAAAATAAATCGACCGACATTCTTCTCACGTGCCGCCACCAACAATTGCCGACTGCCTTCAATATCAAGCTGCTCGGCAGTCGCATCAATTTGTTGGCTGGTGCAAGCACAAGCAAGATGAATAACCGCATCAACGCCCTCAAAAATCTCATAATCTATGGTCTTTCCAAGCTGAAATGGCATCACCGAATAGGAGGGAGTGTCAATAGGTTTTAAAATACTGCTAGACAACGCAATAACATGGTGTCCGCATCCACGCATCAGCTGTAATAATTGCACGCCAATATAGCCGCCACTGCCTGTGATTACAATTTTAGCCATAATATTATCCCGATGATTCTATCGTTAAAGAATTGATTGCTTCCGATTTAACTTTACTTCGTTTGCGAGAAAAAAATCGGACAAAGCAAACAAGGCCATAACTCGCATAAATATTAAGAATCAACTCAAAGGGTACTCTAAATCGCGCGTACGAAATAAAGTTGGATGACAAAATCATATAATAAAGCAAGCACCCAAGTAAAAATAATTGCGCCATATTCGCTTTCTTAAACTGACCTCTTGACATAATAATTCCAGCGAGACCGAATAAAACATTCAAAATGGCAAGAACTTCTGTAAAAATAAGCACGGCAAGGTTTAATCGATCGGTCACCGAAGTATTATAATAGAGCTTTTTGAAATCAAATCTTAATAGGTCCGACTTAAAACTATGAATGGCATCGAAGTCCGTTTTAGGCGCATAAAACCACAGTATCGATGCATCGGTCGATACCATCAACCTTGGAAATCCAGATACGATTTGCAGCAATAAATCGCCCGGATGCTGTTTAAATATCTCAAATGATTTGCTAATCATGACTGAATTAGCTTCCCCTACCGTCATTTCGTCTAGATTTTCAATCTCTGATTTAAGGTAGCTGATTGCCTGATCATGTGTCATATTTTTATTTTTTTGCATAATGCCCGCAGAAAACTGCCAATATAAATTATAAGCAGCAATGTTACTATAAGCGAAGGTGTTAAACCGAATTTTATTTCTAAGTTGCCAGCCGCCAACAAGCAGCACGGTGGGCAATGTTAAACATAACAATATCACGATGGAATTTTTTACTGAGAAATGACTTCGATAACAATAAAACACAGTACCAATGATAACGGGTACAATTAAATAATAATTCATCGGGCGCGTTAATGTAGCAATAGCCAAAATCAAGCCCATTAATATGGCAATGATTTTTGGGTAACGGCTTCCTTGATATAAAATCACTCCAAGTGTAAAAAATAGGCCTAACCATAT
>CAXMUH010000039.1:0-17000 GCA_964196565.1 uncultured Legionellaceae bacterium | reverse complement strand
CCTTACCCTATTTCTGTTTCTGATTCTGTTTTTTCCGGTTTCTCAGGTTTCTCAGGTTTCTCAGGTTTCTCAGGTTTTTCTGATTTTTCTGATTTTTCTGATTTTTCCGATTTTTCTGATTTTTCTGATTTTTCCGATTTTTCTAGTTGTTCTTTTCGTTGCTCTGTTTTAGTAGTTTGAACAATCACCATCGTCATTTGACGGCCTTCTAATTTTGGCTCTTGCTCGACCGTGATATTTTCAAGGTCTTTCTTAATTCTATTTAAGAGCTCAAGTCCCAATTCTCTATGCTGCATTTCACGACCACGAAATCGCAAGCTTATTTTTACTTTATCACCGCGCGATAAAAAGTTTTCTATTTTACGCAACTTCACATTGTAATCGCCAACATCCGTTGCGGGCCTAAATTTCACTTCCTTGACGTGAATTAATTTTTGTTTTTTCTTGGCTGCCGCGCGCCGCTTATTCTGTTCAAATGTAAACTTACCAAAATCCATAATCCGACATACTGGCGGCTTAGCTGTTGGTGAAATTTCCACCAAATCTAATCCGACTTCTTCCGCTGAAGAGAGTGCGATTTTTGTCTCTACTACACCTACTTGATTACCATCTTGGTCTATCAAACGTACTTCTGGCACCTTGATGAGGCCATTTACGCGTGTTTGTTTTGATCTAATTTTCACTTCCCCTAATTTATATTTCTCTTGGCAGCCGATCTATGGCCTACCTTAACTCTTTTGTTCAACCTTTTGCAGTAAGTGCTTACCCAGCTCATCTACTGACATAACCGTGCTTTTAGCACCTTCATCAGCTGTTCTAACCGAAACACTGCCGCTCTCAACCTCTTTATCACCAATAACAAGGAGGTACGGCACGCGCGCAATGGTATGCTCGCGGATTTTAAAGCCGATCTTCTCATTTCTCAAGTCCGATTGCACCCTCAGGCCCAATTTCTGTAGATTTTCTACCACTTTGCGTACAAAATCAACCTGATTGTCGGTAATATTCATGACCACTGCTTGCACAGGAGCTAACCAGAGCGGCAGTTTACCAGCATAATGCTCCAAAAGCACCCCTATAAAGCGTTCAAATGATCCCAATATCGCCCGATGCAGCATCACGGGTGGCCTTTTAGCGCCATCCTCATCGATATAGTAAGCGCCTAAGCGATCCGGCATCGAAAAGTCGACCTGCATGGTCCCACATTGCCAAATACGCCCCAGGCAGTCTTTTAACGAAAAATCAATCTTAGGCCCATAGAATGCACCTTCACCCGGCTGTAAATTCCACTCAACACCATGATCATTAAGAACTTTTTCAATAATAGTCTCACTCTTATCCCAAACTTCATCACTGCCCACCCGCTTTTCTGGGCGAGTCGACAAGCCATAAATCAATTTGCCAAAACCAAAGTCCTTATAAAGCTGCTCAACTTGTGCAATAAAATTGTGCACTTCTTGATAAACTTGAGCTTCAGTACAAAAAATATGCCCATCATCCTGCACAAACGCGCGCACTCGCATAAGCCCATGTAAAGTACCTGAAGCCTCATTGCGATGACAGCAACCAAATTCAGCAAATCGAATCGGCAGATCACGATAACTCTTAAGGCCCTGCTTAAAAATCTGCACATGGCAAGGGCAGTTCATCGGCTTAATAATATATTCCCGATTCTCAGCCTGTAAAGTAAACATCTCGTCGTCAAATTTAGCCTTATGGCCGGAGAGTTCCCATAATTTGCCATCGACCAGTTGTGGCGTATTCACCTCAGAATAGCCTGCCTCGCCCACCAGCTTACGTAAATATTCACGAATGCTGAGCACCAACTGCCAACCATTGGGGTGCCAAAAAACACTGCCTGGCGCTTCTTGCTGCAAGTGAAATAAATTCATTTTCTTAGCCAACAAACGATGGTCACGCTTTTCAGCTTCTTCTATACGATGTAAATAATCTTTAAGCTGCTGCTTATCGCCCCATGCGGTTCCATAGACACGCTGCAGCATCTCATTGTTGCTGTCCCCGCGCCAATAGGCGCCAGCTAATTTGGTAAGCTTAAACGCTTTGATAGCACCTGTTGATGGCACATGCGGGCCACGGCATAAATCAATAAAGTCGCCTTGCTGATAAGCCGTTAACACGTCACCTTCGGGAATTGCTTCTATGATTTGAACTTTGTAATGTTCGCCCATCTCGGTAAATAATTTAATCGCATCTTCGCGAGTCATCTCAACACGCTCAACACTTAAATTGGCTTTTGCGAGCTCTTTCATTTTAGCTTCAATCTTTGCCATGTCCTCAGGGGTAAATGCGCGTTCAAAAGCAAAGTCGTAATAGAAACCGTCTTCAATCACGGGACCAATCGTTACTTGTGCACTCGGAAATAGCTGCTTAACGGCTTGTGCCATTAAATGAGCAGCAGAATGACGAATCACTTCAAGTCCCGCTGGATCTTTGCCAGTTATAATTTTGAGATCAGCATCCTTATCTATCAAATAGGAAGTATCGACAAGCTTTCCATCGACCTCGCCAGCTAGTGCCGCGCGCGCAAGTCCTGCCCCAATGGCTTCTGCAACCGCTTGCACACTAACGGGTTGGTCAAAATCTTTATGACTACCGTCGGCTAATGTAATTTGTGGCATCATAGGTGTCCTATTGAATTATGTCATGGCCCTGGGTAGCAGTGCCCAGAAGCTGGATAGGGAATACTAGCACTAACGAGAAGCGTTTTAAATGGGTAACTGCTCTACCCAACCTGTTACAAAAAGGCTGAGCTGAGCCTTATTTGGTCAAGATGGGTGCCGCCAAGTATTTTTTAAGGCCTATAACCGTAATTTTTTCTTTGGAAAGTGGAAAAGTGTGGTGCCCCGGATAAATAACGTAGAGATGGTCTAATGTTAAATCTGGTTCCGTCTAAACTGGCTCCTAACTAAATTAGATCTCCACAATTCTTATTTATTTATGCCGCTTGTACCAACAATTGATTAAACACATTTATTTTAGATGTAATTGTCCTGGGACTTTTATTTTTTATACGAAAAAACTGGCGTATTTCTTCAAATGCCGTACAAAATATCAAAGCACAAAAAACGTCTTTAAACCCTCATGCGCCAAAAACAAATGCTTTTTTATTAAATGCTTGCTATTATCACATGGTTTGTCATGACATGCTTGGATATATGGAGATAATTAAATGACTTCTGATCAAAATCCTTTCGGTAATAAAAAAAGCAATCCGTCATTCGACCTTGCTGACATGGGTAAGAAGATTTTTATGAAGAAAAAATCATCTCCAGATGATGAGGATGTATTGAACATCTTTCGCATATTGGCTGTGGGCGTTGGGGTGATTATTCTTTTTTGGGCTTTGCTGGGTATTTTTATTGTTGCTCCGGCTGAGAAAGGCGTCGTACTCAAGTTTGGTCGTTATTTTTCCACAGTTGGGCCGGGGCCACATTGGATTCCACGTCTGATTGAGCGTGCTTATGTTTTAAATGTGCAACAAATTAGTACGTACCCTTATCAGGCTGAAATGCTCACAGAAGATGAGAATATTGTTTCTGTGGCACTAGCGGTACAGTACCGTATCGCCAACCCACAGGATTTTTTGTTTAAGGTTGTGGACCCAGTTCACACTTTAAAACAAGCAACCTCGAGTGCGTTGCGTCAAGCGGTGGGTCAGATAACCTTAAACGATGTGTTAACCACGGGTCGAGAAAAATTACGCGATGATGTGGCCAAGCAATTAAAATTGACATTGAAAATCTATAATACTGGATTGCAAGTCATGGATGTCGCATTGCAAGCAACGAAACCACCGAATCCAGTGATTGAGGCGTTCAACGATGCGATTAAAGCACGTGAAGATAGTCAGCGTTATATTAATCAGGCACAAGCTTATTCTCGGCGTATTTTATTAAGTGCAAAAGGTAAAGTAGCGAGATTACAAAATGATGCGGATGCCTATAGGCAATCTGTTGTGTTGGAAGCCAAAGGTAATGTGGCACGCTATAATGCGTTCTTAACACCTTATAAAAAAGCGCCAAAAGTGACTGCCAAGCGACTTTATCTCGATACCGTAGGCGATGTATTGTCACATACAACCAATATCATCGTTGAAGGTAGTAATAACTTATTATATTTGCCGCTGAATCAAATGATCAAAAAGCATATTAAAACGATGGAAAAACAAGCTGTTCCAGCTACTCCATCCAAACCAAACGGATTATAAGACAAAAGGACTCTATTTATGTATAAAAAACTAAGTATTGCCGGCATTGTGGTTATTATTGCTTTAATTGTTTTGTTTAATAGCATTTATGTGGTGCGTCAAGGGCAACAAGCACTGGCTTTGTATTTAGGTCAATTGATTAAAACGCCGGACGGCAAAGCAAAAGTCTATAATCCAGGATTACATTTTAAGCTTCCCTTTGTCGAGCGTGTCTTGAAGTTTGATGTGCGTATTCAGAATATTGATGCGGAGTCTTCAAAAATCCCTACTGATGAACAAAAGTATTTATTAGTGGATTACTATGCAAAATGGCGTATTGATAATATACCGTTGTATTATAAGCGTACGGGGGGTTACGCACAGCGTGCTAAAATATTATTAACGCAAAAAATTAATGACGCATTGCGAGCGGCTTTTGGTAAACGCTCATTAAGAGATGTGGTGTCAGCTGAGCGGTCTGACATTATGAATATTATCAAAAAATCAGCGAATCAAAGTGCTAGCAATTTAGGTATTCGTGTGGTGGATACACGTATTAAAGGCATTGATTTATTACAACAGGTGGAAGATTCGGTGTATCAACGCATGCGCACCAAGCGGGAGCAGGTGGCAACACAGTATCGTTATCAAGGTAGGGCAGAAGCCGAAAAAATTCGTGCCGAAGCGGATGCAAAGGCACGGATCTCAATAGCAACCACACACACCCTAGCTCAAAAGGCACGTGCGTCAGGTGACTTACAAGCATCGACGATTTATACGAACGCCTATAATCAAAATCCAGATTTTTATGCTTTCTACCGCAGTCTACGTGTTTACCAGCAAGTCTTTTCAAAAAGTAATACGATTATGGTGCTAAAGCCAGATAATGAGTTTTTTCAATACCTGGGGTTAACGAATCATAAACGAAGGACTAAACACGGACAGAAGACTTCTTCTTAGCTTACCATAATCAGTTTTACAAGGATAAGACTTGCCGTAGCCCATCATCAAGCGCATTTAAGTCTTTTGCTGAAAGGCAACCTGATTGGTCTTTTAGCCTGCTTTTATCGACAGTACGAATTTGATCACACACAGCCGTTACTTTTTTACCTAGACATAAAACTGAAATAGTTATAGGCGGTCTAACTTTTGCAGAAGTAGAAAGTGGGACAACAACAATCGTTCGACGCGCCTGATTGATGGGCGTTGCACCAACTAAAACACAAGGTCTAGACTTATTAATTTCAGACCCTTTTGTTGGATTCAGATCAACCCAATAAATATCACCACGATTCATCATCTAGCCCATCTTGTAATGTTACATCCCAATCTTTCATTTCATTACGCAGGGTAGAGTCTTTTTCAACAGCAGCAGCACATTCATAAAGAGCCCGTTCACGTTTTTCTATTTCTTTTTCTATTAAATGCGTAATGATCTTACTGCGTTGACGCGTAGGAATAGCGGCCCTCATTCGGGTAGCAAGCTGGTCAGGTATTGAAATAAGAACTTTACTCATAATGTTCACCTCTATATACAATATAGTATATCCTATATCTAAATGCAAGACATAGGAAGACCATCTTAGATTCTGTGGGTTGCGCTATGCGAATTGCTAAGTTAGATCTGAAATCAATGAGTTAGCTAAATATCGAAAATACACCATTTTTGCACTGCTATAGCAGTATACGTTTCAACATTTGAATTTCTTCAGCCTAATATTATAACTTGTTGATTTTCGTTTGAACTTAGCAATTCGCATAGCACAGGTTAAAGTATTGGTTTGACATCCTCACCTCCCTAAAGGAAGGTGATTCCCGCGACGCAATATCGCGATGGGTTTCTGCTTCATAGCCGCGCCGATGCGCTTGCTCCACAGGCCAAAACGGCGTGCCCCGCCGCTAATATATTTTTTGCCGCATTAACATCGGCATTTAGTTTTTTGTGGCACTGAATACAGGCAAATTTTTCCTGGCTTTGCCGATTACGCGAATCAATGTGTTGACATGTCGAACAACGCTGGCTCGTGTAGCGCGGTGAAACCTCTATCAGTAAGCCTCCACGCCAATATGCTTTATATTCAAGCTGGCGCTTGAACTCATACCAGCCTTGATCCAGTATGGATTTGTTTAGCCCTGATTTCGCGCAAACGTTTTTTCCAGGATTATTCTCAGTGCCTTTCGCGGATTTGCTCATATTCTTAATTTTTAACGCCTCTACAACAATGATCGCGTGGTTTTTGCTGATCTTGGTTGAAAGTTTATGTTGAAAATCACGTCTTGAGTCCGCAATTTTTTGGTGAATACAGTTAACTTGATTTCGTGCTTTTTTCCAATTTTCTGAAAATCGTGTTTTTTTTGATAGTCGTCTTTGCTTGATAGCAAGTTTAGTTTCTAGCTTTCTGAAACTGTTGATTGGAGCAATATGCTCACCATCAGATGTTGTTACAAAGTGCTTAATTCCTACATCCAGCCCAATTTCTTTTACCAAGCTAACTGATTTATCACAAATTAATTCAGCCTCAACCTGTATTGAAACATACCAATGTTTTCCTCGCCGACTAATTGTGTGATTCTTTATTTCGCCAGTGATTACTCGACTTTTGTAGAATCGCATGTGTCCAAGTTTTGGTAATGTTAGGTGGCGATATTCAAGCTTAACTTGGTTAGGTGCAGGAAACCGAAAGCTATCTCCTTGACCTCTTTTTTTAAATCGCGGCATTCTTTTGCCAGGTTGATTTTTGTTAAACCCGTCCCTAAAAGCACGCTCCAAATCACGCAGTTTCTGCTGCAATAGATGTGCAGGGCATTCACGCAAGAAACCATATTCTGCAGACTTTTTCCAGAGCTTACTCCAAAAATCCAATTCTTGGTAATACAAAATTCCGTGCTTGTTTTTCAACCGATCTAAGTTAAGTGCAAGTGCTTTATTCCAAAGAAAACGCGTATGACCTGCGAAACTATTCAACAAAGATACTTGCTCCTTGCTTGGCTTTAATCGAAATTTGTAGGCTTTCTTAATTTTCATGTATCGATTATACTATTGGCCTATGAACAAAACAACTCGTATTAGAACTGGTAGGCACGTTGTTTACAACCTGCATGTACATTTGGTCTTTGTTACTAAATATCGCAACAAGGTCTTTACTAAGAAAATACTTGAACGTATGAAAGAAATATTTACCGATACTTGCGAGAAACTTGATGCCACACTTCAAGAGTTTGATGGTGAACATGATCACGTACACTTAATGATACACTACCCACCAAAGCTCCAACTCAGTAAGCTAGTAAATAGTCTTAAGGGTGTTTCTTCTCGTTATATTCGTAGAGAATTCTCACCTCAAATCGAAAAATATTACTGGAAAGGTGTCTTGTGGTCACCCAGTTATTTTGCTGCAAGTTGTGGGGGAGCTCCAATCAACATTGTGCGTGAATACATCAAGAACCAATCGACACCGGATTAAGAGCCTCAACGAAATGAGCGCCTTATATCACCGACCTGAAGGACGGTGTCTTACGGCGCATAGGATAAAAACAAAAAGACTTGACCCTTCTCATTTATGCACGACAGAGCACAGCCACTCTCGTATCTGCTGTAATAGGCAGCTGTGCCGTAGGCGCAATAGGCATTGCTAAAGCTTGGGTAACAGAATCAGGTTTGTCTTCAGCGACAGGCGTTTGTGTCGAGTTTTCTGCACTGTTGACAATATGCCGACCGCTATTTTCTGAAGGCTTGAACAAGGCAGCATACCCTCTGGCTGCTGTTGTTGCCACAGCTGCTTCGCCGCTATTGCTTTGTAGCAGCGCTTTAGGAGGAGCTGAAGGCGCAGAGGGAATAGGACGAGCTGAAGGTAAAGACGCATAGGCTGGAGGTGAACCCTTCTTCACTGACGGCCTTGCCCCAGAATTTTCAACCTCTGCATCACGAGGAGTATAATAAATCGGCTCAAGTTCTGGTTCAGTAAGCGTTGCATATGGAATAACTACTGGTTGAGCTACATAAACATTTTCCTCTGTTAGCTCTGGATTTTCAACATCTGCCGTTTCCAACACAATACGCCCGACAACTTCACAACGTTGAAAAAAAGCAGCATGGGCATGAGGTGGAGCTGACGGCCTTGCCACTGTGCTAGCAACCTCAACAGGGGGTCGACCAGCAGCAGGCTTTGCCATAGGATCATTAGCCATCCGTTGCGGGACTTTTTCTCTCGCCCTGGAATTTTCAACCTCTGCAGCACATGCCTTTTCCTCACCTGCACCTGCACCCGCTAAACATTTGTTTGGCTCATCTTCCTTGCGTATCGTTTGAGTAGCACCAGTCTCGTGTGTGGATTGCTTTTCTGCACAAACTTCTGGCTTAGCTAGCTTTTGTTCAAGCCTTATTTTCTCTTTAAGCAAAATATCAAAGCTTCTTGTGGTTTCTTTAACCATCAACCATCGCTGTTTTTTGATGAATCTAAACAATAACCACCCTGTGCCTGTACCGGTTGCGTCTTTTAATATATTCAGCTTCTTAACATCATCTGGCATTGACAGTATTTTATTTCTTATGGCGCTCTTATAGTCAACAGCAAGTACGAATAAGTCTTTGTCGCTAATAAGACGTTCGCCAAGCAAGATGTCAAAAAGCACGTTCGTCGCTAAAGAAAAATTGCATTTGTCACGAGTTGCCTCTTCGAAGCCTGTTTCGCCGGTTTGGCCCCGCGCTTTAAGCAATGCATACTGTTGTTTTGGCTTAAGGTCTTTTAGGCACATTTCAAAAAGAGAGGGATAGTTCCGGGTTATTCTTGAAAACATTCCCACTTTAAGGATCTTAAACTTTTGATCTGGCGTTAAATGTTTCAAACAAGCAAGCATAAGACCACGTAATCTGGAAGTGAGGGCATGAAAAATCATGGGCAACTGCAGCAGCCCATCATCACCTCTCTGTCTATGTGAAATAATCTTAAATTTTTGCTCTCGATTTAGACTTTCAAGCCAATCGATCAATGGGGCAGAATTCTCATAGGCTTCCTGCATGATTGTTTTCATATAAGAGTAGGATTTCCTAAGAAAATCATATATTTGATCCGAGTTAAAGCCTTTAAAGCACGAATTCCAGTTTTTGATTAAACATCTGGCTGGGATTAGATTGAGTAACTGTATCTTTTGACTGTGATCAAGACCCTCAAAACAAACGGGTAATAATTCGGGTCTTCTGTATGCAATCCTTTCCATAGCATGTCTAAAGGTGTATTCACCGGTTTCGCAAAGTAATAGACAAAGCTTGTCTTCGGGTTTCATGTCTTTAAAGCAGCGAGGTATTTCTTGTGGATATTTTCGGATAAAGAGTCCAATAGCCCTTTCGTGATACGATCCTTTATGCGTTAATCTATTAAGTAGTGAAAATATTTGTTTGCCAGTAAGTGTATTTGTCTTGATATGTTTGATAACAGCTTTGCATATTTCACCTGAACCTTCTAGATTAAGAAGTTTAAATTCATGTTCACTCATTTTCATTTGGTCACGCCTTTTTTGTAATATACCTAAAGTCAAATATGTGCCAAGCATATCTGGTGAAAGTTAAATTAACCTTAAATTTTCATTGGTTTTTTTGATATTTATTGCTAAGTTTCTACGACATACCAGAGATGTGGCTAGATAATCGTCATTCGTTGAGTATAAATTAAACTAAAAAAATCAAACAACACATTCACCGCAGAATCTTGAAATTGCCGCCCGCGTCTTACGACACAAGTGATAAAATAAGATTGTTAAAAATAATCTTAAACATCTAACACAGCCTTCAGTTTATTCAACATATCCATTCGCTTATTTTTCTCCATCTTACGAACATTAATCACCTTCCACTGCAATGCTGGCAATTGTTGCAAATGATCAAATGGCATTAAACTGTAATCGGGCGCACCTTTTTTGACAGATAGCAGAAAGTGTCGTTCATCCGTTGTTAACTGCTGATTAATATCAACAATTAATTGCCCCCTAACCTGTAGCAATTCATCATAACCAATATCCTCAGACGTCATGCCAACAAATTCATTATTATACGCTGTGAGTTGATCTAAATAATTTGGTTTCAATAATTCGCACATCGGGCGTGGAGCACTAGCCAAATAAATCACAAATGCCTTACGCAGCTCATCAGTAATACCCTCATGCTGATACAATAAATAGATATCAAATAAATCTCTCGGGTGCTGACGATCCAAAGCTGCACAAATTTTTCCGGCATATAAGTCCTCAAAAGACAGTGTTTGGATTTCCCCAATAGCTAAACCCAATAATTCTTGCGCTCTTGACGTTAGCGGCTTAAGTTCGGCCGGGTAGATGCTACCTCTCAATACCTCATTGGGCTCTATTTTTATGCGTTCCACTTGTCCAACAATCAGCTTCTGCAATTGTTGATTCTTAGCGCGCTTTTGATTAACTATAATGCCCTGGTTATGGCGCTCAATATCAGATTGAATTCTCTGCAAGCCCGATTCAATATTTTTCAGCGTATCTGCACGATTCTCCAAAGGCAAATACGTCAAATCAATATCAATCGACAGCCTAGGCAAATCTCGGATGAAGAAATTGATCGCCGTTCCACCTTTTAAAGCAAAATTTTTTTCTTTGTTAACGGATATCAAAAGGCGTGCCAATAAACGCACTTGTTGCAAATAGGCATTATGGTAATGTGTCGTCGTCTTCATGATATCCTTCATGTGCATTCAGTTTAGTCGGCAATGATAAACGATACTGAGAATAATAATAACCGCCCTTGCCTATAGTTAATTTACTCTCGCCTAATATAATTTTTTGAAGCTCAAGCTGATGCCACCAAGGATGCGCTTCATGCTCAGCCAGTACTAAAAATAAGCGCTTGGTTTTGATGGATGTGCAGCGCTCCAATAATGATTGCAACAATTCAGGTCGCAAGGTCATCATGCTCTCTATTAAAAACTGAGCCTGTTCCAGTGAAAAATATTTGGGTACTAAATTGAGATATTCCAATACGGCACGTTCAGGACTGGATACGATCACCTCATAGCCCTTAACAGCTAACGAATCAAGTCCCAACTGTTCATCATCAAGCAAAGTGCGCGTCACACAATGGATATTGTGCACAGCTATAAAACGCTCTGAAAACCACTTAGGTAAATGTCGCTTCTCTTGCTTGCTTCTTAATAACCATATCGGTTGCCCCTGACTCTGGGGTACATATTGGCGATAACCTTGCAGCTCTAATGCCGTTTGAGCTCCCACATAAATTTTAAATTTGAGCTGACTTTGCAGCGCATAAACAGCGCCTGTCCAGTCAGGGGTATCACCTGCAAGTTGATAAGCCCCCTGCCCAAGACGCTCTATCCATCCACTGCGACAATACTGCTGCGCTAAGAATCGGCTGATGCCTCGAGAATTCAGCCACTGCTGCGTCCCCACAGTCCCTTTGGGCCAATCCTGGATAAGTTGGTTTATTTTTGACTTATATTGAGTATTCATACTACACATTATAGCATTTTTAAAAACTATTTCCAGGATCAGTTTTAAAAAATACTTTATCGCGTATTAATGGTACTCGATTATAGGTTTATTGAAACTGAGCCGGGCAAAAGAGTGTAACCCGCCACACCTGACCAAAGATATATCTCCTTGTTTTTTATGACAAAATTCGAATCCATCGAACCAACCTCTGATCAGCGGGTTATTTTGGTAGGCACGATTGGGTTTGAACCAACGACCCCCACCATGTCAAGGTGGTGCTCTACCACTGAGCTACGTGCCTATAGTAAGGAGTTTTACTCTGGTCACGCTCATTTGTGGCCAATCTTAAATGCAAAATCTCTTCGCTGCGCTGATGTACACACGAGTACACTGCGCTTGTTCATCAATTTTGCATTTAACCTTGTCTCACAACTGAACGTGAGCGCTAACCCCAACTTGAACCCTCCAAAACAGCTCTTGTTGAGTTTTACTCTGGCCACGCTCATTTGTGGCCAATCTTAAATGCAAAATCTCTTCGCTGCGCTGATGTACCACATGTACACTGCGCTTGTTCACTTGTGATCAATCTTTAAGTACTCCAAAAACAGTTGGATAATGTAACACCTTCAAAATCATGACGCAACTGCTGGTTTACGTGTGGTATTATAACGATACTATGCGGTCAATAAACAAAATAAACACTTACACCCGGGCACATTACTTTGAGTCAATTCATGCGCTCAAAGCGGGTATTGCGTTTATGATTGCCTATATTGTCTACCTGTCGGTGCCGCATAAGGGCATGATGTTACAGTGGCTGTTTATTACCATCGTGGTGGTGATGGCTTCCAACAGCGCGCTCGGCATGCAAGTGCATAAATCAATTGGTCGAATTTGGGCGACACTGCTTGGAGCAGCTCTGGCTATTGCCATTAGCTTTACCCCCCATCTCCCCATCGTATTACCGATATTTTTATTTATTGCCGTTGTTGTATTTATTTATATTGCTGTTGCGTATGACAAATATACCTACATGGCCTCAATGGGCTTAATTACTTTTACCTTAATTACTATTTCGACTAAACCGACCTTGCATTATGCTATCGACCGAACTGCAGAGATTTTGCTAGGTATTATCATTGCTCTTCTGGTATCACGCTTTATTATCCCGATTCGCAGCATTAAACTTGTCAACCAACGCGCCATGATTAATCTAGGGCGGCTGGTTGACCTCTATAAATTTGTGCTTATCGACAGAAGAGATCGCTTTAATGATGATACGGTGATCAAACTGGAGAGCAAGGTTATTTCCAGCATTAATATTCAAAGCCAGCTGAGTTCAAATTTAAAATATGAAAATAGACCAGAAAAACAAAAAAAACATAATATTCATTTAGTCATCCGCTATCAACGCGCTATTTATGGTTATTTCTCAGTACTGGCCATTACACGCCGTATTTTAACTGAAAGTTTAACCAGCGATGATGAAATTTTCTTGCTATTTAATAATTTTGTTGAACAACTGGTCGAATTACTCACCAACTTTATTGATAACTACCCTACCGTTTCAACAGAGAAGATTGATGCACTTAAATCAGCAAACAAAGCAATACTCAGCTACACCGAATCAGCTACTAGCAACGCAGACTCAATCTCCGCGATCCACACGGTAAACTTTATTGCCGAGCGAATCATGCTAAGCTGCGAACAATTAGCCAAGCAATTACAAGTGATTAGCACTTAATGGCGAATCCCCCTGGAATTATGCCATTAAAATAGCTAAACTTTTATAGAGTAAACTAACAAGGCAGCCACCCATGTCCAAAAAGCTCTGGTCACCCGACAAGCTCATCGTTACCAAGCATTTCTACATCTATCAATTTATGGAATACGTAAATAAAAAATATCAACTGCAGCTAAACGATTACCCCAACTTGCATCATTGGTCTGTCGAAAACATTGAAGATTTCTGGCTGACCGTTTGGGAATTTTGTGAAGTAAAGTATTCAAAACCACCTGAAAAAATACTATCGCTTGGAAAGCGCATGCAAGAGTGCAAATGGTTCCAAGGCGCCAAATTAAATTTTGCTGAAAATTTATTAAAACGAGACGATAACCACACCGCAATTATTTCAACTTCCGAGCGTGGCGATTATCAAAGCATGAGCTTTGCAGCATTACATCATAAAGTGGCTAACATGGCGCATACGCTGCGAAATATGGGATTAAAAGCGGGCGATCGGATCTGTGCACAATTACCCAATACTCCAGAAGCGGTCATTGCGATGCTTGCCACCACCAGCATTGGCGCCATTTGGTCAGCCTGTTCGCCGGATTTTGGTCTGCAAGGATTATTAGATCGATTTCAACAAATTGAACCGAAAATATTATTTACGGTTGATGGGCATTTTTACAAAGGTAAAAATTTCTTGCATCAGGATAAAAATATTGCACTTCAAAAAAACCTTCCTTCGGTCACTCACACCATTGTTTTTAGTCATCTTGAAAAAAACTGCGATCTATCGGGTTTAAAAAATGCGGTGCACTTTAGTGACTGCTTATCGGAATACAACGAATCCATCGATTTCGAACAACTTCCTTTTGACCATCCCATTTATATTATGTACTCCTCAGGCACCACCGGCAAGCCAAAATGCATGGTGCACAGTGCTGGCGGCACCCTTTTGCAACACCTAAAAGAATTAATGCTGCACACCAATTTACAGCCTAAATTTAACATCTTTTTTAATTCCACCGTCACCTGGATGATGTGGCACTGGATGGTGAGCTCGCTGGCCGTAGGTGCTGCGATTGTACTCTATGAAGGCTCTATCCTTTACCCAAAACCCGATGCGCTATTTGATTTAATCGATAAAGCGAAAATTAATATATTTGGCGCTGGGGCAAAATTCTTTGAAATGAGCGAAAAATTAGGCCTGGAGCCAAAAGAAACCCATAAACTCTCGAGCTTATACTCCATACTTTCAACCGCATCACCGTTACTCGATTCAAGTTTTGAATATATTTATGAAAAAATAAATTCAAATATTCGTGTCAGCTCGATCTCGGGCGGCAGTGATATTATCTCGTGCTTTGCTTTGGGTAACCCGATTTTACCTGTATATCAAGGTGAGTTGCAGTGCATTGGGCTTGGCATGGATGTTAAAATTTTCAATGCAAAGGGTGAGTCAGTCATTGGTGAAAAGGGCGAACTGGTTTGCACTAAGCCTTTTCCATCGATGCCGGTTTATTTTTGGAATGACCCCTTTGGCGAAAAATATCAACACGCCTATTTTGATAAATTCCCTAATGTGTGGGCGCATGGGGATTTTGCGATGATTACCGAAAATGGCGGACTCATTATTTATGGTCGCTCTGACGCGACCTTAAACCCAAGCGGCGTGCGCATTGGCTCGGCTGAAATTTATTTACAAATGGAACAAATACCCGAAGTGCTGGAATCTGTGGTGGTCGGGCAAAAATTTGAAGGCGCTGAACGAATTATCTTATTTGTAATCATGCGTGATGGCCATAAACTGGATGACATTTTGATTAAAAAAATCAAAACTCAAATCAAAAGCAATACTTCACCTTATCACGTGCCGGCTAAAATTATTGCAGTAAGCGATATTCCACGCACCGCCAATGGTAAAATCTCAGAAATTGCGGTTAAAAAAGTTATCAATGGCGATGCGATTGATAACAAAGAAGCGCTAGCCAATCCAGAGTGTCTTGAGCAATATACAGCGCTACGCGAATAATGACATTCAATCCTAACTATTTGTATTTAATCAATTATTTGTTTTAAGCGTGCCTATGCTCGACAATATCCTTTCTTAGTGAACTTGACTAAGAAAGGATATTAAAGCGGCCCCCATTGACATGTCTTGCTATTCCCGGAGTGATTATGGAGTAATAACATTACTTGCAGCTACACCGCCTAGTGTGACACTAGCACCAAGAGGCAGTCCATTAGCCGCTTCCAAGGCAGCCACAGTTCCAGCAGTCGCACCACCACCTATGCTGGTTGAGAATGTACCTGTACCAGCAATGTTAGTACTGATGGCTCCACCGGCAACAGTATTTGTAAATGTATTGCCGTTAAAAGCGCCAAGGGTGACTGACCCAAGAGTGACGCCAGTGACCGTTATAACACCAAGTCCAGCTGGACCAACAATAGTAACCGTGTTGTTTACAAAGCCTCCATCCACAGCAACACTAGTACCACCTAGAATCGCTGCAAGTGCAACTGCTCGATCTGTTGCACCACCAGCTGAATTCGTTATCGTATTACCCGTAATAGCACCAACAACATGTAACGATAAATTAACTGCACTGACCGCTAACTCCATCACAGCTTGAGCAGCAGGAGCAGCATTAGCGGTCAATGCATTGTTGTTAATATTACCCTGGAAGGTAACATTATCAAGGGCTCGTAATGCACTTAAACCTGAGCTGGCAACAGTATTACCACTCATATTTCCAACAACAAACACAAGACCTGCTGTTCCAACAAAGTCTACAGCTGGACTAGTAAACGCTACTGCTGTATAGCTGATAGCATTGTTGGCAACAGCAACGTTAATGACACCCGCAGCCCCGTCGGCACGAATAGCTTGCTCAGTGACATCTGCAGTACCAGAGCTATTTAAGGTATTACCGCTAATGGTAGCATTCAAGGTGCTAGCAGCAGCTGCAACCATGTAAATCTGGGTGTCAAGTGCCGTATTCAAATTCGTATTCACAAAATTATCCGTGATGCTAACATTCGCCACATCAGCCGCAACGGCAGTACCTCTTACAATCGCCAAATCCGCACCAACCACACTATTATTACGTATCACAAGGTTACCCACATTAAATGCTGCAATATCTGAAACAGCAGCACCTACACCAGCAGCTAGGCCAGTAAAAGCCATATTTTCAACTGTTACATCTTGTCCAACAGCTATAAGTGATGCAACCGTTATAAAATTTATACCCAAAGCAGTCGTTAGTGTTCCATTTTGACCAACCTGTACTGAGAAATTCGCTCCTTCTCGAGTAAA
The DNA here is from genome assembly GCA_964196565.1 of uncultured Legionellaceae bacterium. Taxonomy (GTDB): domain Bacteria; phylum Pseudomonadota; class Gammaproteobacteria; order Coxiellales; family Coxiellaceae; genus 2-12-FULL-42-15. The sequence continues at coordinate 278 of CAXMUH010000039.1, read as the reverse complement.
TGAAAATACACCACCCTCAACAATTTGATTGTCCTGAACATTAGTAGTAACAACAATAGGAATAGTTCCCCGAACACCAAGAATGTTATCTCTCGGGTTAGCCGCTGCTGCCGTTAATGTAGCGGCAGTACCCACCAACGCCACCTGCGTCTCTTGCCCATTAAAATCATTCGTCAATATACGCACCGGCTGGGTTAAATTTTCTGCGCTTCCCGTACCATCCGAACTCATTTCAACATTTAAATCGCGGCGGATAAAGCTGGTCATCTTACGCTCTA
>CAXMUH010000038.1:0-9280 GCA_964196565.1 uncultured Legionellaceae bacterium | reverse complement strand
AGAGGGAAAGATGGTGTTTGGTTGCAAACCGATGCAGCGATTTATTATGGTTCCAGTGGGGGCGGACTGTTTGATGAAGAAGGCAAGTTGATTGGCATAACGGCTAAAATGGGTGGGAATTTTGGCTTTGCTATTCCAACTGAGTGGATTTTACAAGTGATCGCACCGAAAAGTTACATTGCAACGGATCGGAATAATCGACCCAAGACTGAGTCTGCAGACTCTCATCAACTTAAATTCGACCCATCACTGATTGACTATTCTCGAGCGCATGCCAATTTAAAATTATTGGGCACGTATGGCAGAAATAAAATAGCGCTTTTTCGCAATAATAAAGAGTGTTTTATCATGGTCCCTGGTCGAACCGACAGAGGTAAGCTATTAAGCCTTACTTTGTGGAATCCTAAGCATCCTAAAAACTTAGTGGTATTTTCAAATGCAACAACAACCAAACAAGCATTGGTGTCATTATACAAGTCTATTATTGATCGTAGAACGAAAAAACATATAAACTATCGTTCTGGTAATATTTTATATTTAGCAGGAAATCCTTACCGGATGTATGGCTCTAAAACAGATACTGAGCGTTACCCATTTTTTATTGCACGCTTTAATAAAAATCCAGTAAACGTATTAGAAAAAGTCAGACAATTTACCATTCAATTTCACGATCGAGATCCAAGCATTGGAAATAAGAAGATAACCTATGGCATGGACGGTTTTGATCAAGCGGTGTCGAGTTATCATAAGCGGTGTGGAAGGTAGTTACGATTAAATATACCCAAAGCGTTTGGAAATTGGGCCTTCTTAGCATGAACTTTGACATTGGTAGCTTTGATTTTTTGGCTAAAAAGCCGCTCGAAGATGTTTTCTCTTACGCAGCGGTCGCCACGGTTATGATAAGGCGCAACGGATTCATATTAAGATACCGTTGCGTCTTTTAGTACCCGCTGCGCCGCCGCGTAAGAACGGCGTAGCTCATGGGTTAATAAAACTGAAGTTCTTATCGGCCTTTGAACTAAATATTACAAATCAAAACCTAAATCTTACCTGTGCTAGGCCTATAACCAGCCGTGTGTTTTAAGAAAAGTTTTAGCCACTTCACTTGGAGATTCTTTCTTCACATCAACCAGATAATTTAAATGTATCATGGTTTTTTGATCAATTTTCCCTGCAATCAAGCTTAGTGCTTTACTAATTTGCGGGTACTTTTTTAAAACTTCAGCACGAATAATTGGTGCCGCATCATAGGGTGGGTATACATGTTTATTGTCGATTAATGCCACCAATTGATACTCGATAATACGACCATCTGTAGTAAAAGCCTCGATGACTTGCACATTATTGGTTCCGATGGCGTGATACATTAAATTCGGTTCCATTTGTAGGATTCGCTTAAAGCGAAATCCATAGGCGCGTTTTAATAATGGGTAGCTGTCAGGGCGCAATAAGAACTCAGGTGGTGCAGCAATAGTTAGCGTGCTGGAGATTTTTGCCAGATCACTCATGGTTTTAATATTATGTCTTGCTGCGAAAAGTTTGCTGACTGCCAGTGCTTGTGAATTGCTAAAACCAAAAGGCATAAGCCAAATTAAGTTAAAGCGTTTTTTATATTCTTTGCGTACGATATTCAGTGTTTGTTTGGAGCTTAATACTTTTTTTAGTTTTAAAACCACAAAATAGCCGGTGCCCGTGTAATCCGCGTAAAGATCAATCTCGCCGTTTTGCATGGCTTGTTGGATAATTTCAGTAGTGGCAAGATTGAATTTTTTGATGACGGTGAGTTTAGTGTGTGCACTGATCAAATCAGCCATCATATTACTAAGGATATAAGATTCGGTAAAATTTTTGCTGGCAATCACAATCGATGATTTGGAATTTGGATTGATAAAGTTGAGATAGAGTGGTCGCCCCAGTACTAAAATGATAACAACCACAATCGCTGATGAAATTATATATTTATAACGATGCCAGCGTGTTCGTGGTTGCTTTTGTACATTCATACCGGTTTCAACGCTGCTAATCACAAAATCAAGTGAAAGTGCGAGTAGCGCTGTTGGTATGGCACCAAGCATAATTAATTTATTATTGCCAAGTGATAAACCGCTGGTGATAAAATCACCTAACCCACCAGCACCAATAAATGCCGCAATGGTAGTAATGCCAACCGTAATGGCGGTTGCAATGCGTATGCCGGACAAAATGACGGGCGTTGCTAGAGGCAACTCCACCATGGTTAGGCGTTGCCATTTATTAAACCCCATCGCGCGCGCGGCATCGGTATAAGTGGGCGAGACATCCGCCAATCCAGTAAATGTATTGCGAATAATAGGTAGCAATGCATAAACTGTTAGTGTGGTGATGGTAGGCTTAATGCCAATACCTAAAAAAGGCACTAAAAAAGCAAGCAAAGCCAGTGAAGGGATAGTTTGAAAAACATTGGCAATTCCTAATATGGCGCCGCGCACTTTTTTTTGATTCTTAACCCAGATGCCTGCAGGTACGCCAATAATTATAGCGAGTAGGGTGGCACTCAATGAAATATAAATATGTTGAGCCAGTCGATCGAGTAAATCAGTAAAATGAGCGCAAATATAACTAAAAAATCCATATATCATTTATATGCCTACTTTTCTATTGCAGAAATTGGGTTGTGTTGCGCAATAAGCTCGCGTACAAAGGCGCTTTTGGGGTGATTTAAAATATCATCTTTTACGCCAACTTGTTCGAGTTTGCCGCAATGCATGATGCCAATCCGATCGGCGAGGGTAAACGCTTCGCTTAAATCGTGGGTGACAAAGATGATAGTTTTATTCAATGTTTTATTCAGTTCGAGAATTTCTTGTTGTAAAGCATTGCGAGTGATCGCATCCAGTGCGCCAAAAGGTTCATCCATCAATAAATACTTTGGATTGGCGGCTAATGCGCGGGCAACGCCGACACGTTGTTGTTGCCCGCCAGATAAATCTTGCGGGAAACGTTGTGCGTATTGTTTGGGATCAAGATGAATTAACTCCAAAAGTTCATGCGCTCGTTCAATACGCTTTGCTTTTGGAGTGTGAGTGAGCTTGAGCACAATGGCGATATTATTTTCGATGTTCATATGCGGGAATAATCCAATTTGCTGAAAAACATAGCCAATCGAGCGGCGAAGTTTGGTCAGTGGATAGTCCTGTATGGGCGTATCATCGAGAGTGATTTCACCTTTTGAAGGTTCAATCAGGCGGTTGATCATTTTCATCAGCGTGGTTTTACCACTGCCAGAAGAGCCCAGTAGCACAAAAATTTCACCGTCAGAAATAGACAGTGAGACGTCATCAACGGCAAGGGTTGGCGGATGATCAAATGTTTTGCTAACATGGTCAAAAGTTATCATCGAATTCTGCAGTGGCTCAAGTTACAATGCATTATTATAACGTACAAATCGATATAATACATTGAGGGTTGAATGCAGCGTGATCAAAATGAATTTGCAGAATTGTTAGATTGGCAATGTCAAAATGCTTGCCTGTCGCCTGTATCTAAAATGAGCTTTCTGAGCCAGTGGTTTTTAGGAAGACCTTATTTAAATGGTGCGCTTGGTGAGGGGGTTGATTCTGAATTTGATCAGAGTCCGAGTTTGCGCGCGGACTGTTTTGATTGCGTCACCTATGTCAATACGCTTTTGGCAATATTACATTCAACCAATTTGATTCAGCTTAATTTTCATATGGTGCGTCTAAATTATAAGAATAGCAAAGTGAGTTATCAGAATCGCCATCACTTTTTAAGCAGTGACTGGAATACTTCAAATGCTCATTTGGGCTATATTCGTGATTTCAGTTCGAATGTGGTCGATAGTATTGGCAAGTCAATTTGTGAGACCGCGCATGCTTTTATTGATAAACCCAGTTGGATATTAAAACGTGGCCTGGATGATATTAAGTTGAGGGATGTTTGTTCGGATAAAGTATTCGAGGAAAAACTAAAATCTTTACATGCGTTGGCGCGAGATATAAAAGCTGTTCATGCCTATATTGCTTATATTCCATTTACGCGGTTATTTAATTTAAATGAGGTTGCAAATCCTTTTATTTTAGCGCAATTACCTGATATGGCGATTGTGGAAATTGTGCGGCCGAATTGGGATTTGCGCTCGGTGATTGGTACGCATATTAATGTTTCTCATTTAGGGTTATTATTGCGTATTGAAGATAAACTTGTTTTTCGTCACGCTTCACAAGTGTCGAACCAAGTGATTGAAGAGCCATTGGTTGATTACTTGCAGCAATATTTACATAGTTCAACCATTAAGGGAATTAACGTTCAGGAAATTTTAGCGTGAGTTTACAAAAAAGCATTGAGAGCAATATATATAATAACCCGATGGAATATATAGAATTAAACGTTATTAGTCGTGTAGCCAGTATGTCATATTTGACATACTGCGTTAGATGTGACATACTATCTATATGAAAAAAATCATCTGGGAAGGGTCATCGCAGAAAGATATTAATATTGCAAAAAGCCGTTACCAAGAGATTTTAAAGAAGCTTAAAGGATAGGTGTTATGAAAAAAAATACAAAAAAAACTGATAATGTATTTGATGACTTGGGTTTTAGCTCAGCAGAAGCGAGTAACTTAAAGCTTAGATCGCAGCTTATGTTGGCAATTAAGCGATACATTAAAGAAAATAAATTAACTCAAGCAGAGGCTGCGAAAATTATGGCGGTTGATCAGCCTAGAATTAATAAGCTTTTGAATGGACAAATCGAATTATTTACAATCGACAAACTTGTTACAATGCTTGAGCATGCTGGTATTCATGTATCTTTAAATTTGGCAGCTTGAGATGAAGTTTTAAATTAGTTAAAACATTTTGTTTTAACAAGGAGAACAGTAATGGAAAAAGCTTTAGTTGTTATTACCGGTGCTACCTCAGGAATTGGCCAGCAAACAGCAGTTCAGTTTAGTGAGCTCGGTTATCCTTTATTGTTATTGGGTCGCAATATCAAAAAACTTGAATCGATGCAATTACCCAATGCCATAGTTAACTCTGTTGACGTTACCGATATTGAAGCGTTGAAAAAAGCTATTCAAGCTGCAGAAACTGCTTATGGTCCCGTTGATGCCATTATTAATTGCGCGGGCGTTATGCAGCTCGGTGATATTGCCACTCAAGATCCTAAAGAATGGAGAAGTATGGTTGATGTTAATATCATAGGAATTTTAAATGGCATGCAGGCAGTGCTTCCCGGTATGAAACAGCGACAGCATGGCACGATTTTTAATATCAGTTCGATTGCAGGCATAAAAGCATTTCCTAACCATGCGGCTTATACCGGCACCAAATTTGCGGTGCATGGTATGACTGAAAATGTGAGAGAAGAGGTGGCGCCAGACAACGTACGCGTGATTACCATCGCACCTGGTGCTGTTGAAACTGCATTGCTAAGTCATACTTCGGTGCAACAAATTAAAGACGATTATGCCAATTGGAAAACAGAAATGGGCGGTGTTTTATCACCCGATGATGTTGCGCGGACGATAATATTTGCCTATCAACAGCCACAATCGGTTTGTTTGCGTGAAATTGTTCTATCGACCACGAAGCAGAGTGCTTAATGTGGATTAATAGTAACCGTATTGTTATTGGTGACTGTGCAAGGATACCAAGTTTGAGAGGTACACTGCAGCTTGTAGCCTCTGTAATATACCGCTGAGTTATTACCATCGCTGCCATTAAATTTAACGATCGGTGTTTCATTCGGTATGTTAAGCGGATAACCTTGTTGTTTTGGTTTGATGGTACCTAAAACTTTTCCAGCTACTGTCGTGGCGGTGAATCCTGTGCTCGTATCATTATTGACAGTTATATTTAAAGCTAAAGCCTGACCGATAAACAAGAAGGGGATTGTTAACGCGAGTATTTTTTTCATGCTATATCACTCTATTTATTTTTTACTAAGATATCGCTCACAATAGCGTATAGCTACTCACCCTTCAAGCAAATTTAAGATAGCAATTTAACTAGTTGAAATAAAAAGGAGATTGCTATTTTTCCAACCTATAGCATATCCTGAAATCTCTTATTGCAAAATCAGCTTCACCGCCCTGTTGCTAAGCTAATCCTTGTTTATTAATATATCTGATGGTGATCAAAAAATACATAGTGTGAGATATTGTAATATGAGAATAAGCAAAAATACGCGTGTTGTGGTGCTTGGTACTTTAACTTATCATGATTATACTGCGATCTCTCTGCTTGCGTATGCTAAAGAACTCATAACAGCGCTGAGCTATAGGATTGAAGCGAGTGAAATTAAAAAGGCGCTTTTAGTCCAAGTAAAAACAGTCAGTAGTGCCGTTAAATTTTTAGAGGTATCGGTTTCAATAACCGGGCTTGACACTCAGGCTGTATATTATGAGCAAAGAAAAGCTCTAAAACTTAAAGTTTCAAAAAAATTGCAATCGACGATATTTGCATTACATCTTATGGCGGAGGAAGATTTAAATTTGGCGCAAAGAGTAGATATATCAACAGCAATTACGTTTCTCTCAATGCTATACCCTTTAATTTTATGTGAAGCAAATGAAAAAGAAATCTATGTGTCTAGTTTTGGAAAAATGAGACGAAGTCAAAAAAAAATTATTTTAGAAAAACTAATAGAAGGTTATATTTTCTATAGAAGAATAAAATGCAAAAAACGTATAGCCGGTCTATTTAGTAAATATATGAAATCCTATACGCCGGAATTAAAAATTAATGCTGCGTTGACTTTATTAGACGTTTTAAAAGGAAATAAGTCTGCGTTGAGTTTAAATCTATACGCAGGATTGTTGAGTGAAGGCGGGCTTGGAGAGGTTTATGAAATATTTAAGTTGGCGCGCGTTATTCCGGCAAGTGAAATTTAAAGCTCAGCCTTGCCTGAATCGTTGGTAGTCTCTTCAACTTTAGCAATGGTTGCGCATATGTTAACGCTCGACGGCCATCTCCCCATTTGGATTGGATAATTTATTTATTCCGTTGACGGTGTTTTTTTTTACTAAAATGCTTTTACTGATCCGGTTTCCAGTACTTCAGTTGTGATCGCAAATAGTAGCAACTCACTAGAATAAAGATAAGATAAATTACAGCAAATAATATTATTCCATAATAGATGCTGGCTAAGCTGCTTATTAACCCCAGAATAAAACTAATAATCGGGATTGAGCCAATGCGCGCAAATGCGACAACACTCAGTACTCGCCCACGCATATTATCAGCAATAATATTTTGAATGGAAATTGTGCCGACAATTGTGGCCACGATTCCACAAAGATCTTCAAGAAAAATAATTAGATAAACCCAATGAATATTGGGAATCAGAGGCAATGTAATCAAAAATGCCGCTTGTAATATTAAAGCTCCGACTAAAATTTTAAAGAGAGTTTGTAGGCCATGTTTTTTGAGGGTCAAAATTACTAAAATTGCGCCTACTAAACCACCCAGAGCACTAAAATAATAAAAATTATAAAGGTTCGCTTTGGTGCCATGATAGAGTGTTTTAATAATCGTTGGGAATTGAAATTGTAATGCAATCACAACGCCTAAAGCCATGCTAATGGCGACAATAAATATTAATAGCGTTTTATTGTTAAATGTGTAGCGCAGTCCATTTAATAAGGAGTCAGATAAATTCGCTTTTTGATCTATTGGTGCCATTTTATGCTTTTTAATCCGCAAGGCAAAAAAAGCGAAAAACGCTAATATATTGGCAATAAGGCAGACGATAAAAATACTTGGAAATGTGAAAGTCGCAATCGAAACTTTGCTGATATAAGGCGTGAACAACATTGCTATTTGAGAAGCAGAGGCATTAATGCTAATCGCTATTCTTAATTGGTTATCGTTGGTGCTTGCATCATAGATGGCGGCATCGTTAGCGGGGCGGGCAATTCCAAAGAGCGCGCCGTATAAAATGCCGGTTAAAATCATATTCCAATAACCAATAGAGTGGGTGATCACTAAAAAGAAAAGTATTAGGTTTGGCACGATATAAAGAATTTGAGATGACAGTAAAATATATTTTCGATGAAATCTATCCGAAAATATTCCGCCAATCGGAATAGCCATAAGAATCGGCAAATTGAGAAAAAACCCGAGGAATCCTAGCCGCAACGCTGAGCTCGTTAATTGATAGGCTAGCCAGCTTAGATTGATTTGTATTAACCAAAATACAACAAAGGTGAGAATATTGGCTAAAATGAGCAATCCAATATTGATATAGGCGGTTTTGTTAGGTTGGGTGTTTAGCATAGCCGGCGATCAGTTTCCATACAAGTTGGATGCAATTTGGTCGAGATGTAAATCTATCTTACATTATAATGAAATAATATTTCAATAACTTATAATACCATCGGATAGCCGCATTCACTTCCATTTTAAATTTTATTCCCCGCGGCTTACGCCCTTTGGGCGCAGGCCGCGGGACTTTACGCATGGGGTTTTTTAAGGGGAGCGAGCGTTCGCTCCCCTTAAGTCGCCGTTTACGCGGGTTTCCCGCGTAGGCGAAATCTAAATGGATAAATATCAAAGGGCTTGCCCCGCGGATATTTAGTCAGATAGAGCATGCAGATGCTTAATCCGCCAGATTGGAGTTAACATCCTTATTCCATCTTGCAACATATTCAGTTTACTGCCCGGTTGATTGCGCCATACTGTTGGGGTCTCTTTCATATTGAATTTGTTTTAAATTTAACTGCTAAATCAATGGATTAAAAAATATCTTGGTTATTTTGCAGGCAGTTATAATTTGGGCTACATTTACCTATGCCCTCTTCATATTTGCCAACAAGGTTTATGTATGCATCGCATAAAGAAAAAAGCTGACAATAAAAATGAAAGTAACTTCATTACCCCAACCTATGCCTCTCGTAGTATGGATAAACCAATACCAAAATATGAAATACCGAAAACAGGCGTTTCCTCTGAAGTTGCATATAATCTTGTGAAAAATGAATTGATATTGGATGGTAATTCTAGACTTAATCTTGCAACTTTTGTAACAACTTGGATGGAACCCGAGGCGCAGCAACTGATGTCAGAAACGCTCGATAAGAATATAATTGATAAAGATGAGTATCCTGCTACTGCTGAAATTGAAGCGCGATGTGTGAATATTATAGGACGGTTGTTTCACGTGAGTGAATCAAAAGAATCTTGTGGTACATCAACCATTGGCTCGAGTGAGGCCGCCATGCTGTGTGGCATGGCTTTAAAATGGAAGTGGCGTGATCGAATGCAAAAAAAAAGTAAGC
>CAXMUH010000037.1:0-52958 GCA_964196565.1 uncultured Legionellaceae bacterium | reverse complement strand
ACCGTTCCATCATTACCATTGCTGACATTCGTCATATTTTGACGGCTTAATATTCCAATATTTTTACCATCGCTGATTGACGCTTTTTGATTATTTAAAACTAATACTGAAGGTGTTGCCAAAATATCAGAATTTCCGTTTGAGCTTAATGCGGTCACGATCGCACGGAAGCTGCCTTCTTTAATATAACCAACACCATTTTGAAGGGCCTGTGATATCATAGAACCTACCGATGAATTATCACCACCCGAACTGGCACCCGTTGGATTGGTTGTACCCCATTGAATACCAAACTGTGATAAAGAGTTCACGTCCATTTTCACGATCACCGCTTGGACCAATACTTGTTGAGGCCTGATATCAATTTTTTTAATTACACCTTTCAAACTTTGAATAACTTGAAATGGTCCACTTAATACAATTGCATTATCATCATTAACAGCTTGGATTGAAACGCCTTCAGATGAACTGGCACCCACACCAAAAGTAGATGAGCGCCCTGAATTTGTTTTCCTTTCTTGTGCAACAAAACCATGTGCAAGCTTGGTTAACATCGGCGCCACTTTTTTTGCAGTTAAATAATTCAATCGAATCACTGCGGTATTACTCGCGCCTGCAGAATTTGGTGTATCAAGCTGCTTAATTAATTTGATTGTCTTATCACGGTTATCGGTGTTGCCACTGACTAATAGCATATTCGCAGATTGATCAGCCACCACAGCCACATTATTAACTTTGCCTTGGTTACTGTTCGCTGACTGCAACTGTTGAATCACTTGCGCCAATTTTGTGGCATCAGCATATTTCAAATGCACAGCTTTTACGCTTGACCCATTGTTCCTATCCAAATTATGTATAATATCAACCAGTTGATTAATATTTGAAGCTGTGCCCGCTAATACTAAAGAGTTTGATGGTTGATAGGCGCTGATGCTGCCCCAATCCAACATCAATGGTCGTAAAATAGACACAAGCTGTACCGCTGAGACATTGTTAACGGGAACCACTCGCACCACCACTTGATCACCGCGGCCTGGGTGCTTGCCAGTTACCAAAGTGCCGCCATAACCTTTAGCGTCCATCGAAGGCACTATCTTAATCACATTGCCCGAGGGAATCACAGAATAGTTCAGAACCTGTAGCATCGATAAAAACACATTGTACATTTCATGAACTGTCATTGGCTTCGCTGAAATTAATGTGACCTTTCCTTGAACACGTGGGTCGACCACAAAATTTTTGCCGGTTAATTGAGAAATGGTCTGCACCACCGCTTGGATATCTGCATTTTGAAGATTCCACATCTGCTTGGGCTGCGCAGGGGTATGTACTTTTTTTGGACCATGCTTGATAACTAAATGGTCATGGGTGCGTGGATCAGAAAGCTTTATGTGCTGTGGCAACTGCTTAGAATTTGATGTATAGCTGGCTTGCGCCGTTAAGCTGACAGCTAAACATATGATAAATACCGGTAGACCTTTGCTCATTCTCATCGCTCATAATTGTTATAGATGGCTCACAAAACTATGTCATCCTTAACAATTGATACTTGAGAAATCCTGTTCTATTCTCTCATAATTGTTGCGCATAAATCATACCTTAAGGATTAATAAAAAGCAAAAATTGTAGATATTTTTTACGCGATTAGAGTTGCTCACCAGTAGTTATTTACGCGGTTAAAGTAGCTCTCTAGTAGTTATTAATGAGTACCATCAAGCAGCATTAAGACAATGTTCTATAGATTTCAATTATGGTTGCAATAAGTGTAGGGGTTCAAGTATTGACTCAGTTTTAGGTGTAGTCCGGACAAAAATCTATTTTTGGCCGGGATTAAAAGTATGAATCAAGCTTCGCTGGATGCTTCCCGGCCGACAAATCCTGTCACGCGCGAAGCGTAAGGATCGTCCGGGCTAAAATTAAAACGCAGGGGCCTAAACTCGACCCCTCAGCGATTTTATGTGGTCGCAGCAGCACGCGAAAAGTTTGGGTTTAATTTTCCTGCTTTATAACGAGCTGCCATTTTTTCAAGCGAGACCGCTTTAATTTTATCGGCATGTCCTGAAGTGCCAAATTGCTGATAACGCTCGATGCAAATATCACGCATCGCTTTAGATGCTTCACCCAAATATTTACGCGGATCAAATTCAGCAGGATGTGCTTTTAAATAGCGACGAATCGCACCAGTAGAAGCTAGACGTAAATCCGTATCGATATTTATTTTACGCACACCATGACGAATACCTTCTTGAATTTCTTTAACCGGAACACCATAAGTTTCTGGCATTTTCCCACCATTTTCGTTAATGATTTTCAACCAATCTTGTGGAACTGAAGAAGAACCATGCATCACAAGATGCGTATTCGGAATGCGTTGATGAATTGCTTTTACCCGATCAATCGCTAACACATCACCTGACGGTGGGCGACTAAATTTATAAGCGCCATGACTGGTACCGATCGCAATCGCCAATGCATCAACTTCGGTGGCTTTAACAAAATCAGCCGCTTGCAGAGGATCCGTTAACAGTTGTTCGTGGGACAATTTACCTTCTGCACCCGAACCATCTTCGTCTGCTGCTTGCATGGTTTCCAAAGAACCTAAACAACCCAGCTCACCTTCGACCGAAACGCCACCGGCATGCGCCATATTCGTGGTGAATCTGGTAACAGCAACATTATAATCGTAGTCCGATGGTGTTTTCATATCTTCTCTTAAAGAGCCATCCATCATGACGGAAGTAAAACCTAACTGAATGGAGCGCTGACAAACATCCGGAGAAGCACCATGATCTTGATGCATGCAAATTGGAATATGTGGCCATTCTGCCTCAGCTGCCAACATCAGAGAACGAATAAAGGAGGGGCCCGCATATATTCTAGCACCAGCAGATGCTTGTACAATCACCGGGCTATTGGTTTCATCAGCGGCTTCCATAATTGCACGCATTTGCTCTAAGTTATTTACATTAAATGCGGGAACGCCAAAACCATGTTCGGCTGCATAATCTAATAATTGCCGCAAGGTAATTAGTGCCATTGTTATCTCCTTTATTGTTGTAAGTGTAAGGCGCTTATATACTTAAAGCGCTTTAAAGTTTTAAAGCCTAAAATTCACCCCCCCATTGGGTATATACTTAAAGCGCTTTAAAATTAGGTTTTAAATTATTAAATTACTACGCTCAGTTGCTTTCTCTTACGCGGCGGCGCTGCGGTTATGAAAAGAGCGCAAAGGTATCTTAATATAAGCCCATTGCGCCTTATCATAACCGCAGCGCCGCCGCGTAAGAGTGTCCGTTTATACGTAGCACCTTAAAGTTTTAAGAACCTAATTTCCACCTGCTTTTGCTATATATTAGTAAACCTTACCAACCTGTAAAATCTTTAACGCATTCGATCCACCACCAACGCCCATATGATCGCCTTTGGTTAAAATCACTAAATCACCCTCACTTAAAAGATGATGACCTTCTAATGCTTTAACCGCTTCTTCATTAACTTCGTCACGGGTATATTTTGTTGGATCAAATATCAGTGGGTGCACTCCGCGATATAAACTCATACGCCCCAATGCTTTAGGATAACGGGATAAACCATAAATTGGAATTCCTGTGCGAATACGTGACATCCAAAGTGCTGTGGCGCCTGATTCGGTTAACGCGATAATTGCTTTAATATCAAGATGATTTGCAGTATACATCGTTGCCATAGCAACCGCTTCATCGATTCTTTGAAAACGGCACTCAACTCGGTGACCCGAAATTCGAGATCTTGGCGCGCGTTCTGCAACTCGACAGGTACGTGACATCGCCTCAACCACTAATGCAGGATGCTTACCGACAGCCGTTTCTGCGGATAACATCACCGCATCGGTATTATCTAAAACAGCATTCGCAACATCTGACACTTCTGCACGCGTTGGTACACTGCTCTCAATCATTGATTCCATCATTTGGGTTGCGGTAATAACCGGCTTATCCAAAGTGCGCGCACGATGAATTATTTCTTTTTGTACCACCGGCACTTCGGCATCACCAATTTCAACCGCTAAATCACCACGCGCCACCATAACACCATCACTGGCTTCGATAATGGCGTCTATATTTTCAACCGCCTCAGCGCGCTCAATTTTTGCGATCACACCTGCATTACCGTGGTAAGCTTCGATTAAATGTTTCGCTTTTAAAATATCTTCTGCACTGCGTGGAAAAGAAACCGCAACATAATCGACATCTTGTGAAAGCGCAAATTTTAAATCTTCAATGTCTTTTTGTGTCAGTGCTGCTGCAGATAATCCGCCGCCTTTACGATTAATGCCTTTGTGGTTAGACAACACGCCGCCCACATCAATATGACACAGGATGCGTTGGCCTTTAATGCTTTTAACCGTTAGTTGGATTCTTCCATCATCTAATAATAAAGTATCATTTGGAGAAACATCTTGTGGTAATTCCTTATAATCAATACCCACAACATTTTGATCGCCATCATTTTCAGCCAGCTTTGAATCCAAACTAAAACTGTCGCCTTCTTTTAAAGTGATCTTACCTTCTTTGAAACTGGAAATTCGAATTTTAGGTCCTTGTAAATCGGCAAGCAGACCGACGATACAACCTAATTTTTTAGCCGTTTCGCGCACGAGATCCATGCGTTTTTTGTGTTCCTCATGACTGCCATGTGAAAAATTAAATCGTGCTATATTAACGCCTTCTTTAATGATGGATTCCATTACTGCTGGATCATCGGTTGCTGGCCCTAGTGTCGCTATGATTTTCGTTAATCGACTGTGTTGATCTTTTTCTTTCATCTTATTGAACCTAACCTTTTAAAATTTATTTCCCGCGGCTTGCCCCGAGGTATTTAATAACGTTCTATTAAAATATCAATGGCTGGCAGAAACCCGCCTTCCAGATACGTTAAAAACGCACCGCCACCCGTACTAATATATGATATATCTTTTCTAATTCCGAATTGATCCAGTGCCACCAACGTATCCCCGCCGCCGGCCACTGAAAATGCGCCTGATTTTGCAATTGCCTTGGCAAGCGCTTCTGTGCCGCCAGCAAAGGCCTTGATTTCAAAGACACCTACCGGGCCATTCCACACAATGGTGTTGACACCAGCTAATAGCCCCTCATACGTTGCCGCAGTTTTAGGACCCACATCAAAAATACAATCTTCTGCAGTGATCACTTCTAAAGCCTTAACTTCACCTTTTGCGTCTGCGCTTAAGCTTTTTGCAACAACCACATCACTGGGCAGAGGTATTCTGACATTTTTTTTATCGGCCTTTTCGATGAGCTGTTTGGTTTTTTCCACCCAATCTGGCTCATATAAAGATTTACCAATTTCAACACCCTGGGCTTTTAAAAAAGTATTGGCAATGCCGCCGCCGACAATCAATAAATCAACTTTGTCGATCAATGAATCGAGCAACTTAATTTTCGTCGAAACTTTTGAACCACCAACAATTGCGGCCATCGGTTTGGCCGGATCGGTAAACGCATCGCTGAGCGCATTTAATTCTTCAATTAATAACGGCCCAGCACAGGCCTCGGGTGCATATTTTGCAACGCCAACCGTTGATGCTTGTGCACGGTGTGCTGTGGCAAAAGCATCCATCACAAAGACATCGCATAAGCTAGCCATTTTTTTTGCTAGCGCGTCATCATTGATTTTTTCGCCTTTTAGAAATCGTACGTTTTCAAGCAGAACCACGTCACCACGGTTTACATCAACGCCATCGATCCAATCATTACATAAACGAACTTGCTGATTTAATGCTGCTGACAATGCTTTTGCTACTGGTTCCAATGAATACTTATCATCAAATTGACCCTCACTTGGGCGACCCAAATGCGACATCACCATGACAAACGCGCCGGCTTCAGCTGCGGCTTTAATGGTTGGTAGTGCGCGCTGAATTCGCTCATCATTGGTGATTTTACCTTCGCTGATCGGGACATTTAAATCTTCGCGAATTAAAACACGCTTATTTTCAAGCTCTAAATCACTCATCTTTAAAAATGACTTATAAATCACTTTGGGCCTCTTCTGGTAATTTTATTTAATAACTAGCGGGCAATTAACATCACATGAGCAGTGTCTAACATGCGGTTTGAAAAACCCCACTCATTATCATACCAAGAAACTACTTTAACTAATTTATCAATGACACGTGTTTGACTGGAGTCAAACGTTGAAGAGCTAGGATTGTGATTAAAATCAATTGAAACTAATGGTTCGTCACAATAACCTAAAATGCCTTTTAATTCTCCATCCGCTGATTTCTTCATCGCTGAATTAATTGCATCAACGCTAACATCATGCTTTGCATCAAATGTTAGATCAACCACGGAAACATTAATGGTTGGAACCCGGATCGCATAACCATCAAGTTTTCCGGCAAGTTGTGGTAACACCAAGCCAACTGCTGCTGCCGCACCCGTTTTTGTTGGGATCATCGATTGAGTCGCTGAACGTGCGCGCCGAAGATCTGAATGATAGCTGTCGGTAAGTTTTTGATCGTTGGTATAAGCATGTACGGTTACCATTAAGCCACGTTCAATTCCAAAGATTTTATCTAATACCATTGCCATTGGCGCTAAACAGTTTGTGGTGCATGAAGCATTCGATACAATCACATCTTGCGCGGTTAACGTTTTATCATTCACACCATAAACAATGGTTTTAACATCACTGCCCGCCGGTGCTGAAATTAAAACTTTTTTAGCGCCCGCTTTTAAATGTAACGCTGCTTTATCTTTTGATGCAAAAAATCCGCTACACTCTAATACCAAATCAATACCCAGTTCTTCCCAAGGCAAATCTTCTGGGTTTCTCTCACTAACCACTTTAATATGGTCATTATCAATAACCAAATCACCACCATCTACTTTAACTTGCTTGCTAAAACGACCGTGCACACTGTCGTATCTAGTGAGGTGCGCATTTGTCTCAATATTTCCTAAGTCATTAATGGCAACAATCTGCATAGATTGATCGTTATTATTTTCATAAAAAGCGCGTAAAATATTACGTCCAATTCGGCCATAGCCATTGATTGCGATTTTATATGTCATTTTGGTTCTCCGAAATTTACATTTGTTTTATTAGGCTGCTTAGAAGCTAGTGACACGAACTCATGGCTTTTCGTGCAATAAGCTTAGTCACCTGTGAAATTATGTTTTCCACGCTAAATCCATAAGCACTCATTACTTCTTTACCCGGTGCAGAGTTACCAAATGTGTCCATCCCAATTACAACGCCATGGGCTCCAACAAATTGATACCAATAATCTTTGGCGCCTGCCTCAATCGCAATTCGTTTGGTCACTTGCGGTGGCAAAACACTGTCTTTATATTGTTGATCTTGTGCTTTAAATATTTCACAGCTTGGCATGGAAACAACGCGCAAATGTATATCTTGCGAAAGCAGTTGTTCACTGGCAGCCATGGCAAGTGAAACTTCAGATCCCGTCGCAATAATAATGGCATCCACTTTAGTTTCAGCTGAAGTTAACACATACCCACCACGAGTAATATTACGCAGCATCAAATCATCTCGCTGCATATGAGGCACATTTTGTCGTGTTAGTAACAAACAACTCGGGCCACGATGAATAATTGCTTGACGCCAAGCGACTGCTGTTTCAACCGCATCACACGGCCTCCAAACCGTTAATCCCGGTGTAATTCGCAACATAGTTGCATGTTCAATTGGCTGATGGGTTGGCCCATCTTCACCGAGTCCAATAGAGTCATGAGTATAAACATAAATAACTCGTTGCTTCATCATCGCCGATAAACGAACTGCATTTCGTGCATAATCAGAAAATACCAAAAAGGTTCCGGCAAAAGGAATAAAGCCGCCATGTAATGCCAAACCATTCATAATGGCAGACATTGCAAATTCTCTAACACCATAATTAATATAATTACCATCGCGACACGTTTTAGTAAATACTTTTGAGGCTTTCCACTCTGTACAATTAGAACCTGATAAATCAGCAGAACCACCGACTAATTCAGGTAAGAAAGGTGCATAAGCTTCGATCGCTTGCTTTGATGCCTTGCGCGTTGCAATATCCAGTTGTTTTTTTTGTTGCTCGGCAATAAATTCTTCACTTTTCGAAATCCAGTCGGAAGGCTCCCACCCTTGTGTGCGTCGTAATAATTCCGCAGCCAATTGTGGATATTGCGTTTCATATTTTGCAAAAAGTTTATTCCAATCTGATTCTAGGACTTCGCCTTGCGCTTTTCTATCCCATGCTTGATAAATCTCTTGTGGAATTTCAAATGGCGGATAATTCCAATTAAGTTCTTTGCGCGCTAACGCAATTTCTTCTTCGCCAAGTGCTGCGCCATGCGCATCAGCGGTTCCAGCTAAATTCGGTGCGCCATAACCAATTTTGGTTTTTGTACAAATAAGAGTGGGTTTGTCGGTAATTTTTTTAGCTTCATTGATCGCTTTATCAACTGCCTCAAAATCATGTCCGTCCACATTTTCAATTACATGCCAATTGTAGGCTTGAAATCGCATCGGCGTATTATCGGTAAACCAGCCGCTAACATCACCATCAATTGAAATACCATTATCATCCCAAAAAACGATCAGTTTACCGAGACCTAAAGTACCAGCAAGTGAACAGGCTTCATGTGAAATGCCTTCCATTAAACAGCCATCGCCGGCAAAAATATACGTATAATGATCAATAAGGTCAAAACCGTCTTGATTAAATTCAGCCGACAACATTTGCTCTGCAATTGCCATGCCCACGCCATTTGCCAAACCTTGACCTAATGGTCCAGTGGTAGCTTCAATGCCCGGTGTCTCACCAAACTCTGGATGACCCGGTGTACGTGAGTGTAATTGACGAAAATCTTTAATATCTTGGATCGAAAGATCAAACCCAGTTAGGTGCAATAAAGCATACTGCAGCATCACCCCATGGCCATTTGAAAGAATAAATCGGTCACGATTCAACCAGTTAGGGTTGACGGGATTAAACTGAAGATGGTCTTGCCAAAGCACCTGGGCAATATCTGCCATGCCCATCGGCATTCCAGGATGACCACAATTGGCCTTTTGAACTGCATCCATCGCCAACGCACGAACTGCATTGGCACATTCATGTCGAGATACCATACTCACCTACTCTCTTAGAATGAAACTGGTGCACATGATAACCTGTATTAGTATGCTAAGCAAAGCCCAGCTTTCGTTGGCTGGAGTGACTAAAAGCCTGCCATTCCGGCGTATGCAGGAATCTTTTGAATTAAGTGCCAACGTAATGAGATCCCAGCATACGCAGGGATGACGTCGTTAAAATGTACTAAGATAATAGAAGACAGTTTGCTTTCATATGGACAAACTGATAGCGTAACCGTCTGTTCTCGAAGCAGAAACTGTAAACAATTTAAGCAGAAGAGTGTTGGCTATGTGTGGAATTATTGGAGCAATTGCAAAGCGCGATGTCGCGCACATCATGCTAGAAGGACTGAGACGACTCGAATATCGAGGCTATGATTCCTCAGGTCTTGCCGTGATCGAACCCGGCGCTGGATCGATTCAGCGATTGCGTTCTGCTGGCAAAGTTGAACGTTTATCCGAACAATTAAAAAAACAAGAGATCCTTGGTCACACTGGCATTGCACACACCCGTTGGGCAACCCACGGAAAACCGACCACTGAAAATGCACATCCACATTGCTCAGACAATAAAATCGCTGTCGTTCATAATGGAATTATTGAAAATCATGAAATTTTACGCCAACAGCTAACCGAACAAGGCTATGAATTTGTTACTGAAACAGATACTGAAGTCATTGTGCATCTCTTGCATCTTTATGCACAACAGGAGTCTGATTTTATTGAAGCGATAAAAAAGACCGCAGCAAGATTATCCGGCGCCTATGCTTTAGGAATTGTCACCGCGGATGAACCTGACACCTTATATGCAGTACGCTCTGGTAGTCCACTGGTCATTGGAGTTGGTATTGATGAATATTTTATTTCTTCGGATCCGTTAGCTTTATTGCCAGTGACCCAAAAATTTATTTATCTCGAAGAAGGTGATATTGCAAAAATCACTACGCATTCTCTGCTTATCATCGAATCCAACGGCAACACAGTTGACCGAGCCATCCATGAATCTGAAGCCACTCTGGAAACAAGCTCTAAAGGCAATTACCGCCACTACATGCAAAAAGAAATTTTCGAACAACCCGAAGCGATTGCAGATACCATCAACGGCCATATTTTTAATAGCAAAGTTAATCCGCATAGTTTCGGCCATAATGCATTAGCTGTTTTGCCTTCGATTAGAAATATTCAAATCGTCGCTTGTGGTACGAGCTATCATGCAGGTATGGTTGCACGCTATTGGTTAGAATCCATTGCTAAAATTCCATGTCAAATTGATATTGCCAGCGAGTACCGTTATCGAAACCCAATCATACCTGCTGATACTTTATTTATCGCATTATCACAATCCGGCGAAACGGCAGACACTTTAGCAGCCCTTCACCTTGCCAAAAAAATTGGGGTTACGGCAACACTCGGCATTTGCAATGTTGCGGAGAGCTCACTCGCTCGTGAAACAGACTTATTCTTTTTAACCCATGCGGGAACTGAAATTGGCGTCGCGGCCACAAAAACATTTACCGCCCAACTTATTGGGCTGTTATTATTAACTTTATGTTTAAAAGAAATTCATTACCCGGATAAAACCTCTGCGCAGGTTAAAGCTTTAAATCACCTGCCTAAGCTTATTCAACAAACACTCGAACTCGATCAGCAAATTAAATTAATGGCACATAGCTTTTCTCATAAAAATCACGCCTTATTTTTAGGTCGCAACATTCATTACCCAATTGCACTTGAGGGCGCTTTAAAATTAAAAGAAATTTCTTATCTACATGCCGAAGCTTATCCCGCGGGCGAATTAAAACATGGTCCCCTAGCACTGGTCGATGAAGACATGCCCGTGATTGTAATTGCACCAAAAAATGCATTGATCGGAAAGCTGGAATCTAATGTTCAAGAGGTGCAAGCTCGCCAAGGCGACTTATATCTTTTTATCGATGAAGCACTTGATTGGCAACCCGCACAACCGGCCAATATCATCAAAATGCCCGCAGCACCTGAATTACTAACACCGATTCTTTACACCATTCCACTGCAATTGCTGGCGTATCATATCGCCGTGCTAAAAGGCACCGACGTTGATCATCCTAGGAATCTGGCTAAGTCGGTTACTGTTGAATAATTTGACACCCCCCGTGGCGTTATTAGTAGTCATTCTTGTGAATTATGACATGCGTATGCTATAATTTACAGCATGCTAAAGAGATATATTACAATACAAGTTAATGAATACTATCGATATCATAAAGTTTCTACATATTATTTCTGCAATCACCTTTGCCGGTCTTTTGGTAGCTAATTATTTTTATCTGACCTATAGCCTCACCACAAAGGACAAATCACTGCTGCACTATGCCTATCGTTTTAATCAATATGCTGATGGGATAATTTTTATTTTACTGGTTGCATCCATCATTACCGGCAGCCTCTTGGTGCATCCAGCAAAACTTCAATTTAACACACCCTGGATAATGGCCGCTTATTTATTATTTAGTCTCACAACCGTTGCCTGGATTGTGCAACTCATTATCAAATGGATTAATTACTCCAGACTCAAAACGGATAAACCGTTTAGCTTTAAAAAAAGCTATCACGCTATTAATATTCTGATTTTTATTTTTTTGATATTAATCGTGCATGATGCTGTCATGCATAAAACGTATTTATTATGAGGCTTTAATGAAAATATTCGTCACCGGAGCCAATGGATTTATCGCCCGAGAAATTATTCAAGCATTGTTAGCAAAGGGTCATAAAGTCATCGCCTGTGCCCGCAATGCCAAACAATTAAAAGATATATTTCCTAATATGCAAACGATCCACTGTGACTTTTTGATTAAAGAACAAATACAAGAGTTAGAATCAGCATTGCAACAGGCTGATGTTCTTATTAATTGCGTGGGTATATTTCGTGCTCGCAGCAAAAAAATCATGTGGAAAATTCACGCAGAACATACCAACTTTTTATTTGATCTAGCGCGAAAATCTAACATTAACAAAATCATTCACATCTCAGCGCTGGGCTGTGATAAAGTCAATATCGATTATGCTGCCAGCAAATTAAATGCTGAAAAACATTTGCAATCACTCGATTGCGATAGCGTTATTTTTCGTCCTTCTTTAGTGTATGGCCAAGGCACCTATGGTGGCACCTCACTATTTCGCGGGCTATCTGGCTTACCGTTTATTTTGCCAACGCCTGGAAACGGTCAGCAAAAACTACAACCCATTCATATTAATGACTTAGCATGCATGGTGGTAAATTCCCTAGAATTAAAAGGCAAACAGCTTATTGAAGCGGTTGGCCCTGAAACTTTATCTTTAAAACAAATCCTGCAAAAAACCCGAGCGTGGCTTGGTTTCGCTAAGGCTAGAGTATTATCGATCCCATTATTTTTCATTAAAAGCTTATGCAAAATAGGTGATATTTTTCAATCTACAGCCATCAATAGCACCGGTTATTTTATGCTTTCACAAGATAATCTTGGTAAACCTGATGCGCTTGTTAAGATTGAAACCCAACTGCATATCAAACCCCAATCTTTTCACCAAGGCCTGTATCGCGTCATGAGTGGGGTACAAGACCGTTGGCATGCTAAACTTTATTTTTTGGCGCCGTTATTGCGCCTATCTTTAAGTTTTATGTGGTTATTTAGCGGATTAACCAGCTGGTTTTTTTATCCGCATGCCATAAGCTTTGAATTGTTAAATGCTGCAGGCATCACAGGATCCCTGCAAACGCCTCTGCTCGCTATTTCGAGCTTAATTGATATTATTTTCGGGTTATTACTTTTTTTCAATTATCGACTTCGAATTTTTGGAACTTTGCAAATTTTATTGATCATTATCTATAGCATTATTGTTGCAATCAAATTACCGAGCTATTGGCTTCATCCTTTTGCACCAATGATAAAAAATATTCCAATCGTTGCTGCAACCCTTGTAATGATGGCGATGGGGTCAAAACGCTAATGTTATATAATTGGCTTAAAATAATTCATGTCATCAGCGCGATGATATTATTTGGCGTCGGCATTGGCACAGCACTGTATATGATGTTAGTCAATCGGCAATCTGATATAAAACTCATCGCTAAAGCCACTCAACAAGTCGTGTTTGCTGACTGGTGTTTTACTGGAACGTCGGGGCTTATTCAAGCCGCCACTGGATTGTGGATGGTTTATTTAAAAGGATATAGTTTCACGGAACTTTGGATACTGGGTTCAATCATTGGCTACGTCATTGCCGGTATCTGTTGGTTTCCAGTGGTGTATTTACAAATTAAATGTCGTGATATAGCCTGTAGCGCTGTAAAATTAAATCAGCCTTTACCTAAAGTTTATTATCAACACTTTAATACCTGGTGGATTTTAGGTATACCCGCTTTTTTAAGCCTAATTGTAGTATTTTATTTTATGACCAATCGGCCGGTGTAAATAAAATGCTATTCACCCGGCAAAATAAGGCTCTGGCAATCCCTTCACATTCAGTTTAATTGCAAAAATTCCACCAGCGGGCGTGGCTAATCGTTCTGTTTCACCGATCGATAACGAACAAGAAGTAATATACAATGTATCAAGATTTTCACCGCCAATAATGCAACTGGTCGGACGTAGCACCGGCATATCAACTTCTTGATCCAGCGAACCATCGGGCGCGTAGCGAAAAACTTTAGAGCTCGCCCATTGCGCCTCCCAAACATAACCTTCTGAGTCAACGGTTAAACCATCGGGCTCAATCGCCGATTTATCCAGCTGCATAAAAATGCGTTGATTACTAATATCTCCGCTGGCCAAATCAAAATCATAAGCATAAATGCGGTATTTTAATCCATCGGTATAATAAAACGTTTTATTATCGACAGACCAACCTAAACCGTTAGAAATCGTAATGTCCTCTTCCATTCGCGCTAAATTACCATCCGGATCATAGCGAAATAATCCGCCTTGTGGATTTTCAGTATCCACACTGGCAACGCCAATCCAGAAACGCCCCATTCGATCGACCTTGCCATCATTCATACGTAAATCTGGACGACCATCGGGAATGACTTTTACCAATTCCGTTAATTTCCCAGAGGGCATATCAACGGCAACCACATATTGGCCCACAGTTGCTAGTAAGCCGCCACTTTTACGCGCCACCACACTGCCAATATAATCCGGCATTTGCCAAGACTGATGCTCTGATGTTTTGGGATCCAAACGGTGCAAAGATTTTTTTACGATATCAATAAAATATAAAACCTTTTCATCTGGATGCCATAATGGACCTTCACCTAAATCCGCAGGACCATTCCAAATACATTCAACCTTCATCATCGTACCTTTTTATGTTATTTTGCTCGATATGAACCACATCAGTGTCATCATTCCAACTTACAATCGCGCTTATTGCCTTAAGCGCGCGCTAAATTCTGTTATAGCACAAAGTCTAGCACCGAATGAAATCATTGTCATCGATGACGGTGGAACAGACGACACCAAAGCGTTAACAGCAAGCTATGGCAAGGCTATACGCTATGTATATCAGCCTAATCAAGGGGTTAGCTGTGCACGCAACGCCGGCATCATTAACGCATCTCACCCATGGATTGCCTTTCTGGATTCCGATGACGCCTGGCAGCCGACAAAACTCGAACAACAAATGAATGCGCTTAATCATTCCGATCAGCAAATTTGTCATACCGAGGAACTGTGGATTCGAAATGGGATAAGAGTCAATCCGATGCGAAAACATCAAAAATCCGGCGGTGATATTTTTAAACATTGCCTGCCTATGTGTGCGATTTCACCCAGCAGCGTTATTATCCATCGCGATATTTTTGATGAAATTGGTTTATTCGACGAATCACTGCCCGCATGTGAAGATTATGATTTATGGCTGCGCATTTGTGCTAAGCATTCGGTTTTATTTATTGAGGAACCACTTACCATTAAATACGGCGGCCATCCCGATCAACTGTCACAAAAATACTGGGGCATGGATCGATTTCGCATTCAAGCATTAGAGAAAATTCTTAATTCAAATTCACTCACAGAAGAAAATCGAAAAGCCGCCACTGAAATATTAATTAAAAAAATACGCATCTATTTAAACGGCGCGATAAAGCGAGGCAAAAAAGATGAGATTATTTATTATCAAAATTTATTAAATCACCATACGCAGTGCAGGTGAGTTTTAGGCTTCGTCATTCGGAACCGTACTTTCAGCAAAGCTATGTTAACAGTTTGCGCATTGACCAGCATATGACTATACCTGCTGCAACTACTGCAGCTTATTCTATTTTTTTGGAGCCACTTCTAAGTATGTGAACATTCCTCCGACAGGTAACTCTTTTAATTTTTTAAGCTTGCTCCAGTATGCATTATTATTAACAATGTGCAGAACTTTATGACAATGGAAGCGCCACAAACCTGGATTATCTGCAACAAAGGAAATATCTCGAGTTTCTCCTGGTGCTACATTCACAGTTGCAGCTGGCCATCTTGCCGATTTTGGAATTGGGCCACCTTCCGTACCAGAAATTTGGAATGTATACCCATGAAGATGAATGGGATGCGATGTCTCGCTTAAATTTCCGAATCGAACAGTTACATGGTCACCTTCTTTGACATTTAACACAGGAAAATTAGGCGCCACTAAACCATTAAAGGTAAACCAATTCGGGTCCATCGAAAAAACAACAGGCTTTGTTTCACCTTCTGGAATGGTGAACGTCTGCAACATGATAGCGAAATCTTTGCTGTTTTTAGGCGCTGGTTTATCAGAAAGCGCAATGAAAAAACCGCCCATTCCTCTTCTTATTTGTACAGTATCATTATTACCACTGTGATACATAAAAGTACCCGTTTGTTTTATTTTAAAATGATATTCAGAAGTTGTACCTGGTCTTATCGCAGGCTGATTAGTACCACCCGTTCCGTCCTGATTGTTAGGCACAATTAAGCCATGCCAATGAATCGTTGTCGCTTGTGGTAGTTTATTGGTGACAAATATTTTTACATGATCACCTTTATGTACAACAATCGTAGGGCCTGGTATTTGACCGTTATAACCCCATCCAGATAGCACTTGTTTCTTCTGGTGTAACTTCATTTCTTGAGTACCAACAAATCTATTTGCCTTTTTGACGTAAGGTGTCAGCTTATCAATTTTACTGTTAAATATAAGCTGATTAACTGGTTCGGCGACCAATCGAAAAACCTTCCACTCACCTTCACGCGTATAAGGCAAAATTTTTGTTCCAGGAACAATCACGGAATTATCAATAATTTCTTTTCCTGGAGAAGAAGGAGGTGGTGCTGCAAAAACTGTAGATATTAGAAGGCTAGTTGCAATACATAATACGGCGGCTAGAGGGGTTTTTTCCATCTTCTTGTCCCTTGTGCTAAATTAACCATCAAGTATCTTTTCCATACCTAACTCCTTGAATTTTATAGCACGATTTATAGGCAGATGCAAATGTCTGCAGTGGGCGTTGAATATACTAGTGTGCCTCATCCCAATTTTGGCCAACACCCACATCAACCAATAATGGCACGGACAATTCAAGCGCCCCCTCCATACAATCACGCAAATGCTTCACTGCATCATCAACCAAATCTGCCTTTACTTCCAAAATTAATTCATCGTGCACCTGCATAATCATTTTCACATCGAGGCCACTATTACTGATCCATTCATCCACACACAGCATAGCAATTTTAATAACATCCGCCGCACTACCTTGCATCGGCGCATTAATCGCTGCACGCATCGCGGCTTTTTTACGGATGCCATTGCTTGAATTAATTTCAGGTACATAAATTCGCCGACCATAAATTGTTTCAACATAGCCGTGTTTTTTTGCAAAAACTACTGTGTCTTCCATATATTGATGCACATTTGGATAACGCTCAAAATAAGTGTCCATGTAGTTTTGCGCATCACCACGAGAGATTCCCAAATTTTTAGACAAACCAAACGCCGACATGCCATATAACAAACCAAAATTAATGGTTTTAGCATGACGCCGCTGATCGTTGGTGACTTTATCAATCGGAACGTTGAAAACTTCAGCAGCGGTTGCACGATGCACATCCTGTCCTTCACGAAACGCTTTTAGCAACCCAGGGTCTTTAGAAACATGAGCGATAATGCGAAGTTCAATCTGCGAATAATCCGCTGCAATCATTTGATAGCCTTTGGGTGCAATAAACGCTTTACGAATTTTGCGACCTTCTTCGGTTCGAATTGGAATATTTTGCAGATTGGGATTATTCGATGACAAACGCCCGGTTGACGTTACCGCTTGATTATACGAGGTATGTACACGCCCGGTGTTTGGGTCAATCTGTTCGGGCAACCGATCGGTGTAAGTGGATTTTAATTTACTTAAAGTTCGATACTCTATAATCACCTTAGGCAGTGGAAAATCCAACGCCAATTCTGTTAACACACCCTCGGCCGTTGAGGCTTGCCCGCCTGGGGTTTTCTTTAAAATTGGCAGCTTTAATTTATCAAATAATATTTCTTGCAATTGTTTGGGCGAGGCCAAGTTAAATTCCGCTCCCGCAATTTCATAAGCTTTTTGCTCTAGTTGATCGATTCTTTGGCCCAATGTCTGACTTTGCTTGTTTAACATAGCCGCATCAATTAACACCCCACAGCGCTCCATTGTAGTTAAAATAGGAACCAATGGCATATCAATTTCATTAAACACCTTTTTTAATCCCGACTCTTTATCCAGCAAGCCATTTAATTTGTGGTGCAGCGCGAACGTCACCTCGGCATCTTCTGCTGCATATTCGGTTGCCACATCGAGTTCAATTTCATTAAAGGTTTTTTGCTTAACGCCTTTACCTGCGACTTCTTCAAATTTAATCGTATTGCGATTTAAATATTTTAATGCCAAGGTATCTAAATCATGGCGATTGCTCGTGCTATTTAAAACATAAGATTCAATCATGGTATCGATTAAATGATTCTTTACTTCAATTCCATAATTTAATAAAACCTCCATGTCGTATTTTAAATTTTGACCGATCATAGTAATTTGAGTGTCATCAAATATGGGTTGCAGCGCTTTTAAAACCAGCTCACGTGATAATTGTTGTGGCGCCCCCTCATAATCATGCGCCAATGGAATGTATACTGCATTTTTTTCATTGGTGGCAACGGATATACCAACCAACTCTGCCTGCATTGCATCAATCGATGTGGTTTCTGTATCAAAGGCAAATTGTTTTTTGGCTTTGATTTCTTTTATTATTTTATCCAGTTCATCTTTATTGAAAATAGCTTTATAACTTAACTTCTCTTTTGCTGGCACTTCATCTTTATTCGCTAACTCTGCCAACCAATTTTTAAATCCATAACGTGAGAATAGTTCGATCAGTTTTTTATTATCTGGCTCACCCAAAGTCAGCGAGCTCGGTGAGTCCGATAACGCAACATCTAATTTAATGGTGACCAGCTCTCGCGATAATGGCAACTCACTGAGAAAATTACGCAGGTTTTCGCCCACTTTACCTTTAATCTCATCGGCAGATTTAACAATATTATCTAAGCTGCCATATTGCTTAATCCATTTCGCAGCCGTTTTAGGACCTACATTTGGCACACCTGGAATATTGTCCGAGGTATCACCCACTAATGCTAAATAATCGATAATTTGATTGGGCTTAACCCCAAACTTTTCCTCAACGCCTTTGACATCCAATTGCTTATTGGTCATGGTATTAATTAGAGTGACTTTATCATTCACCAATTGCGCCATATCTTTATCACCGGTTGAAATAACCACTGACATACCTTCGCTTATCGCTTGCTTGGATAGTGTCCCGATCACATCATCTGCCTCAACACCGTCTTTAATCACCAATGGAAAGCCAAGCGCTTTAATCATCACATGCAGAGGTGCGATTTGTTCGCGCAAATCATCTGGCATCACCGTACGGTTGGCTTTATAGTCTGGGTATAAATCATTGCGAAATGTTTTTCCCTTTGGATCGAACACGACGACAATATGCTCTGAATCATAATCTTTAACCAGCCGACGCAACATATTCAGCACACCATACATTGCTCCAGTGGCTTCACCTTCGGGATTGGTTAGCGGGGGAAGTGCGAAATAGGCACGAAAAAGATAGGATGAACCATCGACCAATATTAAAGGCTTCGCTGACGATTTTTGAGTCATTTTTTATCCCAGTAAATTTATTACATCAGAAAATTGAGGGGGTATTTTAGCGCACTTAAAAAATAATTGCCTGCCATGCTTCATCCAATTCGCCGCAATTAATTTAATCGAGATTTAATGTTCTGCTGTTAATTTTTACAACTGAGGTATTGCCTGAAATGCTTTTAGCCACTATAGTATCGAGCGTTTAAAATCTAATAAAGCTCCGGTAACAAAAAAGTGGTTTTTCATCTTTCATATTGGGTGAATTACTCAATTATTAATCTTATTGGGTTATTGTTGATAACAAATATGGTAATATACAACACATAAAAATTAGTAACCGGTATTTATTGTGCGCAAACTGAACTATAAACGGGAATTTTAAGAGCACTTATGCGAAGATCAATCTCAAGCCTTGCCTTACTGTTTACTTCAGTCAGCGCAATCCTTGGATCAGGATGGCTTTTTGCCAACTATTACACCTCTGAACTCGCAGGGCCTGCGGCCACGATTTCATGGCTGATCGGCGGGGCTGCAATGATTTGTATTGCCTTTATCTTTGCCGAACTGTGCACCATGCTACCCATTACCGGATCTAGCGCCCGTATACCCCAATTTACCCACGGCAGCCTAGTCAGCTTTATGTTCTCGTGGATTATTTGGCTTGCCTACACCGCCCTCGTTCCAACTGAGGTACAGGCGGTAATTCAATATTTAAGCTATTTCTTTCCCCATTTACTGAATGTTCACACCGGACTCACTCATTTGGGGTATATTTGGGCTGCCATTTTAATGTTGGTGGTGAGTGCGATTAATATTTTTTCACTACGCTGGCTGTTACGCTGTAATAATATTATGACGGTGATGAAGATCATTATCCCTTCTTTTATCGCCATCTTAATTCTTGCTCATTTCTTTACTTTTAAACAGGCCATTCATCCAGCGAACAGCACATTTTCACCTTATGGTTGGCATGGCGTTTTAGCTGCAATTGCAACCGGCGGCATTGTGTTTGCATTTAATGGATTTAAACAAGCTTGTGAAATGGCCGGTGAAGCTAAAAATCCAAACCGCACTTTACCGATTGCCATTATTGGCTCGATTGCACTAACCCTAACCATTTATATTTTATTACAACTCGCTTTTTATTCCTCAATAACACCACATAACTTAACAGCCGGCTGGCATCATATTCACTTATCCGGCGGCAATAGCCCAATGGCTGCTGTATTAAAACAAGATGGCTTAACCGCATTATTACCTCTGCTTTATGTTGGCGCCATTGTCGGACCTCTCGCTGCAGCATTAATGTATGCCAGCAGTGCTAGCCGCTCAATCTATGGCATGAGTAAAAACAACCACATTCCAAACATATTTCAAAAACTAACAACCCAAGGCAATCCTCTTTTTGCCATCATGTTAAACTTCACTATCGGGATGTTAATGTTTGCGCCACTGCCCGGCTGGAACAGCATGATTACTTTTTTAACATCACTGATGGCAATGACCTATGCTGCAGGACCTGTTTGTTTGCTCGCATTGCGTGATCAAATGCCCGACCATAAACGCCCATTTCGTTTGCCGCTTGCCAGAGTGTGGGCAACTTCAGCTTTTTATATTTGCACCCTCTTAATCTACTGGAGCGGCTGGCAGATTATTTCAAAACTTAGCATTGCACTCATTATTGGTTTAGCGGTTTTATTTATTCATCGACTTTTTATTCAAGGGGATAAAGAGATGCCACTGAATCTACGCTCCTCCATTTGGATATGGCCTTATTTCGGTGGATTATCCCTAATTTCATATCTTGGTAACTTTGGGCATGGACACGAAATTATTCCTTTTGGTTGGGATTTTGCAGTAATCGCTCTATTTTGCATGTTAATCATGTGGTTAGCGATCAAATTTAAACTGCCTCAAGCGACTACCGAAAACTACATTCATGAGCTAGAATTACATAAGCACACCTAAAAAAACATAATATAGAATAAGTAAGGCGAAGCCATGAAGCACGAAGATCAAGACGATACGGCCATTGTGATGTCCGAGATAATGACCCCGGAAAAAGCCAACTTTGCAGGTAATATCCATGGCGGACACCTGCTCAACTTGCTCGATAAAGTAGCCTACGCCTGCGCAGCTCGTTATTCTGGTCAATACGTGGTGACCTTATCTGTCGATCAGGTTTTTTTTAAAGAACCCATTCATGTTTCTGAACTTGTCACCTGTTATGCCAGCATAAATTATGTAGGTCGCTCCTCTATGGAGATCGGCATTAAAGTCGTGGCTGAAAATCTTCGCACCCAACAAGAACGTCACACCAATTCTTGTTATATTACTTTCGTAGCAGTCGATGAAAACTTAAAGCCCACTAAAGTTAAACCTCTTGTACTCGACACACCCTTAAAAAAACGACGTTTTGAAGAAGCCAAAATTCGTAAAGAAACGCGAATGAAGCTGGCGCAAGAACATAAAGAACGTAAATCAAAAGCGAAATCTGATTAGGCTATGGTCGATTATTTGTGACGTGTAAAAAAGTGAGTCCTACATATTGTATGAGCGGCGCCGCTTTTCTGCGCGCGCCTTCACAATAAGTCTTAGCGAGCTTTGCGCAACAAAAAAATCTTGACTAGGTATATGCTCTTGTTTAAATGTTTTTATACTTATCAAAAATCGAGGGCGCCCAAGGACGAATCGCAATTAAAAGCCCTGTGCCATCGAGTTCATTTACCGACTTACTTGCATCATCGTGAGACAATTCGATAAACGATTGCGTTAATTTGTTGATATGTCTACGCATAATAGTGGCAGATTCAGCACTTAACATACCACTTCTAAATACTAATTGTTCGTTATTTTCCAAAAACTTAGTATTCATAAATTCTGATTTGATGTTTCTC
The DNA here is from genome assembly GCA_964196565.1 of uncultured Legionellaceae bacterium. Taxonomy (GTDB): domain Bacteria; phylum Pseudomonadota; class Gammaproteobacteria; order Coxiellales; family Coxiellaceae; genus 2-12-FULL-42-15. The sequence goes on along the minus strand of CAXMUH010000037.1, from coordinate 30,749 downwards.
TGAAAAAAATTATGAATCGGTCCATTTCGAATCCAATCAAAGTTTGGGGCGATATTACGTTTTATTCTATTATTAGGCAATAACTCAATAACGTTAAGTTTATCGAGTTGAGTTAAGTAATAGATGCAGTCAGATTTCTTTAAGTTGTAATAATGTAGAATCTCAGCCAAGGTCCAGTGGTTTAACACACACACGGTTATTAACAACAGTCTCTCATCAGCTACGATTTGTTGTTCCTGCAAGAGTGTAAGCTGTGAGACTCGCTTTGACTGATCTTGCATTAATAACAACAGGTCACTCAGGTTCATATTAATCTTATGGCAAATGACCTCAAGCCGTGCAAGGGAAATATCATTAGTAGAGAAGATACGCTTTATACTAGCATGGGATAAGCCTAACCACTGCGAAACTTCGATATAAGTAATGCCTCGCACTTTAAGCTGACGCTTTAAGGTATCAAATAGTGCACTAATTTCAGACATTATCCCTCCTAGGTAGCATCACAGTATACTAAATGTGTAAAATAATGCAACTTATTGACTATTTATTTACCCATCCCGCTGACTTATGTATAGTCATTACAAATCATCAGCACACAAGAGTTAAGCTATGCATGAGAATACTGAGCAAAAAATTTATATCAATGCCACCGGACAATACCTTCCTAATATCAAGGTGTTATCTAGCGAACTTGACCTAAAACTTGGCTTAAAACCAGGTACCTGTGAAAAAACCACGGGGATTAAGCTACGCCATTTTGCCGGAGAAGAAAGTGCATCAGACATGGCTATAAAGGCCATTGAGTCTGCACTCGAAAAATCAACTATTACAAAAGATGAGATAGACTGTATTATCGCAGCCAGCGGAACCATGGAGCAAGCCATACCTTATAATGGTGCTCATATTGCTGCTAAACTTAAGTCTTCTTCTAACATCCCTGCATTTGATATAAATATGACTTGCCTTGGATCACTCATGGCAATTGATGTGGCTACACAGCTTATTCAACAAGGCGGATATAAAAACATCGTCATCGTTGCAAGCGAAATTGCCTCAGTTGGGCTAGACTATAACGATATAAAAATAGCTGGAAATTTTGGTGATGGTAGCGGCGCGATTATATTAAGTACGACTAAACCTGAAAACAAACAAAAAATACTAGCCCGGGCATTTAACACATACCCCGAAGGACTAACACATTGCGTGATTCCAGGCGGGGGAACAAAATTACATCCTAGCAAAACAGATAAACCATATAATGAATTATGTTATTTTCAAATGAATGGGAAAAAAGCCTATCAGTTGGTGCGCTCTATCCTACCGAAATTTATAGAACAGTTACTTTCAAGTGTAAACCTAAGCGTCAGTGATATTGATTGGATTATTCCACACCAGGCAAGCTCCGCTGCATTAAAGTTATTGCCAAAGATTCTTAAAATTGATTCAAATAAGTTTATCGATATTATTGCTACACATGGCAATCAAATATCAGCATCTTTATTAATAACATTAGATCACGCAATTACAAACAAACTTAAATCAGGAGATAAAATAATGTTGTTAGGATCAGGGGCCGGGTTAAGCGTTGGCGCAATGATAATCGAGTATTAATATGAAAATAATCATCAGCGGTGCTACCGGATTTCTTGGGCGACATTTATCAGAGCACTGTGCTAATGCTGGATGGCAAGTGATAGGATTAGGAAGAAATAAAGCTAAAGGCAAGCTACTTGAACAAAAAGGAATTGAATTTCGTTGCGTAGACCTAACAGATAAAACGGAGTTACAAAAGAATTTTTCAGAAGCCGATGCGGTTATTCACTCAGCGGCGCTCTCGTCTGTTTGGGGGCCGTACAAAGAATTCTATAAACATAATGTGTTAGCAACAAAAAATATAGTCGAGGTGTGTAAGAAGCATCAATGCAAAAAAATAATTCATATCTCTAGCCCAAGCATATATTTTAATTACCAAGACAGACTCGACATCCATGAAGAAGCCTTGCTGCCTAAGCGATTTGTGAATGCTTATGCGAAGACAAAACATTTGGCTGAAAATATAGTGACCTCAGAGTGTTCGGATGCTCTACCATGGGTAATCCTAAGACCTAGAGGGATTTTTGGTGAACATGATAGCACCATTTTCCCAAGACTATTAAAACGTGCACAATCGGGTAAAATTCCACTTATAAATAATGGTAATGCTAAAATAGATGTGACCTATGTTAAAAATGTAGTACACGCCATTGTATTGGCAATCAATAATGAGAACTCAAATAATGATGCTTATAACATCACTAACCATGAACCAGTCAAAATCACAAAGCTTTTACAAATGATATTTAGTGAAATGAATATGGACATAAAATATCAAGCAACGCCCTATTGGTTGGCAGACAAGGTTACACTGCTGCGAGACAACGTGCATCAGCTACTAAATTTATCAGAGCCATCAATAACACGTTACGGGCTTAATCTATTAGCAAAAAGCCAAACATTAAATAATACTAAATCTTTAACGAAATTAGGTTATCGTCCATTGTATACTATAAATGAGGGTATTAAAGCTTATGTTAACTGGTATAAACAACAACTTTAAGTTACTTAAAGTTGGACATTGTAACTGCCCAGAAAAGATGGCAATAAAAAATGGCGCCTGGAAAAAAACAAAGTTTCCCAGCCTGGTTAGTGTTATAAAACACCATAAGCACGGTGTCATATTATTTGATACAGGCTACCATAACAATTTTTATCATGCCACAAAGTCATGGCCACAAAGGTTTTATTCTTTAGCAACGCCTGTTACCTTAGCGCCTGAAGAGGATTTAGTGATGCAGCTAAAAATCCTAGGCATTACTAAAGATGAGATAACTTATATTTTTATTTCACACTTTCATGCGGATCATATTGCAGGACTTAAAGAATTCAGCTCTGTCAAAATCATCTGCTCAAAAGTAGGCTATCAGGACATCCTAAACAAAGGTAAATACAAAGGAGTTATTAAAGGATTATTACCTGATTTGCTTCCAGAGCATATTGAAGAACAAATGATTTTTATTGAGGATCTAGAAACAATCCCGCTGGATAAGAGTTTAAAACCTTTTGAAAAAGGTACCGATCTATTTTCAGATAAATCATTTATAGCTATTGATCTACCAGGACACGCTAAAGGACATTTTGGCTTGCTTTATCAACAACTACCAAAATCAGTGTTTATGGTGGGAGATGCTATATGGAACGAAGCTGCATATAAAAAAGAGATAATGCCACATCCACTAGCATATCTTCTGATGGATAATAAAAAAGAATACTTAAAAACTATAGATAAAATCAGAAACCTGTATCAAAATAACGACAAAGTTGTAATCATCCCCTCTCATTGTCGAGAAACATTCCAACGACTAAGTGGTGGAGAAATTAAAAATGACTAATCGTATCAAGCAGAAGTTGATTATTCTTTTCCACTATTTGCGAACAAAACGGCGTAAATTTAAAAGTCGCACTGCCTTTGAAAAATGGCAGCAAAAGCAATTGTTCAAGTTTAAGCATAAAATATTAAAGCAATCCCCCTATTACTCAGCGTACGTAGATAAAGATTTATCTGCGATTCCAATAATACAAAAAAAACAACACATGCAACTATTCGATCAAATTAACACTCGACACATTAAACTCGAAGATGCCTTGGCGAGGGCAAAGTATAACGAAGAAAACCGAGAGTTTCATCATGACATGGCACAGTTTTCAGTTGGACTCTCCTCAGGTACAAGTGGAAAACACGGTGTTTTTGTTACCACACAACAAGAACAAACTCTTTGGGCCGGTTATATTTTAGCTAAACTGTTACCAAATATTTGCAAAAAAGAAAAGATCGCGCTATTTTTAAGAGCGGATAATAACCTATACTCTTCGGTAACCAGCAGCAGAATCTCTTTTCACTTTTTTGACCTGTTCAAACCATTTGATGACTTATTAAATGCATTGATGGCGCTTAACCCAACAATTATCGTGGCTCCAGCTCGAGTACTAACACTCATCGCACAAGCGCAAGGAAAGAGTATCACCATCAACCCCAAAAAGATTATTTCATGTGCAGAGACTTTGGAAGCATCTAACAAGAAGTTTATTGAAAGCACCTTTAATCTTACATTAAGCGAGATTTATCAGTGTACTGAAGGATTTCTAGCAACCACTTGCGAGCAAGGCAATATGCACTTAAATGAAGACAATATTTATATTGAAAAAGAATGGCTGGATAAAGATAGTAATCGATTTATGCCAATCATAACTGATTTTAGAAGATCCACACAGCCAATCGTTCGATATTTATTAGATGATATTTTAACCTTAAGCTTAACGCCTTGTACTTGTGGTAGCGTGCTCCAACGAATTGAAAAAATTGAGGGAAGATGCGATGACATCATTAAACTGATTGATCATAGTGGGAATAAAGTTAATCTTTTCCCTGACTTTATTCGACGAATTTTTTTATTAAAATCGGTTAATGTAAATGCATATCAAATTGAGCAAATTTCAACGAATGAGATTAACGTTTATATTGACCCTATAAACTTACAAGTGAAACAATTCGTAACCCAATCGTTTATAGAGCTATGTCAGAAAATGAATGTTATTCCCCCAAATTTTAATTACTTTAACTATCAAGCGCCACCACTTGATAAAAAGTTCAGAAGAATTAGCTCATTAATTAAAAAATAAAAAAATAGCTTCACCTTGGAGTATACTTTATGAAAACATATTTAATTACTGGTGCTAGATCACTCGCTGCATTAGAGATTGCGCGAAATCTTAAACGAAATGGAAATCAAGTATATTTGGCAGACTCATGGTCATTTCCCATATCACGCGGGTCACGATATATTGATTGCTATTATAAAGTACGTAAACCACGCTTTAATCCCACTGACTTTCAAACGGATATTATTAATATTGTCAATAAACATAATATTGATTTTATTATCCCAACGTGTGAAGAAACCTTTTATCTGTCTCAGTTTCGTGATAAATTGCCAAACAACTGCACTCTTTTTTGTGACGACATACAACTTCTAGCTCAACTACACCACAAATTAAATGTTATGCAATTGGTCAGAGGGTGTCATATCAACCTCCCTGAATCTTACTCACTTGCAAAAATTGATCTCAATCAATTTGAGAAAAACATAAAAGAGTATCTGGTTAAACCTTTTTACTCCAGGTTTGGATCATCGGTTTACTTTGATCTTTCCCTTAAATTACTACGTAAGTTAGAAAAAAGTAACAAAGGTATGCTATTACAGCAAAAGATCAAAGGAATTGAATACTGTACTTACAGCATCGCCATACAAGGCAAATTACTATATCATGTCACCTACCACCCCAGTTATCGCTTAACTGGGTCTGCTTCATTTTATTTCACCCCCGTTCAAAACTCGAAAATTAAAAGGTTTGTTGAAAAATTCGTTGCCAAACACAATTATAACGGACAAATTGGTTTTGATATCATTGAGAATGAAAATGGCATCTACCTTATTGAATGCAACCCGCGCGCTAACAGCGGCGTTCACTTCACTAAACAAATTAATTTATCTAACATATTCAATGGGATTGAATCTAAGTATGATTCTTCAGTAAATCCTATAATGTTAAAATACGCAATGCTTACTTCGGGTTTTGTAAGTGCACTATTTAAAGGAAAGTTTAAGCAATGGTTACACTCAGTGCGCAAAGCGGATGAGGCTGCGTATGAAAATACAGATGGTAAGCTTATCTATTATCAATGCTTATCCTTTGCGGAATTGTTTTATTTAATGCTTCGCTACAAACGTGGGATGCGTGACGCATCTACCATCGATATGCAATGGAGTGGGGATGTACAATTTTAATATGAGTTTGTAATCAAAAAAATAGTTTGTTTGGCAGTTATTTTTATGGGTGCATCAAACAATATCTTAACAAAATAACAACAATCCCACTACGCACGCCAATAAGACGGCAAAAACAAAACCATAATCGTAAAAATTTCTAATCGACCGACAATCATTGAAAAAATACAAATCCATTTAGCTGGATCACCTAACGATTCAAAGCCAACAAAAACACCGCCAATACCCACGCCCGTATTAGATAAACTCGCCGTTACTGCACCAAAGGCTGTTCTAATATCTAATCCTGTGGCAAGCAATCCCAGCAGTAATACGACATATAACACCATAAAGACAGTTACAAAACCCCACACCGCTTGTATTGTTTTTTCTGGGACGTCTTGTTTACCAAGTTTTACCGAAAATACCGCTTTGGGATGAATTAAACGATAAAACTCACGACGTGTTTGTTCACGCAAAACCAATACGCGCACCATTTTAATCCCACCGCTGGTTGATCCAGCACAGCCCCCAATTAACGCCACAAACATTATCAGAAAAGGTAAAAATGTCGGCCAAAGATTAAAATTGGTTGTGGTTAATCCTGTGGTGGTACCAATAGAAACCACACTAAATACTGCATTTAAAACATTGCGCCCAAAATGGGGATAGTTATACATCGATAAGGTAAGAATAATAATTATGGATGCCACAAAATAAACAAAGATATAAAAACGAAACTCCGGATCTCTAAAATAAACCAAGGGCGAACGCTGACGCAGCAATTGAAAGTGAAGCGCAAAATTGGTGCCGCCCAACAACATAAAAATAACACAGACCGCATCAATCGTCACACTGTGATAGTATGCAAATCCGGTATCATGGATCGAAAACCCACCGGTGGACACCACACTAAAACTGGCTGCAATTGCATCAAACCACTTCATTCCAACCAGATGAAACACAATGATAGCGATTAACGCCAAACCAAAATAAATCGTCCACAACGCTTTTGCAGTTTGGGCTAAGCGCGGCGTGAGTTTATCGGATTTCATGGGGCCCGCCACTTCTGCACGATACAGTTGCATTCCACCTACGCCCAGCATAGGCAAAACGGCGATGGCTAAAACGATAATTCCAATACCACCGAGTAACGCCAATTGCTGACGATAATATAAAAGCGCATGTGGCAACGTATTTAGATTTGCCATCACCGACGCACCGGTTGTAGTCAACCCCGAGACCGCCTCAAAAACGGCATCCGTTACTGCCATTTTTGGATATAACGTCATCAACAAAGGAATGGCACTAAAAAGAGATAATACGACCCACAGTAAAGACACCACTAAAAACCCATCTCGAGTTTTTAAATTTGAGGCCAAATTACGCGAAAAAAACCACAGCATAAATCCAAACAGAAAAGTAATCAAAAACCCAAAAATAAATGCTGGAATCCCACCATCACCATAAATTAATCCAACGACGATAGGCGGTAGATTACTCGCGCTTAACAGCATTAACATCATGCCAAGAATCTTAAAAACCACCAAAAACCGCATATCAAAAAAACCCTGTGCTAACAGAAAGTAGTTTTTCCAGATCTACCACATATTTTTTATCGGCCACAAAAAACACCACACGATCCTCATCCAAGATTCGCGTGGACGCTTGTGGAATAATAAGCTCTCCTTTGCGAATAATCCCCGCAATGCTGGTTGCCTTGGGGAGCTTCACTTGGCTCACTTGGCGCTCCACTACTTTTGAAGTTTTGTGATTACCATGCACACACGCTTCGATGATTTCAGCCATACCACGGCGAATGGGAAAAACGCCTTTAATGTCACCTTGCCGTACATGAGTTAGTATCGCCCCCATGGTTGCTAAAGAAGGCGAAATACGCACATTGATAGCACCTGGATCAATCACGTTAAAATAGTCTGTGCGTTTAATTAATGCGAAAGTTTGACGCGCACCTAATTGTTTGGCTTGAATCGACGCAATGATATTCGCTTCATCATCATTGGTAACGGCCAAAAATACATCAACATTTTCAATACGCTCATCCAAAAGTAGGTTACTCTCATTCGCATCCCCACATAACACGGTAACGTCATTTAAATTGCTGGCTAAATGTTCACAACGCCGCCGATTATGGTCAATTAACTTTACTGAATAATCACCTTGTAATACTCTCGCTAAATTTCCACCGATATGTCCACCGCCCGCAATCATTATTCTTTCAAACGGTTCTTCTTCGCGCCTAAAGGCGGTTATGATTCTCGACACGTTCAGAGCCTCAGTAATAAAAAAGATTCGATCACCGATCTCAATTTCAGTCTCAGGTGTTAAATCAACGCGTTTGTCGTCACGATAGATCGTAATGATATTAAATTTAACATTATCGAGGTGTTCATAAGCCTGACTAATGGTTTTTCCCAACAATACGCCACCATAATAAGGACGCAGCACAATAATTTTTGCCACACCATCAGCAACATTCATTATGCGCAATGCACCAGGCGTTGCAATCAGTTCTGAGATTAGATCGGTCACAATTAACTCAGGACTGACTAAAACATCGATCGGGATATGATCTGGGGCAAATAGGTCTTTTCGAATAAAATAATGCCGAGAACGAAGCCGTGCCATTTTTGTGGGCACATTGAATAATGTGTAGGCAACTTGGCAAGCAACGATATTCGCCTCATCATTATCGGTAACGGCAATGACCATATCCGCGCCATCAGCACCTGCTTGTCGCAATACACCAGGATAAGAGCACTGGCCATTAACTGTTCTAATATCTAAACGATCGGCAAAATACTGCAAACATTGCTCATCTTGATCAACCAGAGTGATGTCATGATTCTCACCGATTAAGGTTTCTGCTAGGGAACCGCCAACCTGACCAGCGCCCAAAATGATAATTTTCATATCCTTATTCCTTCTCTGCTCAGTATATTTATCACGGAAGATATTGCAATGATAAAATTCCGAGCCAGTAGTAGCCTGGACGATCCTCACGCTTCGCGCGTGACAGGCTTTGTCGGCCAGGTTTATTATTTTCCCGGCCGCATGACCTAAAGGTCACTTTGTCCGGGCTACATCTACACCAACTGCGGATTCTAGGTTTAATCTCACTTTACCGTTAGCCCCCCAGCATGGTAAATTCTTACATGTATAGTGGTAATTGTTTGGAAACAGTATGAGCAAATTATGGCGATTGCTTCTGGGTAAACCGCGCAATCCAATGTCAAAAGATACACACCGTCATATTGCGCTGATTGCTTTTGTGGCTTGGGTTGGCCTCGGTGCGGATGGATTATCTTCTGCGAATTATGGTCCTGAACAAGCTTTTCTGGCATTGGGTAAATATCATCATCTGGCTTTATATTTAGCCTTAGCAACCGCGATCACAGTTTTTTTAATTTCTTCCGCTTACAATCAGGTGATTCGCTTATTTCCTAATGGTGGCGGCGGATATAAAGTTGCCTCAAAATTGTTGGGGCCACGCGCTGGCCTTGTTTCAGGTGCCGCGCTTATTATTGATTACACCCTCACCATCACCACGTCAGTGGCCAGTGGTAGTGATGCATTATTTAGTTTACTGCCCTTTTCATGGCATCGGTATAAACTGGCGGTCTCAATTGCTATTTTGATTTTCTTACTGGTTATGAACTTGCGCGGCGCCAAAGAGTCCATCAAAATACTGATTCCAATTTTTCTCGGATTTTTTATTACCCATCTCTTTATTATTATTTATGGGATCAGTTTGCACCAAAGCGATGTGCCTACCATGTTTCATGATGCCTATCGGGACACCAACCTGTCTGTCGGTGCTTTGGGTTGGTTTGCAGTACTGGCTTTATTTATGCGCGCCTACTCGCTTGGAGGCGGCACCTACACTGGGCTGGAAGCCGTGTCCAATAATGTGAATATTTTAAAAGAACCACGAGTTAAAACCGGCATGTGGACGATGTTCTATATGGCACTGTCACTTAGCGTCATTGCTGGCGGAATTATTCTTTTGTATCTTTTATGGGGACCAAGCCCGAATGTAGGTGAGACACTTAATGCGGTGGTGTTTCATCAAATATTATCCTCGTGGCCACATGCTGCAAAACATTTTGGATTGGTTGTTTTATTAATTGCAGAAATGGGAATTCTCTATGTCGCTGCCAATACAGGCTTTCTGGGCGGCCCTGCGGTTTTAGCCAATATGGCGGTCGACTCGTGGGTCCCCAAACGCTTTAGCATGCTCTCTAGCCGCCTGGTAACTCAAAATGGGATTATTCTTTTTGGGGTATTCGCCATCCTTATCATGTTTGCCACCCACGGTAATGTTGCCTTTCTGGTGGTTTTATACAGTATGAATGTGTTTATCACTTTTTCGATGTCGCTGTTAGGATTAACCATTTACTGGTGGAAGCAGAGATCGAAAGTGAAAAAATGGCTGCCACACATCACGTTGTCAATTTTGGCGTTTATTATTTGTGTTGTGATATTGTTTAGCACCCTACTCACCAAATTCGAAAGCGGCGGCTGGATCACAGTGGTGATTACCGGTGCCACCGTTGCTGCGGGTTTTGTAATTCGTCGTCATTATCGTCAATTTGACCGCCTCAAGCAAAAATTAAATAAAGAGCTGCATATCCCGCTGGTTAAATCAAAAGCCAAACATCCGAGCCCTAGCCTTGATCCCAAAAAGCCAACAGCCGTTTTTTTGGTGTCAGAAATCGGTGGCGCATTGCATGCATTATTGTGGGTACAACGCATGTTTCCTGATTATTTTCATAATTTCGTCTTTATCAGTCATGGTGAGGTCGATATCGGTAGCTTTGGCTCAACCACAGCATTAAAAAAACTGCAGGTGGAAACCGGCAGCACCCTCAATTATCTGGTGCAATACAGCCAACAGCATGGCATTGCCGCTGAATCGTATTGCTCATTTGGCACAGACGCGGTTGATCACATTTACAGCATGGCTGAAACAGTAAACGCTAAATATAATAACTGCATTTATTTTGCCTCGCGCTATGTGTACCCAACAGAAACATGGTTTGTTAGAGTTCTGCATAGCAATATGACCAGTATCTTGCAGCGTCGCTTGCAGAGCTTGGGGGTTAAGATGCTGGTGTTGCCGTTGAAGTTATCTACGTAGATCCCTCGACTCGCAGCGTTGCGCTCGCTCGGGATGACGGAGGCAGGTGTTGCGCTCGCTCGTAATCACGGGGCAAAAAAAAGGGACATACAAGATGTCCCTTTTTGGATTTAAAGCAAACCCATCGAGTGTACTTAGAACTGAAACACTTTATTAACAGAGAACATAAACTCTTGAGTTTCAATACTAACTGTACGAGTAACAGTAACGTTATTTGAATTAATAACAGCAGCATTGTTAAATGCATTAGCATTAGCAGTTTCGCTCTTGCTAAAGGTACCAGACAGTGCATAGGTATAGTTAAGCCCTAAGAACCAATCTGATTTCATATAGTAGTTATAACCTACTTGGAACGCACCACCCCATAGGGTACCGGTTTGGGTAAAGAAATTAGTAAAATTATTACCATTTGTCACAACGTTGTTCAATGCAACGGCTACACCGAAATGATCACGCACAGTCCACATCGCTGCACCCACACCTAAGTAGAAATAACCTTTATCAAACTGCATACCACCATAAGCTAATAACAATAACTCATTCTGAAAAGATGTTTTAACTAATTTAGCACTGTTCAGAGAAGCTAAACCGGTAGCGTTTTGTAGGAGGGAACCAGTATAAGAGTCCGAGTTCACGGTGTAGTTTAGATACTTATAAGTTACCTGCACACCCCAAAGCCACTCATCATCAATCGGTGCCCAATAACCAATCTGTGCCAATGGCGCAAACTTGCTGTTGGTGTTATCGAGTTGATCTAAAGAACTATCTAAGACAAAGGGAGCCGCAATAGGAGTATCGGTTATACCATACTGACGACTTACGAAGTGACTACCGTACGCACCACCTAAACCAACATATAACCCAGGGGTAACCATAGGAGCAGGTGCCACATCAGGGCCACCAGCAACTGCGGACATTATAGCGCCGCCAACTAACAAGCCAACTGTGGCCTGCATTATTAATTTTTTCATTATAAAATCTCCTTTAAGTAGCTAAATAAAGAAATAGCTAAGCTAATAATTTTCCTATTTATAATAGTAATTAAATATGACTCAGTTTTCAATAGCTTAATTCATCAACTTTTCAGTTACTCGATGAGCGTTTTGAAAATTAATTACCCACTTCGATAATTAATTTACCACTTTGGTAAAAAAACCCGCACCTCAAAATAAATTTAAGAATTTATTAAACTTATTTAAAGAAAAATTTAAAAATCAAGTGTTACGTGAACTAAATCACCGCATCATTCTAAGGTAATGATTAGCATGAATCAAGCTGTGATTGCTGGTATTATTTTACCAATGTTGCGGGGGGAACGGAGGAGTCGGTCAATTCAAGCTGGGATTTTTCGGATTCTAATTCAAGTTGCAGAGCTTTGTACTCACGTTTTATCAAATATGATTTAAAGAAAAAGCCAACCGCTACCGCTCCAAACGAAAAACCAGCCACGGTATTAACAGTGAAACTGCCAATTATAGCCAAACCAAGAAAAGCGGCTACTGGGGGGCAGAATACGGAAAGCGTAAGCCCTACTGCCACTAATAAACTGGTGAACGTTAACATAAATGCGTAATTGCGATAAGATTGATGACCTCTTTCGCGCAACACAGCCAATTGATTAGCTTGATCGGTACCGGCACCAACCGTCGTCAATTCCATATCATTGCCGCTATTACTATTGATAAGGTGATCTTGGCAACCTTTTGCCCAAACTACATTGCTTGTTACCAATGACCATAACCCCACAATTAGGGCCACCGCTGCAATAGGCGGACAGACCAAGGTCATCGTCAAGTACACCAGAAAAGAAACACAAGAAAAAATCCCAAGCCAAGCGGCATGTTTTTCACGCTGAAAAACCGCTCTAGTCACCCTGTGCTCACCCTCAAATTCTAAATTATCGACAAAATCATATTCGCTAAAATGCTCGCGAACAAATATGCGCCAGGCCTGCCACGAGGCAAAATCTTTTTCAAAATCTAAATCCCCGCTAGCTTCCTTATTTTTAAGGCGCTCTCGAATAAGGTTTTGAATAACGTCAGTATCATCAAAATGGGAGCGAATATATAACCGCCAAACCCCATAACCCAGAGTGCGAAAAGCATAACAAGTAAGGATGCCGACTTGACGCAACATTAAAAATGGAACAAAGTCCAGCAACATGGCTGCCCAAGCCATAAAGAATAGCCCAGTAGATATTTTATAGAGGAGTAGTGAATAGAGTCGTGGTTTTGGCGCTTGTGGAGATAGCGCAAGTTCAGCATCAAGACCCTCATCAGTCGGCACTAATACATATTTACCGGAGTCACTATTATTGAGCTGATCAGTTTTTGCCATAAGTCAATCTTCCTTTACTCTATCTCACACTACCCAACCTTTATTATCCAACATTCATATTAATCTAATATTAACTGTGTATGCTAATTGCCGCTAAGTTCATAGCGATATTGCTTGCTGATATGCCCAGCGCGCATAACTCTCTTTTCATCCCGAGCGAGTGCAGAGCCACGAGTCAAGGGACCTACAACAACTTGGCGTTGGGTATAGGGTGCTATTTCTTAAAAAAGGGTTAACGAATTAATCTGCATGCAATGATTCGATAGGATCCAGCTTGGAAGCGCGCAACGCGGGATAAAAGCCTGAAACAATTCCCACAAAAACAGAAACCACGAATCCTAATACCGGTGGCAATCCATAAAAATAATATTCCCACCCCGACACATAGGCAATAACATAAGACACCGATAAACCGACGAAAATACCCAGGATGCCGCCAAATACAGTTAACATTACCGATTCAATCAAAAACATCCATAAAATATTACTCTGATGCGCACCGATCGCTAAACGAATGCCAATTTCACGTCGCCGCTCAATCACCGATACCAGCATAATATTCATTACCCCAATGCCACCAACCAACAGTGAAATACCACCAATTGCACCTAAAAGCCAGGTATAAGTGGCTTGCTGCTTTGCCATCAGTTTAATAATTTCTTCCGGATTGCGAATGTTAATTTGGGCACTGGGTAAAATTTTACTGAGATTGGCTTCTACTTTAGTTTGCACTGTTTTCAAAACACTGTCGGGCTTTAACTTAATCAATAAATTATTAATCGACGCGTAATTACTCAAAAGGTACGCCGCCTCAATGGGAATAATCACACTATTGTCCATTTCAATAAAAACAAATAAATTCGGTTGCCAAGGCTTCACCACACCCACGATTGTAAAATACCAATTTCCTAAACGAATCTGCTGACCGATGGGGTTTACCAACCCTTGGGCCTTTAAGCTTTTAGCAAGTTTTGCGCCAATCACGCAATATAGATTCGACTTATCCAGCAAATTTACAAAACGTCCTTTGCTAACATAAATCTTAGCAACCGTTGAAAATGCCCGATAAGCACCAATAACAGAGCCTTGATATTGCTTACCTGCATAATTAATTGATTGATACAAAGTAATATAGGGTGCTATTTGTTCAATCTCTGGAATATTAGACTGAAGTTCATAAACATCACTCAGCGACAATTGGGTTTTGTTACTGGAAGCCGAGGCTTTTTTCCCCTGTTGCTGTGATGAAATCGTAACCGCTAATAAATGTGTACCTAGCGTTTTAAATTGGGCTAATGCATGTGTGGTGGCCAATTGCGATGTGGTGATTAATGCAACCACAGAAGCGGTACCAACCAATATACCTAAAATTGCTAAAATAGAACGTAGCTTTGCACTTAGCAAATTTAACATGGCTTCTACAAATTGGCTCCATAACCCCATATTTATTTCCTGTCAACAAGCAGACCATCACGAATATGAAACGTACGCTGACACTGAGCAGCAACATTTAAATCATGTGAAATAATAACAATCGTGGTATTAGTCTCTTTATTCATTTCTTTTAATAAATCCATAACCTCTTTAGAGGTTACCGTATCTAATGCGCCGGTTGGCTCATCCGCCAATACAATGCTTGGCATGCCAACCAGGGCACGCGCAATAGCGACCCGCTGCTGCTGTCCACCGGAAAGTTCAGTCGGCTTATGATGCCAATGCTTGTCCATGCCGACTCTTGCGAGCATTTCCATGCACTTATTTTTAATTACTCTTTTATCTTCGCCACGATAATGCAGCGGCAAACTGACATTTTGTAATGCAGATAACCGTGGCAATAAAAAAAAAGACTGAAAAACAAATCCGATGCGAATATTACGCAGCCGCGCTCTTTTATTAGCTGATATTAGTGAAACTTCTTCGCCAGCTAGATAATATTCTCCGGTTGTGGGACGATCCAATAACCCAATAATATTCATTAAGGTGGTTTTACCAGAACCCGATGGTCCCACAATCGAAACCACCTCACCTTCCTCAACTGATATGGTAATACCTTTTAATGCCTCATACGTTTGCTTACCCATATGATAGGTTTTGGTCACATTAATCAGTTTTAGCATCAGAACTTACCTTTCTCACGATAACCTTTTCGCCAGCTTTAAGCCCATCAATAATGACCACTTCCGTGAGTGAAGTTTCTCCGGTTAACACCCGAACATTTTTTCGGCTTTTGGTTTTAGGATCAATCACGGTCACATAAGTGGTTCCGCCTTTGGTGAAAACCGCATTAATAGGGACCATGATTTTTGCCGGTCTTTCAATTTCAATCTCTACTTTTGCACTCATACCAATTCGGATGTTTTTTCGATCTATAGCTGAAACATTTGGTACATTCACAACCACTTTAAACATGCTAACCCCGCTGCCACCACCCGACTGATTGGGATCTGCCTGTACCGCGACTTGTTTCACATAGCCTTTTAATTTAATTCCGGGAAATGAGTCACCGCTCACCTCAGCTTTCAGTCCCGCTTTCATTTGCACAATATTAATTTCACTGACTTGAAATTTCACTCGGTATCCCGTTGGATCGCCCAAAGCTAAAACCGATTGCTGTGCTTTAACTGGCGAGCCTGATACCAACGCATTACTCTTGCTCTCTCCTGATGAAGATTTTACCTCTACCGGAATTAACACCACACCCTTGGATGGAGAGTGTATGGAAATATTAGCAAAAGTACGTTCTAGTATTTTAATAACCTGTTTGGCTTGAGACAGTTTTAAACCCTCGACCGATTTGAACCGTACATCAGCTTGTTTTAGAATTTTCTCCAGTGAAATTCGTGATTGACTAAGATTTAGCACACTGGTGGCAAAGGTATTACGCGCATTATCAAAATCGACTCGTGACATTACCCCAGCTTTATAGAGCTCTTTATCACCCTCGTAGGTTGAAGTTTGCGTTTCTAGAGCCGCTTTTTTCTGCAAAAAATCACTGACTGCTTGTCGATATTTTGTTGCCAAACCAGTCGCCTTAATGGTCAGTAATAATTGACCTGCTTTGACCTCCTCACCATATTTGAAAAGTATCTTAGTCACAAAGCCATCTACTGGACAAAGCACAGGGGTAGAGCGAATCGGGGCAAGCGATCCTTTATAAAAAAGTCTGGTGTATGTTTTTTTGGATACAGCCCTCACCTCGGTGTATTGTGGTGCGTCCGAGCTTTTGGACTTTTGATCGCTGCAACCGGGTGATAAAGTTCCCAGCACAAGTACTGTAAAAGTGATCATTGTCGTCAGTTTCCGCTTTAACGACCTCATTAATACCTCAACTTAATTCCCCAATTATCCAATGTAATCCCCAAATCTTTATTTAAAGTAGTTATCTGATTTAACAATGTAATCTTATCTGACACCAAAGTGGTCTCCTGTGTCAACAAATCATTCTGAATTTGATTCACTTCAAAGGTAGTGGTCCGCCCATATTTGTATTTAATCTCGGCAGCTTGAAGGCTTTGGTGCTGAAATAGCACTTGATGCTCTGCAGACTTAAGCGTTAAAACCTGATTTTGAATTTGTTGTACTTGGTTGGTAATAGTTCGAATTAACTGTAACCGAGCCGCCTCAATGGCAAGCTTTGCCTGTTGTAACTTGATCTCGGCACTGACCACCCCTTGTTCGGCGGAAACATCATTCAGAGGAATAGTCAGGTTTAAAGTTAAACTTGGTGTGCCAAGAGTGGTGAGAGGCTGTGCAACATTTTGAGTCACGCCATTAACGGTTTGAAAGCTAGGCTGAGCTGTTGTACCAAAAATATTAAAAGCACCCACTAAACCCAGTGTCCAACGATTTGCATCTTTGGCCGATATTACGGCACGCTGTGTAGCACGAATTGCAATCAGTGATGTTTGGTAGGTAATATTGCCTTTTAACGCGAGTTGGATACAACGCTTTAAACTGGGAATCTTTATGCGGCTAAAATCAAGTTTTCTAACGATCTTTACTTTGGCATCAGCCTTTAAACCCAGGGTCTCTAAGAAACTCTGATAATCTGAAATATAGCTACTCTGCTGGGTCAGCATCGACAGCTTAGTGGTTTCATAGGCTGCTTGCTGCTGCGATAAATCACTTCTTGCTAATTGACCGACCTTTACTTTGAGCTGTGATTGACGCACAGTTTCCAGATTATTAGCAAGGGTACGTTTTTGAATATCCAGGCTTTGATAATCTTCAATCAACGTACGATAACTGGTAATCACTGTGGTCACTTGATCAATAATGCTGCTTTTAAATCCGAGTCGCGCTTGGTTCTCTGCATCCAACGCATTATTCCATGGAATCATATTTAACGCTCTACCAAAGCCCTTTAGCAGCGGTTGAGTCACGGTAAAGGCCGTTTGACCTGGGCCGCTGCCGCCAGTATAGGTATTCGTGTAAGTCATACCAAACTGAGTCCCGATGGTGTTCTTTAACGTAGCACCTGCCGAACTGCTATAAATCGGTCTTTGGTTTTTTAAGAATCTGCCCGTTCCACTTAGGTTGTACTGGGGCTCAAATCCATTATGCGCCAAAATCACGGCAAACTTATCGGTGATACGGTTAAGTTCGGTGCTCTGGATTGTTGGATTGTTGCGCAAAGATAATAAAATAGCCTCTTTCATGGTTAATGTCATCACTTTACGCTTGGTAAGGTCTGGAATAGGCAACGCTATTATACCACCCGGTGCATGTACATCAGCGACATCTTTGCGCCAATTGTATTTATTCACGAGCTCGCTTTTTTTTGAGAGATCACTAATTTCCGGTGGATACATGCTGTAATAATCTGCAACCGCAAACTGGAAGATGCCCAATAACAATCCACATAAAACAGTTTTAATTATACGCATCCACACCCACTCAACTAACTCAACTGTAAGGAGTAAAAAACCTAACGTATTGTATCGCGTTTGACCCAGAAATAGGAAGAATGTTAAGGTAGTTTAATGAAAATTATTGTAAAATTTTGCCAAAAATAACTTTTTATGCACAATATAAAATGAAAAAAAAATTAAGAATCATTGCTGACCAAGCGATCCCTTCAGTCAGTGAATTGTTCAGCCCAATGGCTGAAGTTGTGCTCGTCAATAATAAAGCAATTACTAACGATAAATTAAAAAATGCAGATGCACTTTTTGTTCGTTCTGTTACCAATGTTAATCAACAATTACTCGAAGGAACAAAAGTAAAGTTTGTCGGCAGCATGACTGCCGGCATTGATCACGTTGATACTAAATGGTTGCAACAAAATCAAATCGAATGGGCCAACGCCAAAGGCGCCAACGCGAGCGCTGTGGCACACTATGTGATGAGCGTTATCGCCTATTTACAACAACAACATCAATTACCAACAAAGCCATTAAATGTTGGCATTATTGGAGCTGGGCATGCGGGCAGTGCACTAGAGGAATTATTAAGTCGCCGTGGAGCGAATGTCGTTTTAAACGATCCCCCGCGCGCGTTTGAAGACCCAGAATTTGATTCAACTGCACTGACTGAATTTAGCGAACTTGATCTCATCAGTTTACACACTCCGCTGATCTATGATGGAAAACATCAAACCCATAAATTAATCAATGAAGCTTTTTTGCAAAATTTAAAAAAAGATTGCGTCTTAATTAATACCAGTCGCGGTGAGGTGGTTGACTTAAACGCCCTCCTCCGAGCAACACAAATTATTTTTTGTTTCGATGTGTGGGAGAATGAACCCGATATTAATTTAGAATTACTCAAGCGTGCGGTTATTGCAACCCCACATATCGCAGGCTACACACTTGAAGCAAAACATAAAGCAACCTTTATGGTTTATCAAGCGGCGTGTCGGTATTTTAATTGGCAAGCTGTTGCAGATAAAACCATCTTGCAAAAATCCGGACTTAAAAAATATAATCCACTGATTGATACTCAGAAATTGAAGGCGCACCCGGAAAAATTTGCGGAGTTTCGGAATAATTATAAACTTAGGTGAATATACCCAACGCACAATAAATTTAGGTGTTTGGCTTGTAGGCCGCTTATAAATTCAATTTTATTGACCCATGAGCTACGCCGTTCTTACGCAGCGACGCAGCGGTTATAAAAAGAACGCAAAGGTCTCTTAATATGAATCCGCTGCGCCTTGTCATAGCCGTAGCGACCGCCGCGTAAGAGAAAACATCTTGTCAAGGAAACTTAGAAATAAAAAACATAATTTTCAAGTACTGTTAACAATTAAAGTCCATTTTTCACCTAATAACAGCATACCCAAATCACAAAACATCCGTAGGATCAACATCAATCGACCATCGCACGTCTCTTGCCTGTGGCAAACTCGCAATTTCTTTTGTAATCGGCTCGAGAATGAGTTTTAAACTTTGTCGTGATTGAGACTGTAATAATAATTGAGCGCGAAAGCGCCCAGCTTTTCGCTCCATCAGCGCAGGCATGGGGCCATAAGCTTCAATCGCTTTTTTATCAAAAAATGCTTTAGCCGCGTTTAAAAAATCAAAGGGTTTTTGTCGAGCAATGGCTTCAGCTCGAAGCATCACTTGAAATGAATAAGGCGGTAATAACGCCTTTTCTCGTTCTGTTAATAACTGTTCCATCAATGCAAAATATCCCTGTTGCAATAATATTTTCAAATACGGATGCTCTGGATGGTGCGTTTGTATAATCACCTCACCCACGTCGCAGCTTCGCCCTGAGCGACCTGAAACTTGAATTAATAATTGCGCCATACGTTCTATTGCGCGAAAATCCAAACTGAAAAAACCACTGTCTGCATCAACAATCGCGCTTAAACCCAGATTAGGAAAATGATGTCCTTTCGCTAACATTTGTGTACCAATTAAAATATCTGCGCGGCCCGCATTAATTTGCTCGATCTTTTCACTCAAGCTATGTCGCGTCTGCGTTGTGTCGCGATCAATTCGCAAAACATTGTGCTGTGGAAATAACTCTGTTAGCACAGTTTCCAATTGTTCTGTACCTTGCCCTAAAGACATTAATTCGGTTTGATGGCACTTGGGACATATCCTTGGCGGAGTTACTACTTTGTCACAATGATGACAAACCAATCTATGAGGATTGGCATGTAAAATTAATTTAGCATCACACCTCGCACAGGAAATCGTATAGCCACAATGATGACATAACATCATCGGCGCATAACCGCGACGATTTAGAAAAATTAATACTTGCTTTTTTTTCGCCAACTGCTCTGTAATCGCAGTAATTAAAGCACGACTTAGCCCTGCCTTCAAAGATTGATTACACAAATTCACCACTCGAACTTGTGGTGGTTTAGCCTTTCCCGCTCGCATCGGCAGTTTTAATAACTGGTAACGATCTCGCTTCACATTATAAAAGCTCTCAAGCGAAGGTGTGGCTGAGCCCAACACCACCGGGACATTTTCAATTTGAGCACGCATCACCGCCATATCACGTGCCGAATAACGAACTTGGCTTTGGCTTTTAAAAGATAAATCATGCTCTTCATCAACAATAATAATTCCCAGATTATCCAATGGCGCAAAAATTGCAGAACGCGTGCCAATCACAATGGATGCCTTTCCATGATACGCTTGACTCCACATCGAAGCCCGAGCTTGATCCCCGAGCCCTGAATGCATCACCGCAATACCGGTTTTAAAACGCGCCTTAAAACGTGAAACTGTTTGTGGAGTAAGGCTAATCTCAGGCACCAAAACCAATGCTTGCTGACCTTTTTTCAGCACCGCATCAATGGATTGCAAATACACTTCGGTTTTACCCGATCCGGTAACGCCCGCTAATAAAAATGTAGTGAAACCCGCGGCTTCATTAATTGATTTTAAACTTTGTGCTTGGGCTGCATTTAAAGTTAATGCGAGCTCACCTTCACCTAATGGTTTATTCTCAATTTCTTGAGTGGAGAGCTTAGCCCAACCATTGTTAATTAATTTATTGATGATCGGCTTAGAGATTTCAAGATTTTTTAATTGGCTTTCATTCAGACTCGCATCCTTTAGACGCGCTAAAGTTTCAGCTTGTTTTGGGCTGCGCTTAATTCCAACGATTAATGCGGCTTCACCCTCAGAGGTTATTGAATAAATATTTATTCTATTCAATGAAATTTCTTTGCCTTGACGCAATTTTTTTGGCAATGCATTAATTAATACCTCACCTAAAGGATGATGATAGTATTCGCTCGCCCAACAGCATAGCTTAAATAAGTTAGCGCTAAATAAAGATTGAGTATCTAAAACTGCCTGCACGGATTTCAATTTTCTAGGATCTATCTCAGTGTGATTTGAAAACCCAAGAAAAATGCCAACCAATGTGCGCGCACCAAATGGCACACACACCCGAACACCGACCGGAAACTGCTGGCCATTATGTGGGGGCAAATAATCAAACGATTTCCAAAGTGGCGTGGGCAGAGCAATTTTGCAAACTGTGATTTGATTCATAATAACTTACTTAAATTACAGCGGACGGGATTAGCTGCTCAAGTTAATGATTTATCTCTTAATTAATTGCTGGCACACAAGTGATCGAATGCTGTCATTCTCTGCTTGCCGGCAACTCGTTTTAAGTGCCCATACTGCCATAAGCTTGACTTCTGGCGCAAGCGAGTCAGCCAAGTTCAACAAAAAATGTTCGGGTAAGCGTGATTTCATAATTCCACTCCTTTAACCTAGAATCCTAACAATGTGATCTTAATAAAGCTGTAAGCCATACACTAAATTATTTGTCGAAATTGCACATTACAGCTGCTACCATAACTATCCACATGGTTTAGAGGATGGATAATGGCCAGTTATAGCACAAATGAATTCCGCGGCGGACTAAAAGTGATGCTCGATGGAGATCCCTGCAGCATTATTGAAAATAATTTTGTAAAACCGGGTAAAGGCCAAGCGTTTAATCGCGTTAAGTTGCGTAATTTAAAAACAGGCCGAGTTCTGGAAAAAACCTTTAAATCGGGTGAAAGCCTAGAAGCCGCCGATGTGGTCGAGATGGATTTACAGTATCTATATAATGATGGCGAATTCTGGCACTTTATGGAGCCTAACACCTTTGAACAACATGCGGCTAATGCCAAAAATGTGGGTGGAACCAAGAAATGGCTTAAAGAACAAGATATGTGTACAGTTGTTATGTATAACGGCACACCACTGACTGTGGAGCCTCCCAACTTTGTGGTTTTAAAAGTTACCCAAACCGATCCTGGCGTGCGCGGCGATACCGTCTCGGGTGGTAATAAACCTGCAACTTTAGAAACTGGTGCGATTGTGCGTGTGCCCTTATTTTTAAATGAAGGTGATCTTATCAAAGTCGATACGCGTAACGGTGAATATGTCTCTCGTGCAAAAGCATAATTGGCGTCCATCCGCCTCAGTTGAAAATATAAAAGCACGCGCAAAACTTTACAGGCAAATTCGAGATTTTTTTTCCCGACACAATGTATTAGAGGTTGAAACGCCTGTACTGGATAGTTTTGGTGTCAGTGATATCCATATTGAAAGTATTACCGCCACGTACAATTGCAATCAAAAACTTTATTTACAAACCTCACCAGAATATGCGATGAAACGTTTGCTAAGTGCTGGATTAGGTTCCATCTATCAAATCAGCAAAGCGTTTCGCAATGATGAATGCGGGAAATTTCATAACCCTGAATTTAGCATGCTTGAATGGTATCGCACGGGCTTTAGTCATCATGATTTAATGGATGAAATGGATTTACTGTTGCAAGCCACATTAAATTCAAACCCTGCAACTCGGATTAGCTATCTCGACTTATTCCAACAGCATTTTAATTTAAACCCACACAGCTGTGAACTGGAAATGTGTTTAAAAGCACTTGGCGACCAGAATATAGAGCTAAGCCTTGACGCTGCAAATATTGATAAAGACACTGCTTTACAATTATTATTAAGCCATGTTATTGAACCCAAGCTTGGCTTTGATGCGCCATGTTTTATTTATGATTATCCAAAAACTCAAAGCTCACTCGCTAAAGTTGAATCTGATAAAGCATTACGCTTTGAGGTTTATATTAACGGTGTTGAGTTAGCCAATGGTTTTTATGAACTAACCGATGCGGATGAACAACAAGCACGATTTGAAAAAGATCAAATTTATCGCCAGAAAAATAATTTACCCGAAGCTTTGATTGATCATCGATTTATTGCAGCACTTGAACATGGATTACCTGAATGTTCCGGTGTGGCATTAGGCCTTGATCGTTTACTGATGATAAAGACCGGTGCTAAATCGATTAAAGAGGTGATTAGTTTTGCCTTACCGAATCCTCTGAATTAATTTCATAAGAAATATACCTAAAGCGTTTGGAAATTAGGCCTCTTTAGTATGGGCTTTAACATTGGCAGCTTTGACTTTTTGGCTAAAAAGCCGCTCGAAGATGTTTTCCCTTACGCGGCGTCGCAGCGGTTATGAAAAGAACGCAAAGCTCTCTTAATATGAATC
Organism: uncultured Legionellaceae bacterium; assembly: GCA_964196565.1. Classification (GTDB taxonomy): domain Bacteria; phylum Pseudomonadota; class Gammaproteobacteria; order Coxiellales; family Coxiellaceae; genus 2-12-FULL-42-15. The sequence goes on along the minus strand of CAXMUH010000037.1, from coordinate 6,902 downwards.
CGCTGCGCCTTATTATAACCGCTGCGACGCCGCGTAAGAGAGTCAGTTTATACGTAGCACCTTAAAGTTTTAAAACCTAATTTTAAACCGATTCAAACAACCAAATCTTCGCCGGGTTCGAGCTACTTAACAACAGCGCAAGCATAGCGCGGGCCGCCGCCGCCATTGGGCTTGGGTTTATCAGAATAATTATCCCCATAAAGATGAATCATAATAGCGTGCCCCTTTAAATCTTTTACCGTTAAGCGCGTCGCTAACGACGGCATATGTGTTTTGCCATCGCTGGCTACGATCAACACCGGAAGATCACCCAAATGACCTTCCTTATTAGTAGGGCCTAGATGTTTCTTAGTTTTTAGTGGATCTAAATGACCGCCAGCCGCCTTGCCCATATTCGCACACGTTGGATTTGTATGCACATGAAATCCGTGCATTCCAGGCGTTAAGCCAAATAACTGTGGCTCAATCAGCAAGCCTTCTGTTGTATCCGCAAATTCAACTTCACCTATATAGGCGCCTTTACCCTTTTTACTGACTTTATACATTTTAACTATTATTGAATCTTCAAATTTACCCACATCAACGCCATTGCCCTTTTTACTGACTTTATACGTTTTAACTGTTATTGGATTTGCAAATGCTGTTGCACTCAACATTAAAGCGGTCACTCCAATTGTAGCAATCAGTTTTTTCATTATTTCCTCCTATTTAATTTCGGCAATCAGTTGGCCCATTTTTAATTCTGAATGTGAAGCCAGACTCGACTCCCACGTAACGCTATCCTTTGGAAATAATAAAATAACCGTTGACCCTAATTGAAAATATCCGCATTCATCGCCGCGCTTTAAATGCATTTCTTTATCACGATAACTCCAAACTTGTGGTTTATTATTATGGCCTGGATTCACAACACCATGCCAAGCCGTTGCAATACTGCCGACAATCATGGCGCCTACTGCAACGTAAGCAAAGGATCCAAATTCAGATTCAAACATACACACCACACGTTCATTACGCGCAAACAATCGATCAATCGCCGCTACTGAGCCGTCATTTACTGAAAATAATCGCCCCGGAATATATCGCATTTCAACTAAGCGACCGTCGCAAGGCATATGAAAACGATGGTAATCTTTAGGTGATAAATAAGTCGTCAGGAAACTGCCATTTTTAAATTGTTGTGCCGCCACCTCATCGTTAAGCAAACTACCAACGGAAAAATATTTGCCCTTGGCTTGTAAAATCACCTCGAGGTTTAATTGTCCAAGCTCACTGACCACACCATCCGCAGGAGAAATAATCGCATTCGGTTTTGGATCAATCGGACGCGCGCCAGGTTTAAGCTTGCGGGTAAAAAATTCATTAAAATTGCTAAAAGCTTGGTAGTCCTCAATTTGTGCTTCGCTTAAGTCTACGCCAAAATGCTGACTGAAGGTCTTTATTGCCCAGTTTTTAAACCATAACCGCCGACAATTGGCAAACCAGCCCATTAATCGTGATAAAGAAAGTTGCGGCAAACAGTATTGCCACCAAACTGGAGATTGTTTCATAAAGCATTAACCCGTAATATTAGTTCTATCAGCAATTCCCGCCAACTATGTTGGCATGAATTGCTTCCAGGTTTGACGCGGCGTGCGAGGAGAACTCGCACTTGCATTCCATATCCTAAGAACATGGAGGATACCACATTTGAAGATCTATTTAGTAGGCGGGGCGATACGCGATGAGCTGCTTGGGCTAGAAGTCAAGGAGCGCGACTGGGTGGTGGTTGGTTCAACTCCAGAACAGATGCTGGCCCTAGGTTTTCAACCCATTGGCAAGGAGTTTCCAGTTTTCTTACACCCTGAAACCCATGAAGAATATGCTTTAGCGCGCACTGAGCGAAAGGTAGCCAAAGGCTACAAAGGTTTCACCTTTTACACCGACCCCGATGTGACCCTCGAGTCCGATTTGCTGCGCCGTGATCTAACCATAAATGCAATCGCTAAAGATGAGAACGGCAAACTCACTGACCCCTATCATGGTCAAGACGATTTGAAAGCTAAACTGCTACGCCATGTCTCACCCGCTTTTTGTGAAGACCCGGTTCGCATTTTAAGACTTGCAAGATTTGCAGCAAAGCTACCAGAATTTAGCATTCACCCAGAAACAATAACCCTCATGCAAAAAATGGTCGAAAATGGAGAAGTCGATGCACTGGTTGCAGAACGTGTATGGCAAGAGCTGCATCGGGCATTACAATGTTACGCGCCCACGCGATTTTTTGACACACTGCAAGTATGTCGCGCACTCAAAATTTTATTTCCACAAATAAAATATGACAATAAAATTAAAGAACTTTTAAGTCCAGAAAATACTGAAAAACTAAAACCCAGCATTCGTTTTGCGATGTTATTTTCTCGATGCGATATCGAAGCAATAAAAAACTTTATCAAACGTTATCGAATTCCCAAAGAGTTTTCAGAACTCGCATTATTACTTGCTAAACACGGCCAGCAATATGCGGGCTTAGATTTAAGCCGCGCCAGTGATATTTTAAATTTATTACAATCAGCAGATGCATTACGCAGAGTGCAACGATTTAATGATTTTTTAACTGCAGCTGAACAATGCTATCAGCCATTGGGGCAACGCAATCAATTTTTAACTGAGTGCCTTAATATTATTAATAATGTTGACACCACCAACTTGCAACAACAATCCATCGATGGCAAAGCATTTGCTGAAAAGCTCAATCAATTGCGGGTGAAAGCATTAGAGGAATTTATTGGGTAGATGTAGCCCGGTCAAAAATTTATTTTTGGCCGGGAATAACGCTTGAATCCAGCTTCGCTGGATTCTCCCTGGCCGACAAGTCGTCCAGGCTACATCAAACTGCGCAGGGTTTTGGCGCCCAGCTGTGCGTAAGATTCAGATGATTTTGAACTAAAAAAAGAGGAGCATAGTTAACCTATGTGACGAATTTTTTTAGCTCAAAAGCATTTGAAGATTGCGTGCAGCTGGGATGCCAAAAATTATAGTAGCCAACTGTAACTTATGCCTCCCCCAAACCCGCGCGCATGAATAACTACTGTCTGATTAGCTGTGGTTGAGAAAGCATTAATTCCGTTAAATTCTTGATGCGGAACATAAACAAATACCCCATTGATCTGACCATGTTTGCCAATTTTTTTACTCACACCTGCGGTGATTATATTTTCAATAGCGCCACCCGGTGCGATCACATTCTCTGCAAGATGCGATGCGGTAAACACACTTCGCGCATGCGAAAACCCTGCGCGAAATTGTAAACCAGGGCGAGCTTGCCATTGAACACCCACCTTGTAGGCAACGGAATCACGCCAACCAAATCCCACACCATTTTTTCCACCAAAACAAGTCGGACCTTCTGTTAACGCCTGACATGAACCGCCCGGCAAAATTGCGTTATTTTTATTGCCATAGGCTTTGATTTCAGTAAACCAAATTTTCTGCACATCAAATGCAAATATAATATGCCGAGGTAATTCAAACGCCACCCCAACCACACCATTTGACGGCAAATCAAATTCACCCCGATTAGGAAATAGTCCGCGATATTTTTGAAATTTGGACATAATAACTTTAGGCTGATAGGACGCTGACAATTTCACGTGCGGAATAAACCCTAATAATACACCGGCCCTAGCACCAATACCGACTGAAAAATCTGTACCACGATCGGTCATCGCACTTGGGCTATTTGAAAAAACCGTTAACAAGTTAGCGCCTTTTAGGGATAAGGTCTGCACGCCCAGTAACATACTTAAACCCACCGAGGAGGTTGCCCCAAGTTTATGCGCATAGGTTAAACTGCCTAAGGCTTGTTTTAAATCAGAGGCCAAATAGCCGCCACCAAAAGGGCCATTCTGAGGAACTGCGAGAAAAAATGGCGCGAATGGAACCGCCACCGTTATCCGAGTCGTACCCCAACCTGGGTAAGACGAACCATAACCGCCAACACTATAAAATGAAATGCCTAATGAACTTTTATCGTTCAGCATCATATTCATACCAAAGTCAGGTAGAAAAAAAGGTGACTTATTACTGATATGACGGCCTGGTGATATGACGATCTGACTAACGGCATTGGGTGTGGCTACTGAGGCATCATAATACATCGTCGGAAAATATAAAACTGCGCCTAAATCAGCTGCATGCTTAACCCACACCATACCCGCCGGATTAATCGCTGCTATCAGCGTGTCCTGTGGCAGAGCACTACCCGCGCCTCCCATGCCGCGAGTAATCTCACTATAGCCATAATCAAAAGCGCCATTGGTTGCAAGTGCATTGCTGGCAAATGCTATCCCAAGCGCCAACCCGAATATCCTTATTCGATTTTTTAACATTAAGGTTAACTCTCCTTTTGTTCGATGGCGCGCTCCATGCGCAAAGGTGCCAATTCATTATTTAAATATTCTAACAATGGATCATGGTGAACGGGTTCTTGCCACACACTTTCAAAGTTCTCAAGCACATGATGCTCTGATAATAAGTGCCCATTAAAATAATGACGCACAATGGGATGAATTCCAAGACTCAGATACGCACGCTTATAATCACCTCTATGGACACGATCAATCGCAAATACATTTTGATACTGGTCGATTCGCTCCTGACCAAATTCCAAAGTGATTATGAAAATATGATGCTTTTGGGCAAAATCAGCTTCTTTAATAAAATCAACTGGCACACCAGCATAATATCTAAAGTCCTTTCTTTCTGACTGGTACACCAGCACATCTGCAAGATAACCGGTTTGCTGCCATAAACTGGTAGTTTGATTCACGCGTTGAATAATATGTTTAACCAACTCTGCGGGGTCATCCTTAAACTGCAAATGCGGATAAGACGCCCCATTCTGCTCTGCCAGCAACTGTTTAAAGAGAAAAGCGATATTGTAACGAAAACCATGGATAAATGCAGACTGCTTCTTTTTATAATCTCTCATCTGCATCAATGCTCCTATACAATACATATTCTTAATATTAACGGACTCATACTTGCTGGTCAAATCAATAAAACGATCATCGATGGCTAATTGTGGCTTACATCCCGCATCAAAAATAGAGTCGTCAAACTTAAACCCAGTACAAACGATCACCTCATCATAGGCAACGGTCTCAACCTCACCATTGGCCAAACTATAACAGAAATCAACTAGATACTGGTTATCTTTATATTGAATTTGGTCAATATTAGCATTCACCACAGCATTTTGTGATTTCAATTGATAACTCTCAAGGAAGTGGTTATTAATCGCTCGGACATGGCCCACGAAATGCGTGCGCCAAGCCATTCGGGGTGGATTCGGGCTGGCAATATGGATGACACTGCAAACCTCCAATAAATGATTAGCAGTCTCAAGTGCTGAATTACCTTTACCAATAATCAATACGCGCTTATTAATATAATGCCTAGGATCCATCGACATATTCACATAATTTTTAGCAAACAGTATTCCGGGAATATTAGGAATATAAGGCAGGCTCACGCCTGTTGCAATAAACAGTTTTTTGCACAAATAAATATCACCACTGTCTGTTTTAACTTTAAAATGATAGTCCTTGCTGATGGATATTATTTTTTGCTTATAGTGAATTTTAAGATGATGCTGTTTTGCATAATCTTTTAAATACTGCACCATCGATGCGCGCGGTGGAAAATATTGTTGTGAATACTCCTTAAATAACAACTTGCCATCATCAGAAAGTAAGCTATTCCAATCCCAACGCAGGTTGAGCTTAGGATCATCAAACCCGGTATACACTTTATTAATTGAAATTAACAATTTATGACGTGGGAATTTTTTAAAAAAGGATCCCGCCGATGTGTTTTTTTCCAAAATCAAATAATCAATACCATTTTTTTCTAAAAAATAACCTAACTGCAAACCCGCGGGTCCTGCACCAACAATCAACCAGTCAACTTGATTTTGCATACCTACTCCTCAATCTTATTTTTTATAAAGTGACTTCTTTAAGACGAAGCACAAATCCTGGCATCAAACTTGCATTGGTTTTTTGCAGCCATAGCTTATCCACCGCAGCCTGCACTCCAGAGATTGGTGAAGGACATGTTTTGTCTCGATAAATTGCTATTATATCTGAGTAACAACTATGTGAAATATGATTTTTAATTAATGGCTTGGCACCATAACGATAGCCGAGCTCATGGGTTTTTCGATTATTTCTGGTAAAAGTAATCAGCATATCAGCGGGAGACTCCAATAAACGCTTAACCGCAAACCCCACCAACAATTCAGAAACACAAATACCCACTTTTGATCTGCGCCAATCGGGATGTACCATCAACTGTCCCATGGTCATAATTATTTTTTGCTGCGACCTTTGAATTTCCTGTATTAATTCATCCGGGTAATTTTCACAAACATACGACTGCTCCCGCGTTGCACTAAAACGTAAATCCAGCCATCGATACGCAAATAAACCAACCGGTTGACCCTGATTATAAAGAACATGAATTTCACTTTGAGATATAAAGCCATCACTTTTTAATGATTGTGAGGCCTGAACTAAACCTAAAGAATTCAAACCCTCACACACCACATCATGCCACAGGTGGTAGGCTGCCTCATAGTGATTTTCAAATCCTGGGGCAACCCACAGGCCTTTGCCAGGCAAGACAATAAGCTTAAAATGCTTAATCGTATCCTTGTTAAAAATAAGTGAATTATCTTTTTTCGGCATTCACAGTCCCCGTACTTGGCGTAACCTCCCATAATTTCAGTTGATCGACACTGGCATTAAAGCCGCGTAGAAATCCATTCATCGCTGTATGCATAATCATAAGAAATTGTTGCAATCTGGTTTCGTCAGTAACATAATGTCGCACCATCGAAACAACTGCAAGCCAATGTC
>CAXMUH010000036.1:0-7944 GCA_964196565.1 uncultured Legionellaceae bacterium | reverse complement strand
TAATATTCATGTTCCACTCATCTATTGTTTACTCTTTGGCGCACTCATATCTCCAACTGATCCTATTGCCGTCATGGCAACTTTCAAACAATTGAATGTACCCAAACAATTACAAACTTGTGTCGCTGGTGAGTCCTTATTCAATGATGGTGTTGGCATCGTGATCTTCACCTCTTTATACCAGCTCGCTTTTCAACACCACGCCATTAATTTTGAAACGGTAAGCATGTTATTTCTAAAACAAGCTGTGGGCGGCCTTGCCTATGGATTTTTACTTGGCATGTTCACCTACTGGTTAGTTAAACCCGTTGATGGCAACAAAATCGTAATCCTGTTAACGCTTGGCATGGTCAGCGGTGGTTATTCGCTCGCACTATGGCTGGGGATTTCAGGGCCTCTGGCCATGGTGGTATTTGGAATCTACCTAGGAAATAAAATGCGCAAACATTCTACAGCAAAGATGAATGTGTCACTGCAAACCTTCTGGGAAATCATTGATGAAATCCTAAACGCCGTCCTTTTCTTGCTGATCGGACTGGAAATGGTCGCAATTCATGCAGAAGGAAAAGACTACTTGGCGATGGCCCTGGCTATTCCACTCGTTCTGCTGGTTCGACTGATCACCGTATCGGTTCCGCTTAAGATGATGCAAAAGAAGCAAACTCGTGCACCATACACTATTGCCATCTTAACCTGGGGAGGCCTCCGAGGCGGATTGGCGCTGGCTCTTGCACTTTCGTTACCAATATCTGGCCATTTGGATCTGATTATCTCGATTACTTATGGGATCGTTGCATTCTCAGTTATTGTGCAAGGGCTTACGATTAAACCGCTGGCACGCTTAACCCAGTAGCCTTGTCGGCCCGATTTTATGTTTAATTATAGGTGTAGCCCGGACAAAAATTTATTTTTGGCCGGGATTAAAGTATGAATCCAGCTTCGCTGGATGCTTCCCGGCCGACAAGTCGTCCGGGCTACTTCAGATGGTGCCAGAAAAACACCTGGTTTCTAAGTGGCTTGGGTATGTTTTTCCCAGCAATAATTACTTTTTGATCTCATTGGCCAATAAACCAATACTCAGCGCTTCAAAATCCGTATTATTCCATCGCAACAACACTTTAAAATTATAGAAAACCAAATAGCCTTTTTGCCCTTTTTTCTCTGGCATAAGCATTGATGCCATACTATTTTTGTGGTCTCCATAATTAGGAACAGTTGAATTTAACTTCACTCCAAGCTTTTGCCAAGACTCTAAGCTTTGCTGATGCTGCTTACCAATTAATTTTTTGGGCAAATCTTTGGGAACTTCAACTGGCAAAACCCAAAGCTGATTAGCTTTCCAACCATGCTTTTTCATATAATTTGCGATAGAAGCGAAAACATCGGGTAGACTTTGCCAAATATTAGCAAATCCATCCCCATCATAATCAACAGCATATTTTAAATAGACCGACGGCTGAAATGACGGCTGTCCCAAACCACCATCGAAATAGCTCATCGCTTGCTCGGGAATTTTTTGGTGATTCAACATTTTTAACGCAGCAAACAATTCACTCTGAAAATATTGAGAACGATCACGCTGGTAGGCAAGCGTTACCAAGGACGCGACCAAAGGATGTGTACCCTTCATCCGCCCATAAACACTTTCATCACCCCAGATAGCCACAATAATCTGTGCTGGCACTCTGTATTTCTTTTCAATCTCTAACAGCAGCTTGTGGTGCTTTTTAAAAAGCTCCCGCCCCAAACGTATTTTTTCAGGAGAAATAAAACTTTTAGCATATTGATTAAATGATTCCACTTGCTGCGGCTCATGATGGAATTTATAAATGACGCTTTTACGTGGTGCTTTCAGCCCAGTTAAATATTTGTTAACTGTTTTTTCACTGATTCCTTGTTGCAAAGCCTCTGCTCGAATTTTCGCTACAAATTCAGTAAAAGGCTGATCTTGCTGAGCTTGGGCACAAATCAAAACAAGCAGTAAGCTGAAACTTACCAACAAAGCCAATAACCTTCTATAGAGCTTCATGCTACCCCCGTTACAAAATAGGCCAGTCTGACTTATTTAATATAGCGAATCAGTGACAAAGCATCGAAAAAATGTCGATTGCATAGAATGTGGTCTATTTTTGCCCGACGGGCGATTTTTTTAACTAAATGTTATTTATCAAATAGTTACACATAAGTCTACAGAGCGACCAGGACGAGCCCATAGCCCGCCTGCATTTGGCAGGCCTAGCAGTTGCAAATTGCTTATAAAGCGTTTAATATCTAGCCCTCAATCTTAAATGGTCGGTTTAACAACAATTTAATAGAATGGTGACTACTTTTTATGCCTACTATCGATATACCAGATGATCACGCTTTTGACGTTTCTTTACGTCGATTTAAGCGGGCCTGCGAAAAAGCAGGGATTCCAACTAAGCTTCGCCAGATCGAATACTACGAGAAACCGACAACTCGTCGCAAACGCAAGCGTGCAGCTGCTATTAAGCGCTATGCGAAGAAACTTCAAAAAGAACATGAAGTGGCAGAAAGAGAACGTCGTCACTAACAAGGACTGCTGATGGCACCCACCTCAATGAAAGACCGTATTAAAGAAGATATGATCGCTGCAATGCGCGCCAAGGATAAAGAAACCTTAGGTGTTATTCGTATGCTTCAAGCCGCCATCAAACAAAAAGAAATCGATAATCGCATTACTGTTGATGACCCAGACGTGCTCAATATCATCGAGAAGATGATTAAGCAACGCCGCGAATCTGCCAAACTATTCGAGCAAGGCAATCGACCTGAACTTGCCGCTAAAGAAATTCAAGAGATCAGCGTGCTTCAAGAATACATGCCTAAAGCAATTGATGAAGCTGAACTCGATGCTTTAATTCAGCAAACCATCAAAGAAGTAAGCGCTAGCAGCATGCGAGATATGGGCAAAGTAATGAACACGCTTAGGCCACAGATTCAAGGTCGTGCTGATATGGGACAAGTAAGCGCCAAGATCAAAGCACTATTATCATAACGGTAATTAATCGTCATCCCTGCGTATGCAGGAATCTTTTGAATCAAGTGCCAACGTAATGAGGTCCCAGCTTTCGCTGGGATGACAATGCACTTTCGCTGGGATGACGGTGCCAAAACCCGCAGTCCCTTCTGAATCCGCCCCACTCATGCTAAAATTACTCCAAATAATTTATTCACGGAAATTAAATGAGCAACCGCATTCCACAAGCATTTATTAATGATATTATCGCGCGCACTGACATTATCGAGCTGATTGAAGCACGAATTAAAATTACCAAAAAAGGCCAAAATTATTCCGGCCTATGTCCTTTTCACAATGAAAAATCTCCGTCTTTTTCCGTCAATGCACAAAAACAATTTTATTACTGCTTTGGTTGTGGCGCTTCGGGCAATGCAATTGGCTTTTTGATGGCCTTTGACCACATGGAATTTATTGATGCCGTGACCGACCTTAGCGCGAAGCTCGGCGTCGAGGTTCCACGAGACAGCAGTGAAAAACAACATTCCTATGAACGCGACTATGAGCTTCTAACCAAGGCGTCAGACTTTTACCAACAACAGCTGCGCCAATCAGAACCTGCAATAACCTATCTTAAATCTCGCGGATTAAGCGGGCAAATTGCAAAAAAGTTTCTTATTGGTTATTCCCCCGATCAATGGGACAGCCTTATTAAACACACAGCAAACGAATCTGACGCGCTCGATAGACTCACTCAACATGGGATGGTTATTCAAAAAGACGGCGGCAAATGTTATGACCGCTTTCGCAATCGCATTATGTTCCCTATTCGCGATCATCGTGGCCGGGTAATCGCTTTTGGTGCCCGCGCGCTTGGAGATGATTTACCCAAATACCTAAACTCTCCAGAGACACCACTATTCCATAAAAGCCAAGAGCTCTACGGTTTGTTTGAAGTGTTAGAAAAAAACCATCATCCCAAATCCATCTTAATCGTTGAAGGTTATATGGATGTGATTGCTTTGCATCAATATGGAATTACAAATGCGGTTGCCACACTTGGCACTGCCACCAATCCAAAACACCTGCAAAAATTATTTCGTTATACCAATGAAGTGATTTTTTGCTTTGATGGCGATAACGCTGGGCGCAATGCTGCCTGGAAAGCGTTAACCCTAAATCTCCCTTTAATGCGCGACGGCATTCAGCTACGTTTTATGTTTCTACCAAAAGATGACGACCCAGATACTTTAGTTCGTCGCCTTGGTTCTGAAGGATTTATTCAACGCTTAAAAAGAGCAGCATCATTAAGCTACGTTTTCTTTGATTTAATTAAACAAGAAGTTCCACCCGACACGCCAGATACAAAAGCACTCTATGCCAAAAAAGCATCCGATTACCTAAACAAAATGCCAAAAGGTTTGTTTCGAGAACTGATGTTTAAACAACTGGCAAAAGAATTGCATGTCTATCTCAGCGACCTTAACGGTTTGCAATCGAGCCCCGGTCAACGAAAAGTGCAATACACAAATCAAACGCTATTAACTCCTGCACAAAAAGCGACAGCGCTTTTATTGCAAGAATCAAAACTTAGCCTAGAATGTGATATTAATCAGCTATCTGACCTAAAAGCACTCCCTGGAGCCGAATTGCTGATTAAGCTGTTACAATTGCTTTCAAAAAACCAAAAGCTATCTGTAGGCGAGCTGATGGCAATGAGCGACGATGAAGATGAAAAGCGCGCAATCGCCGAACTTGCCGCTCATAGACACCCATTCCCGGTAGAAGGCATGCTGCTCGAGTTCAGTGGTGCCATTGCCAGGCTGCAAGAAAACTATCTAGACCATTTAACTAACGACTTAATTATTAAGGCTAAACAGAACGAATTAAGCCCCGACGAGAAAAAAAAGTTGTCCGCACTCTTGACCCAGAGGCAAAAAGACCTTATATAGTACGTAGCGCTTCTGAATAATGATAGAACACAAACTTCAGACATCATTAACATTGATGTCATGCTTAGTCTAAGCACTACTCTCTACGTAAACAGATCCGCCGTAAATAGCAGCCAGACAGTTAGGCATTTTTTAGCGATTGAAATTAAATAAAGCTAGATTAATGAATAACTTAAGGTTAAAATACAGCATTTTAGCTAATCACGCTGTGCGTGGGTAGCTTTAAGCTATTGATTTTTATAATGAATCAAAACCCGCAATTGCTTTAACGCAATGCACTAGCTTACGGTAGGTAATAATTTTATGGCACCCCCTGATCCAAAAAAGAATACGCAACCCGCAAAACCTGAAACTCAGCGCTTGGGATTCAATGCACTATTAAATGAGCATAAGACTAAAGGCTATCTCATACACGAAGATCTTATCAATTTATTACCTAATGACTTTGTTGAGCCTGCTCAAATGGAAAGCATTATCGGTCGCCTCAATGAGATGGGGATTAAAGTTTTTGAAGTGCCTCCAGATGCCGACGCATTATTACTGCAAGAAAGTCAGCAATCTGAAGACAGTACCGAAGACGTAGCTGAAGTATTGGCCACCGAAACTCGTACCACCGATCCCGTTCGTATGTATATGCGAGAAATGGGTAGCGTTGAGCTGCTAACCCGAGAAGGCGAAATTGTTATCGCCAAACGTATCGAAGAAGGCGTTCGTCAAGTTATGGGGTCCTTTATCCAGTACCCTGAATTGATCTCAGGATTTATTGAAACTTACAGCGAAATTGTCGCTAACGAAGGTCGGCTCAACGATATTATTACTGGCTTTTATGATGAGCAAATAGCACAACCAGCACCGATTGTTAAACCTATTATTAAACCACCACCGCCACCGCCACCACCACCAGCTGCAACTGGCGAGAAAGGCGAGAAAGGCGAGAAAGGCGATGCCGCTGATACAACCGACAATGCCGAAGCTGAACTTGCTGAAAACGGTCCAGACCCAGTACTGACAAAGTCCTATATAAAACTGTTAAACAAACTGTTAACCCGTTACGTCAACTCGATTAAACGTCACGGTAAAAAACATGCGACCACAGTCAAACATCAAAAAAATCTGGCTGAGCATTATTCGAAATTTAAGTTATCGATTAAACAGTTTATGTCTCAAACCAATAAACTGAGAAAATTACTGATTGGTGCACGCACCCAAGAACGCATGATTATGAAATACTGCATTGTTAAAGCGCGCACCCCAAGGAAAAACTTTATTGCTTCATTCCCACAAAATGAAACCAATGTGAGTTGGCTGGAACAATACAAAAAAGAAAATCCAGGAAGCGCTGAGATACTGGATACTTTCAGCAAAGAGATTATTCGTTCGCAGAAGAAATTGGCTCAAATTGAAGAACAAAGTAACTTGTCCATTCACGAGATTAAAGAAATTAATCGACGCGTTGCCATTGGTGAAGCAAAATCACGCCGCGCCAAAAAAGAAATGATCGAAGCCAACTTACGTCTGGTGATTTCAATCGCGAAAAAATACACTAATCGTGGCTTACAATTCTTGGATCTGATTCAAGAAGGTAATATTGGCCTGATGAAAGCGGTGGATAAATTCGAATACCGTCGTGGTTATAAGTTTTCAACTTATGCAACTTGGTGGATTCGCCAAGCGATTACCCGATCGATTGCAGATCAGGCGCGCACCATTCGTATTCCAGTGCATATGATCGAAACCATTAATAAGTTAAATCGTATTACCCGCCAAATTCTTCAAGAGACTGGACTTGAGCCAACACCAGAAGAGCTCGGCAAACGCATGGAGCTTCCAGAAGAAAAAGTTCGCAAAGTGCTTAAGATTGCTAAAGAACCGATCTCGATGGAAACTCCAATTGGTGAAGATGAAGATTCGAACTTGGGTGACTTTATTGAAGACACCACCCTCGAATCTCCAGTTGATTTTGCCACCACCTCCGGCTTAAGTGAAGCGATGAAAGAAGTACTTGCGACACTAACACCAAGAGAAGCAAAAGTACTGCGCATGCGATTTGGTATTGATATGAATACTGACCACACGCTCGAAGAAGTGGGCAAGCAGTTTGATGTAACGCGTGAGCGAATACGTCAAATTGAAGCGAAAGCATTACGCAAATTGCGCCACCCTTCACGTGCGGAGAAATTAAACAGCTTCAACGAGAATGAAGATCAATAAAAACTGTTTCTACCATTTTTTTAAAATAGTGGTAGAATAATCTGCCTTTTATTGTCGCCCGGACAGCTGATCCCTCGACTTGTGCTTCGCACTCGCTCGGGACGGTGGCTGGCCGGGAGAATTCCATAAGGGCCCATAGCTCAGTTGGTTAGAGCAGAGGACTCATAATCCTTTGGTCCAAGGTTCGAGTCCTTGTGGGCCCACCAATTAAATCAAGTAGTTGCTAGAAATTACCCAAACCAACCCTTCAAAATGGGGCGCTCACGGGGCACTTTCAAATAACAAACTGCAATAAATTATAAACACTCTATAATTAGTCTTGTGCTTATTTGATTTCATATTAACTCAAAAAGAGATGAATAAAACTCATGTATGATTCACTTTATGGTTTGGCAGGGGCACTAATCGGTGCAATTATAGTACTGTTTGGCAATTGGCTTCAAGCTCACTACCGCCATAAAGAAAACAAATATCTAAGAGAAATAGAAAACTTAAGGATTTTGCATGACAACTTAGCTAGCCTGTTAAAATCCGCAATGTCTAGCATTAGCAGTTTCGATAAAAATCAACTAAAGAAGGACATATCTGCCTCTTATATGAATATAGATGACTCAGAAGTTCAGGCAGATTTCAAACTTGCAGAGGGTAATTATAAGGAAGTTATTCCCATTTTTTTGACAAATAGACATATTTTAACTGAAAATATACGTAAAGATTGTGATAAAGAATATTGTGCCGCCGTTCAACTACTATCTAGTGACTCTAGTTCAGACGAACTGACATCAGAAAATAAAAAAATAT
>CAXMUH010000035.1:0-7835 GCA_964196565.1 uncultured Legionellaceae bacterium | reverse complement strand
TTTAGAAATTAATTGTTTACTAAAGGACATGATTTGTGATTTAAAGCCCCATCAAAGAGTCAGCGTCATCACTCGTGTCAAAGAATGTGAAAGTGCAATTGGTGCTTTAAAAAGAAAACAACAAGGTAGTGCATTCGAGAGTGATGGCAAGTACTCTCTTAAAACACTTCCTGATCTGGTTGGCGCAAGAATACTATATTTTTCTAATGACATTAGCACTGAAATTGATAATAAATTAAAGACTCATTTTAACGGTATTTGTCAACGTAGTTGGCACACATTTAATTAAATTAATTTTTTCACTTCACAGGCTAAAGTTTATAATAACAGACAACAGGAACCTGTGCATATGATGGATAACGCTAACGCGTTACCCACATCTACACAGGTACAATAACAATTATTAACCAATAATAACGGTGTGGAAAGCTCTCTTTATTAAATTGAAGAGTGGTCTGGACAATGAGAGTCACTGCAAGGCGAGCGAGAGCTGCGCTCCCCCTTGCATTTTGGTGAACGCTTCACTGTAAGATGACATGCTCGCTAGGTTTCTATCAGGCCGCCAATTTCACCTCTGTGCCGGGATTTAAAATTACTTTGTTTGATAAATCCCAGTTTCTACAGTGACCAGACCAACGTTCAGGGTGCCGCTGTTTTGCGGCAGCATAAACTTTCTTGCGTTGCGTAAATATTTCATCTGATTGGCTTGTGTGTCGCTGATTCGGCGTTATAAATTTTAGTGCGCTATGTTGGTGTATTTCATTATACCAAACAACAAATTCACTCACCCATTGGCGTGCAGCTTCGAGCGTTGTAAAATGCCCTGGATATTGTGGGCAATATTTGGTGGTTCTGAACATGGACTCAATATAAGGGTTATCATTGCTGACTGATGGGCGACTATAAGACCGCATTACACCCAGCTGTTGCAGCGTTGAAACTAATACTGAACCCTTCATTGGCGCACCATTATCTGAATGCACGTTTAATGTATTTAGTGCAACACCATTTTGTCGAATTGATTTTTTAAATAATGACTCTGCCAGCTCAGACGATTCTTCGTGCTCTACAGTAAACCCCACTATTTTACGACTATAAATGTCTATAATGAAATACAAGTAAAAAAACAATCCTCTTACTTCTGTAGGAAGATAACTAATGTCCCAACACCAAACTTGATTTGGACCTGTAGCCGTTAATGTCTTTGGTTTGTGATGCTTTTTAGGCTGGCTTCGACCACGGTGAGATAATTGATTTTCAGCACGCAATATTCGATAAAAGCTTGATTCAGACGCGATATATTTCCCTTCATCAGCTAATCTAGGCACAATTTGACAGGGGGGTAAATCACAAAATTTAGCACTATTAGCAATTTGAAGTATTTCTTGCCGCTCATCATTAGTTAATTTATTGGTCGGAAACTTTTGGGTGACTGTGCGCCGGTCAATCAAGTGCGTTGCTGCCTGCCAACGCCAATAGCTGCGCAGTGAAATTCCCATGATGTTACAAGATTTAACTCGAGCAGCACCGGCCTTCACAGCTTCATCAATTAAGCCCAGTGCGCGTCTCTTATCGCTTATAAGAATTAGTCGTCCTCGTAAACCCCAAAGAGTTCTTCCGCTTTTTTTTTCAAAATGATAAGCGCAGTTGCTTCAGCTAGCGCCTTATCTTTACGGTTTAGATCACGAATAAGATTTTTATTTTGTTCTTTCAACAACTTAATTTCTTCGCGAAAGTGTTTTTTCTCTGCTTTTATATCTATGCTCATCAGTTCAACTTGCCATTTGTCTAAATCTTGTTGATAAATACCGTGCTTACGACAATACGCACCTAAAGCAGTCTCGTCAAGTTTTGCTGTTTCTAGTAAATGGCTAATTTTACAGGTAAAATCGTGGTTATGATGAAACGCTTTGTGACCATTATTGTTGGGGGATTTATGTTTACGAAGCCACTTTTGAAGTGTCGAGTAACCAACCTTATGGCGTTCTGCAAAGGTCTTTAGATCTAGCTGACCACGATTAAGTGATTTTTGAATAATATCTTGTTTGAATGCTTCATCAAATGCCACTTTATATTCCCCTTATCTGGATTAATTGGTGTGCCAACTATCCTGACAGAGGGGGTTTTGGCGCATGCTAATTCTCTTCAATTGTTTATTTCATGCGTAAAGTCTACAGGGAGAATCTTAAAAAAAAGTTAATTCTATGGTGGGTCGGATAGATAATGTTTTGTTAAGAATGTAAGGTGGAGCAAAAAATAATGACGGGGCGCACTTGACCAGTGTTAGTTGATTTGAAATCACTGCAGCCAAACATAATATTAACATTACTTGGAAGGTGATACCGAGCCAAATCGTTTGAAATATTCACTCGGAGAAGTATGAAATTCATCTTGAAAGCACCGACGCAAACTATCTACTGATTTAAAACCACAGCTATCTGCGATACGCACCAAGCTTAAATTTGTTGTGGTTAACAGTAATCTCGCATTTTCTGCGCGTATTTTTTTAATAAATTTTGCTGGTGAAATGCCAAATTCATTGCTAAATGTTCGGCAAAAATTGCGTTCACTCATAGCAACGCGTTCTGCTAATACAGTTACACTAAGCGATTTATCGAGATTCTTATTTATCCAATCAACTAACTCATCAAATTTCGTTTCTTTCTCTTGAGCAAGTAATAGTTGACTAAATTGTCTTTGGTCTCCAGGACGTTTTAAGTAAACAACTAAACGACGACTGACTGAGCTCGATAAAGCATGCCCCAAATCTTTTCTCACCAGCTCTAAGCAACAATCAATTCCAGATGTTATCCCAGCCGATGTGTAGATTCCCTTATCGCAAACAAAAATAGCGTCACCTTGTAAGTTAATGGCTGGGAACTTGGCTCTAAATAAATCCAAATATCGCCAATGCGTGGTGGCTTTATGATTATCTAATAACCCGGTTTGCGCCAATAAAAAAGCGCCTGAACAAATCGACACGATTCTTTTAGAGCTTTCACACGCTTTTTTCAGAAGATCGACAACTTGCGGTTCATATGACACCTTGTCTATAGGTGCGCCACAAATGATAAATGTATCCGTATTAATGGCCTCACTGAGTGAAGCAGTTGCTTCTATAGCTACCCCAGCACTCGACAGAATACTGCCTTTTTGAAAGGCGCATATCTGAATATTATAATAATCCTCTGAAGATTCAATTTTCTTATGGTAAGCATCATTTGCCATATCAAATACATCCACGGGTCCAGACATGTCCAGCAACCGAAACCCAGGAAAAATAAACACTGATATACTGTGAGACATTTATCAATTCACTTTTTTGCGTATGATGTTCACACTAAATTATAGATGATATTTCATCTTTTTAGATTCGCGCCATTATAGCTATCCAGACAACGCCACCAAAAGGCATCTGATAAAAATTTGACCCGCATTAATGAGACCAGGTCGAAATTTTTCCTCAATTATTCCTAATGTTGTCCTAAAATGACGTTAACATTGCCTAAATTTAATTCCTCTACAATATATCATATACAGTCCAATAAGATATTCGAACAAAATTTTGCGCCACAACAGCATCTGCACAACAATTGGACTAAGTTATGTATGAAAATGAGCTTATCGAAGCGATTATAAAAAGCGACGTAAAAGAAGTTGAAAGGCTTATTCAGAACGGCGCTAACCCTAATGGCACAATAGATTATTACCATTTAAGACCACTACATTTTGCGATCTATCAACTTTCAATGGAAATAATTCAGTTTCTGATAGCAGCAGGCTCTGACGCGAATTTACGTGATATCGATGGAATGAGTGCGAATGACCTTGCCTCAATGCTGGTAAAAGAAAATCTCGAGAATAAAAAGCTACTCAACAAAATAACCGATATAAACTTCACGCTTCATTGATTAAGAGCTGCAGATGATGCTTATGCTTGCCAGACAATCCGCTGATAGCTGCCTTCTTCATTACTGGTGGGCCGTGACAGGCTCGAACTGTCGACCCGCTGATTAAGAGTCAGCTGCTCTACCAACTGAGCTAACGGCCCATAATTTATAAGAGTATCATCGATCATCCATGATCTAGTCATTTATTTTTGGATACGCACCCTGTCATTATATTGTAGCCTGGACGATCCTCACGCTTCGCTCAGGACAGGCTTTGTCGGCCATTTTCCCGGCCGCGCAATCTACGATTGCTTGTCCGGGCTACGCTAATTCTTATATTGGGGTGGATGATGGGACTCGAACCCACGACGACTGGAATCACAATCCAGGGCTCTACCAACTGAGCTACACCCACCATATACGAACTGGAAATCCTATCGAGATCAGCCCCACAAAGCAAGTGCGGCTTTAATTTTTTCTGATTTGTATAATTTGAGCTCACTTTCGGAAAATAAAACATCTCCATGTATACCAACAATTGACGTCTCAACACGAGACAAGTATGATCCCTCTTCCAGTCAGTTGAATTTTAATTCAATATCGGGGTATAGCGCAGTCTGGTAGCGCGCCTGCTTTGGGAGCAGGATGTCGGGGGTTCGAATCCCTCTACCCCGACCACTTTTTATACTATTTCTTGCGCCTGTAGCTCATTTGGATAGAGCATCGGCCTTCTAAGCCGAGGGTAGCAGGTTCGAATCCTGCCAGGCGCGCCATATTTCTTAATTAGCACGCCATCGGCGTGCGAATTAATAAATCATTGCATTCCAGGATGAGAACCTGCGTATATTACAGCCAGGTTCGACAAAGTTGCAGGAATGCAACTTTGGGCGCGCAGAGCGCGGGCGAAGCCCGAGGGGCATGGATGCCCCGAGTCAATCCTGCCAAGCCCATATTTTATTAGCACGCCACCGGCGTGTCTTAACATAAATCATCGCACTGTAGCCCGGACAAGCAATCGTAGATTGCGCGGCCGGGAAAATAAAATCCTGGTCGTCCAGGCTACGGGTGCTTATTTCAGACACATCAAACTACTCAACGCCCCGATTACTCGCTATACTTAAACTCAAATCAATTGTATTAAGGCCAAAACTTATGCATACGCTTCAGCCCATCATCGAAAAAGCGTTTGATGAACGACAAAATTTTTCACCAAAAGATACCCCTGCCGAAATCCGCACAGCGGTCGATAAAACACTCGAGCTTTTAGACAGTGGCGAACTTCGAGTCGCTGAAAAAAAGAATTCCGAATGGATTATTCATCAATGGGTAAAAAAAGCAGTTCTACTTTCTTTTAAAATAAATGAAAATGTTATGAGCGACGCTGGCTATACTCGCTTTTACGACAAAGTAAATTCAAAGTTTCAAAACTGGTCCGAGCAACAATTTAAAGCATCCGGTATCCGCGTCGTTCCAGGAGCGGTTGTTCGCAGCGGTTCTTATATCGCCCCCAATACGGTATTGATGCCAAGCTTTGTAAATATCGGCGCTTTTATCGACTCCGGCAGCTTGATTGATACCTGGGCCAGTGTCGGCTCATGCGCGCAAATCGGCAAAAACGTGCATATTTCTGGGGGTGCTGGTATTGGCGGCGTACTTGAACCCTTGCAAGCGAATCCAACCATCATCGAAGATAATTGTTTTATCGGTGCCCGATCTGAAATTGTTGAGGGCGTTATTGTCGAGCAAGGCGCGGTCATTTCAATGGGGGTTTTTATCGGTCAAAGCACACCAATCTATAATCGCCACAGCAAAGAAACGATTTATGGCAGAGTTCCGGCAGGTTCAGTTGTGATTCCCGGCAACCTACCTTCCAAAGATAATAGCTACAGCAGTTATGCTGCTATTATTGTAAAACAAGTCGATGAACGCACTCGCTCTAAAGTGCCACTGAATGAATTATTACGCGTGGATGATTTAAACTAATGACAGACGTTATCGCATTTACTAAAGAGCTGATAAAACGCCCTTCCATCACACCCGATGATATGGGCTGCCAAGATATGATTATCGATGAGCTAACCCAGGCTGGATTTCAAATTAAAAAACTTACCCTTGGCAAGGTTAGCAATTTATACGCTTGGCATGGCACTGGCACTCCCAGCATTATTTTCGCAGGTCACACCGATGTTGTACCGCCCGGCCCATTGGATGCTTGGCAAAGTGATCCTTTTAAACCAACTGAGAAAAATGGCGATCTTTATGGTCGAGGTGCAGCTGATATGAAAGCTGCTGTTGCCGCTATGGTATTAAGCGCAAAAAATTTCGCAGAACAACATCCAGATCATCCCGGCTGCATTGGCCTTGTAATCACCAGTGATGAAGAGGGTCCAGCAACTGATGGCACCATAAAAGTCGTTGAATATTTACAACAACAAAATTTAATTCCCAACTATGTGATCGTTGGCGAAGCCAGTAGCAATGAGACCATTGGCGACGCCATTAAAATTGGCCGTCGCGGCTCGATGTCTGGCGAAATTACCATTATTGGCAAACAAGGTCATATCGCCTACCCGGATAAAGCGCTCAACCCAATCCATACCGGTTTTGAAGCACTTAATCAATTAGCCATAACCGAATGGGATCAAGGCAACGCGCATTATCCACCGAGCTCTTTTCAATTTTACGATATTCAAGCCGGCGTTGGCGCCAGTAATGTGATTCCAGCTAATTTAACGGCGAAATTTAATATCCGCTTTGCCCCAATGAGCACACCAGAAGCACTGCAACAACAAATTATAAAAACCTTAAAAAATGCAAATCTTAAATTTGATATTCAATTTAATGTATCAAGCGTGCCTTATTTTAGCGGTGAATGTCATTTAAGTGAAATTTGCCAACAAGCAATTGGGGATGTTTGCGGCATTAAAACCAAACCCAACACTCATGGTGGCACATCCGATGGTCGCCACTTTGCACCACTCGGATCAGAAGTCATAGAATTAGGTGCTGTAAATAAATCCATTCATAAAGCTAACGAGCATATTAATATTGCCGAGCTTAAACTTCTCGAACAAGTGTATGCGCGAATATTAAATCTGATCTTGGTTTAACAAACTCGCCCAGCATTTAGCTTTGTCGACACCCGTTGCTGGGACTGTCTTCTTCGCTTGATAACACTGATGGCGCTTCCCCTGAAAATAACCCACCATAACCTCTAGCAGCGCTACCAGTAGCTTGCGAAAAATTTCTCACTGATACTGGTGGAAATGAGGGTATATCAACAACAGGATTCGCTACAGAGTGATCTTCAGCATGCTTTTCATCATGCGCCTCAACAGAAACTGAATTCGACTGAAGAACTTCGTGGTAACTTGGTCTTTGTGAGGGTAAGCATTTATTTAATTCAGCAAAGCAAAACCTTAGGTCTCTATATGAATCAAAGGCACTAGGCGGAGAATAATTTGGCATACTGTCTATCAAATCCGGATCTGTAAGACCCGCACGCTGATAAAGCAAAAGCGCCCGTTGTGCTAACCTTTGCATGGCTAC
Organism: uncultured Legionellaceae bacterium; assembly: GCA_964196565.1. Lineage (GTDB taxonomy): Bacteria > Pseudomonadota > Gammaproteobacteria > Coxiellales > Coxiellaceae > 2-12-FULL-42-15. Next base: position 396 of record CAXMUH010000035.1, on the reverse strand, counting down.
AAGCCCATGTGAATCAGCCACCTTTGCTATTTTTTGCCTTCCTTCATCAAACGTATCGGAAGGCGAACAGACCGCCGCATCATAGAGATCACTGACAGCTTCACTATAACTATTGTGAAGCGCTGTCGCCCTCTCAAGCAACTCCGTATCTAATAAGACAGTAGGGATTTCAGCTTGATGTTTAGATTCAGAACCGCTTGCAGACTCCGGTAAAACACTGGTAGGTACTTCTGAGTCATCCTGTTTTACTTTTCCTTCAGCTGCAGAATTCAGCTTATTAAAATCTGTTTGAATTTTTTCTAGCTGCTGCCTCAATAGATCAAATCTACCTGGCTTTGCGCTAGCCGGGCAAACCTCATAACTAATCCACCCTCCAACTTTTCTCGGTTCTCCGCT
>CAXMUH010000034.1:0-5486 GCA_964196565.1 uncultured Legionellaceae bacterium | reverse complement strand
CTAGCAACACACCTTGCCTGTCAAAGCCTATGGCGTGGTGATTGCAATTTAGCCTTGGCAGGTGGTGCAAATATTTTGATTTCTCCCGATATTTATGTTGGATTTTCACAAATGTCTATGCTATCTCCAACAGGACGTTGCAAAGCATTTGATGCCGATGCAGACGGCTTTGTTCGCAGCGAAGGAATCGGTGTGGTCGCGCTACAACCTTTAAGTGTTGCGTTGCAAATGGGTTCGCCGATTTATGCGCTGATCAAAGCCAGCGGAACCAATCAGGATGGTCGCACCAATGGTATTACTGTACCCAATCCACAAGCGCAAAAAACTTTATTAAAAGACACCTATAAACAAGCAGGCATAAAACTGGGTGATGTGGATTTTGTAGAAGCGCATGGTACTGGGACCTTTGTAGGAGATCCTATAGAAGCAGAGGCATTGGGCCAGGCCTTTTCCGAGGGGCGCGATAAAAATAACGCCTGCTGGGTTGGCTGTGTCAAAACCAACATTGGCCACTTGGAAGCAGCAGCAGGTATTGCAGGTTTAATAAAAACAGCACTGGTATTAAAAAATCGTCGAGTCCCTGCAAATTTACACTTTAAAAATCCAAATCCACAAATCGATTTTGGTCAACTGCAATTGAAAATACCGCAGCAGTTAACCGAATTTCCAAAATCAGATAAACAGCTTTATGCGGGTGTTAACTCATTTGGTTTTGGTGGCGCCAATGTTCATGTTGTGCTGGAAGAATTTTCTGCGAATAAAAAAACGTCTAACACACAGCCAAAAATACAACAATCACAATTTATATTACCACTAACTGCGCGCTCACCCGAAGCTCTGCATGGTTTAATCGAATCCTATGATAAATACCTTGCTGAAAATAACACGAAAGATAATGTATCATTAGCCGATATCTGTTATTCCGCCACTTTTCATCGTAATGAGGAAGATTATCGGGCAGCCATAGTCGTAAGATCAAAGGATGAATTAAGTGAACAACTTCAACATTGGAAGAAAGAGCAATTAGCAAAAAAAGTTTCTTCTGTGGCACAGAAAAAACAAACGCTGGCGTTTATTTATTGCGGACAAGGACCACAATGGTTGGGCATGGGAGTTAAGTTATTAAAAACAGAACCCGTGTTTCGCGACACAATGATGAAATGTGATGCGGTGGTTCGTCGTTTAGGTCAATGGTCACTCATCGACGCGTTAATGGCAACTGAGGCAGATTCTCAATTGCATAAAACCTCAGTTTCCCAACCTGCCATTTTTGCGATACAAGCCAGTTTAACCACTTTGTTGCAATCTTGGGGAATCGTTCCGGATTTAGTCATTGGGCACAGCGTGGGTGAAATTGCTGCAGCCTTTGCTGCGGGTGCTTATAGTTTAGAAGTGGCAACAGAAATTATCTTTTATCGCGGACTGTGTATGGATTTACCTTCATCATTAGGGAAGATGTTAGCCGCTGGCATAAGTGAACAAACAGCAAAACAATGGATTTGTAACAATGCTGATAAAGTATCAATTGCAGCGATAAACAGTCCATCAGCGGTAACATTATCAGGTGATGGCGAAATTTTAGCTGATATTGCTGATCAACTCGTAAAACAAGACATATTTTGTAAATTTTTACGCGTAGACTATGCGTTTCACAGTCCTGCGATGGATCCAGTTGCAGAGAAAATTAAAATTAAGTTGAAAAATTTAAAGCCTCACGCTTTAAAAATTCCCATGATTTCGACAGTGACCGGAAATTATATTGAAGGAGAACAGTTAACAGTTGACTATTGGGTTCGGAGCGTACGCGAAAGTGTTCTATTTACCAAGGCCATACAAAAGGCATTAGAAGACAAACATACCACCCTAATAGAAATCGGGCCTCATCCCGTTTTGTCGGCCTCCATCAAGGAAACAGCACAATCAATTAACTGCACGCCACAAATTTTCTCATCTCTTTACCGAGACGAACCGGAAATATCGGCGCTATATGCAATGCTGTGTGGGGTTTTTAATCAAGGGAGCTTAGTTAACTGGAAAGCACTCTGGCCAAGCGGTCATGGAAAATTTGTCCGTATCCCAGGCCATGCTTGGCAGCGAAAAAAATTCTGGAATGAACCTTTACACATTAAAAAATTAAGAGTGGATCCTAATCCACATCCGTTCTTAAAACCAACGCCACAGATGGCTGATGGTGTCTGGACAATGTTGTTGGATCCGGATCGATTTTCCTATTTAAAAGATCACTGTGTGCGCGAGGAAATGGTTTTCCCCGGTGCTGGCTATATGGAAATCATGTTTGCGATTGCAAAATGTGCGGGTAAAGAAGATTATTATCAATTAGAAGATTTAGATTTCGTTAAAGCACTGATGTTATCTGAAACACAAGCGCCCATGTTACAAATCATTAAGCCGAGTCACAGCAATGAAGTACGGATTTTTAGTGCGGAAGCTGGCACGGATACATGGTCACTGCATGCAACAGGAAATATATCAGGCTATGCCAAAAAAATTCCTAATAATTTTAACTTAAACGACAGGATGAGTTTTCAACAACAAGCGTTTAAAACGCTGTCGCATGAAACTATATACGCTAACTTTTGTCGCTTTGGGTTAAATTATGGGCCAGCCTGCCAGGGTATTTCAAAGCTGTGGTGCAAAAAAAATGAAGCCATGGCGTCTATTAAAGTACCAGAAAACATTGTTGATGAAGTCTCTCATTATTTATTTCATCCTGCGCTATTAGATGCGTGCCTGCAAGTCTGTGCTTATACCACGCCAGAGCGACTTGAGAATGATGAAAGTGTTTATTTGTTAGTGCACGCGGATCGTATTCTGTGTTATGCCAAACCCACTGAGGAGATTTGGGTATTGGCAAAAGTTCGCAGAAAAACCGAAAAAACAGTTGAGAATGATATCTATATTTATGATGAGTGTGGTAAGCCATTAGCGATCGTTGAAGGTTTAATTAGCCAAAAAGCTGGGAATCTACGCAGAGCGCAAACGGCAAATCTGGATAATAAGCTTTATCAAGTAGAATGGCAACACCAGCCATTGTCAGCTGAACAACCTCGCGCAGAGTTGATTGCTAATACCACTGTGTTTAATCAAGCTATCCATACTTCTGATAAAGCGTTTATGATGCATACGGCTAACCCTAATAATACATTTATCAGCAAGGTTATTCAGGGTGTTATTAATCAACTACCCAAAGGACGCTTAATTCGTCTACTGCATATTGCTAACAATTCAAGCGAGTTGGCTGCTGAAGTATTGTCAATTTTACCAGAAAAATTTATACAATATTTTTTTACGACCGTTAGCGAAGATGCGCTTAATGTTGGTAGACAACGATTACGAGATTATTCCGGGGTTAAATTTGAATTGTTGCAAATTAAATCTGATCAAATAAACTTAACACCAAATTCCTTTGATTTGATCCTGGTTTGCGATAGTTTGGATCAACAACAAGATTTGACAAAAATAACAAACTTGCTGGTAAATGGTGGAGTTTTATTTTTGCAACAGCCATCAGAGGCTTTGAAATACACCGATTTTCAATCTGTTCATCATTTAGAAAACCTTGTTATTGCCCGCACTGAAATTGCGATAGAAAAACCTGTGCTTAAAAAAATGCAGCAATCGGGTCAATGGCTTATTTTTATCGATGAATTAGGCTTAGGCGACAAAATCATCAACGCGTTACGTTTAAGCCAACAACAGGTAACGGTAATGCTTCCCACAGATGACAAACAAAAGGTTGAATCTGTCGTCCACTCTTTTTTGCAAGAGTATCAAGGAATCTGTGGTGGAATTCTGTTTTTATCTGCTATCACCCAGCAACCGCATCAGCTTGACTGCGATTATTTAAAAAGCCAAGAAAAATTGGGTTGTCATACTTTAATGGTGATTGCTCAAACCCTAGCAAAAGCGCAAACATCATTGCCTGCACTTTACATTGTGACTCAAGGAGCACAGGCGCTTGATGATGAAAATGCAACCATAAACATAGCTCAAGCACCCTTGTGTGGCATGGCGCGCGTTATTTGTAATGAAAATCCTGACCTTCGTGTAAAGCATATTGACCTCGATCCAGAAGTTAGCGAATTTAATCTTGAATCATTATGGAATGAATTGTTGCAAGGAGATGAGGAAGAACTTATTTTCAGAGGCGGCAGTCGATGGGTGCCACGCATGCTTCGATCACGTTTACAGGAACTTCCACGCCAGCTGACAAATAATGCTTTCACAAATGCTGCAAGTTTCCAACTTAAAATTATGCATCATAATACTGTTGATGGCTTAGCGCTTATGCAAACAGAGCGAGCTCCCTTAGCCGACAATGACGTTGAAATAAAAGTACATGCCGTGGGTTTAAATTTCCGTGATGTTTTAAAAACGCTAGGAATTTATCCAACCGATTGTGATGATTATTTGGCTTTGGGTGATGAATGTGCCGGTGTTATCAGTGCCAAAGGTGCAAATGTAACCGAGTTTGAGATTGGTGATGAAGTGATGGGAATTGGACAAGGCTGCTTTGGATCGACTGCAAAAGTATATGCACAATTTGTTATGAAAAAACCAACCCACTTTAGTTTTTTTGAAGCAGCAACGATTCCAATCGTGTTCCTCACAGCTTATTATTGTTTGCATCATATTGGCCATATCGCTAAAGGTGATAAAATTCTGATTCAAGCGGCTGCAGGTGGCGTTGGTTTAGCCGCTATTCAAATTGCACAACATATGGGGGCCGAAATTTTTGCCACCGCAAGTCAACCCAAATGGCCGCTGCTGCATCAGCTGGGTGTGAAGCATGTAATGGATTCACGATCATTATCGTTTGCAGATGAGGTTCTGGAATTAACCCAAGGGCAAGGAGTAGATATCGTATTAAATTCTCTTGCCGGCGAAGCCATTCCCAAAGGAATTTCCACTTTAGGTGCTTATGGAAAATTTATTGAAATCGGTAAGCGAGATATTTATGAAAAGAAAAAAATAGGTTTGCACCAATTACGCAATAATCTCTCGTTTAATGTGGTTGATTTGAGTCGTGTTATGTCAAAAAGCCCTACACTGGTTCAAAGCATACTGCGTGAACTGTCTGGATATTTTGAAAAAGGAATTTTTCAACCATTACATCATAAATGCTTTGGCATTAACCACGTGAAACACGCTTTTCGTTACATGTCACAAGGAAAACATCAAGGAAAAATCGTTATTTCCATGCAAGAAATGGATATCAAAATCAAACCTGAGCTAAAACCATTAACCACTTTTTCAGCACAAAAAACCTATTTAATCAGCGGAGGATTAGGAGGCTTTGGTTTAAGCTTGGCCCGCTGGCTTGTGGATTTGGGTGCAAAACACCTTGTTTTGCTGTCACGAGGTGGAATAACAACTGAATCTCAGCAATATCTTGTTAGCAAATTACAAAGCTTCGGCGCAAGCGTTGATGTTGTCAAAGCGGATGTTAGCGATCCAGCACAAAT
>CAXMUH010000033.1:0-3226 GCA_964196565.1 uncultured Legionellaceae bacterium | reverse complement strand
GGAAAGAATAATGGAAAGCGCATCATGAAATAAATCTTCAGGCGTTTGATTTTTTTGCTGCCATTGATTTAATGCAGTTAACAAAGCAACTGTGACTGCCGCTGAACTACCTAATCCCATTTTGCTGCAAAATTTAGCTTCTATTTTTATATCGAGTCCAGATTTTAAAGGAGTGAAATGTAAAAGCGTTGCCAACACATACTCAAGCGGCGCTTCGATAGTTATATTATTTAAGTTGCAGGCGTATTCCCCAAGCGCTGAGTGAATTTGAATTTTTTGATCAGATCTAGGGGTTATGGTGACAGAAATGGTTTTATCAATGGCGACAACGATGGCAGGAAAGTCGTGCAATACGGCGTATTCGCCCATTAAAATTAAGCTGCCGGGGGCGCTTGCTTTATAGCACGGTTGCGCCATCAGCGTCTCCTTTGATCGGTAAAATTTGATAGCCAAATTCTCGTGTTAATTCGGTTATTCCAGTTGCATTGACGACCAGAATAACTCCGGCTGCCTCATCATAAATGCTGCCGGCACCGCAAATTTTAGCTGCACCTCCCATTTTTTCAATGGCAGCAATATATTCAGCGGCTTTGTGGGTCACCACGCCGAGTTGTTGTAATAATCGGTGATTTTCACGAATGGCTTTGACGATTTCATTCATCTCATTATTGTTGATTGCGTCATCTAAAGCGACGGTGACGGCTTCAAAGTCATCGCCGAGGCTGCTTTTTTCAAAAAAAGGTTTGGCATGGGTAACGCATTCACCGGTTGATGATGTGGGTTGGCCGGTATTAATCAATGTAATTGGAAATTGTGGCAGCGGCCGTGGTTCAAATTTCCCTTGCTGGTATAAACTTGCGCCGCCATGATAACTGATTTTAACATCCAATCCACTGGAGAACCCATGTTGCAAATTTTCAGACTCGATGGCAAGGCGAATATAATCATCCACATTCATTTCAATATCAAGAAAATGACTTAATGCGCTAATCATACTCACAACGGTTGATGCAGATGATCCAAGACCGCAACCAATTGGAATATTGGAGTTAGTATCAAAATCAATGCCCATCGGCAGTTTGTGTTTCACTTTATCAAGCACATTAATTGCAGTATAAAGTGTTAGCTCGAAGGGATGTTTTAACACTTCGCGAATATTAATATCGCCGGAACTAAATTGATGATATTGCTTTTTCAGCTTTCTTTTCAATCGCTTAAGTGCTTCAAGGGTGACTTCTTGTTTATAATCGATGCCGAGTAGATTAAAGGTGAAATGAAACGGTGTGCTCCAGCGCACAACTGCTTCAGAATAGCGATTGATTGCCATGGCAAGAGCTGGATGCCCATAAATAACGGCATGTTCACCAGAGAGAATAATCTTGCCAGGGGCGCGTGCTTTTAAATAGTTATCTTTAGTCACGTTTTTTTAAGTTTTTGAGTGTTTAGCCTGAGTTGTAGGTTCTCGATATACCGCGTCACCTCGCTCGAAATTTGAATGGGCTCGCATCAACTCCCCAGGGTTAGTTTGTGCCGCTAATAAAGAAAGTTCGCCGCATAAAACGGTTGCCGCTGCAATAATTGCAAGTCTGCGAGCGTTAGCGCCAGAAGAATTGGGTTGTTCGCAGCCGAGAAGGTTTAAATTTTCTTTTACAAAGTTTAAATGTTTACCATTGCCAACGGTACCGACGATAATATTGGGTACAGTCACAGAAAAATAAAGATTTTTGCCTCGAAGCTCTGCATGCACAATGCCTTGTGAGCCTTCGACAATATTTGCAGCGTCTTGCCCGGTTGCAAGATAGAATGCTAATAATAAATTGGCGAAATGGGCATTTGCGGTGCGCAAACCGCCAGCTACAATGGAACCAATCAGGTTCTTTTTAATATGAAGATTAACAATTGCTTCAGGCGTTGTTTTTAATCGTTCGATACAAACATTGCGTGGAATTTCAATTTCGGCAATAACGTTTTTACCGCGACCTAAAATACCATTAACAGCAGAAACTTTTTTGTCGGTGCAATAGTTTCCGGAAATAGACACATAGCTCAGTTTAGGAAATTCTTTTAGCAACCATTGAATCAATGCATCAGCCGCTTTGGTCAGCATATTGTGACCTGAGGCATCCCCGGTGGTGGCTTCAAGGCGTATAAAGAGCAAGTTCCCTACAATTTGGTGGTTCCAGTCTTTAAATTTAATATGGTTGCTGGTTTTGCTTATCGCTTTTGCAATGGCGTCATTCTTGCTTTTCAACGTTTCAACAACCTCAAGCAGTTGCTCAGCATTTTTACCTTCTAATAAGACTGAGCGGGTCATTTTTTCATCTACGATCGTGCAGCGGACGCCTTCTGTGTGACGTGAGACGCTTGCGCCTCGGTTGGTTGACGGCCACATGGGGGCTTCAAAGGTGGCTAGAGGCACTTTAACTTCGGTGTTTACCTCTTTGCCAATGATGCGAAGTGGACCTATGACCTTCATTGGTATGGATATATTGTCTTTCATTGACTGCATTTAACCCTGAGTTTGTTGGATAACTGGGATGATACCATGCACTTACGTCTGAATGCTAGCCGGCTACCCACAGGGCCAGCGCAACAACTGAACAGATAATGATTGAATCATTTTATCTGAGTCTGAGGTGTTTATGGCTCTTGGCTTGGCATTTAATTACGCACTTGTGTTTTATGGTTTGTCACAGCAATTTCTGTAATGTTTTTTTTTAACCCGGAACAGACAAATATTCCTTTTTGATTGTGAATTTTCTGTAAAATAAAAAATAAAAAGCAAAACTTGATATGGTTATTATTATTTTGGACTTGATCTATAGATAATTTCAAAGCTGATGTTATAATGCCTTCTGTTTATTTAACGTCGCCTTAGGGTTGCGTTATTATTTATCAATGGATTCCCTTTCGAAAACCGTATAGGAACAAGGTGTATCAATTATCATGAGATCTTTTATTAAACGCATCGTTACCGTTGCTGTCCTTTTTTCTTTCGCCAGCATTGCCGTCGCTAGTCAAAGCTTTATTGTTCATCGCATTCAAATTCGTGGTTTGCAAAACTTACAGTCAAGCACTGTACGCAGTTATATTCCTATTCATGATGGTCAGCGATTTGATTACCAGAAAAGCAATCAAGTTTTAAAAATGCTTTATGACTCTGGCTTTTTTTATACAGCTAGCTTGGGACGTCATGGAAGCACTTTAATTGTTCGTGTCAAAGAAC
>CAXMUH010000032.1:0-2551 GCA_964196565.1 uncultured Legionellaceae bacterium | reverse complement strand
TCTTTTTTTTTCTTTTTTTTCTTTTTTTTCTTTCTTCTTCTTTCTATCCTTTTACCCTCCCCCTCCCCCTACTCGCACTTATTTTTTTTGTCTCCGGTTCCTGACCACACTCCCTCATGACTTTAGTCGTTGTGGGTGTGTGGTCAGGAAATTTTAGCCCTAGCTAAAATAGGAGACGAATCCCCCTCTAGAGTGCGAGTTTGCTGGGTTTTTGTTTCTGTTGGGTGCTGACTGGCCTGGTGACGCGCCCCGCGACACAGTGGCGCCAATCGTATCACCAAACCAACCACCACTTTTTCTTGAAACCCAAAGTGGCTTATAAGCACCAATAATATGTTTACGCGCAATACCGCCGTAATATCTCGAATCCCATGAACGCACTGGGCTGTTCTCACCATACAACCAAAAGCCTGTTACATGGCTATAAAAACGCTTATGGATAAAATGTGTAACAGGTAAGTTATTCGAATCTGTAGCCTGCTGCGGCGCAAAATAACCTCGCCCGTTAACGATCATTTGTGTGTCGGTGACAATCACTTCATCATTAGGCACCGCGATAACTTTCTTGAGGACCGCCATGCTATGCACTGCTCCATTACTATGGCAGTGTCCATAAAATAAATAGTGGCGCTTAAGTCCTTCTTTGGCGATATTTTCAGGCAAACAAACCGCTACAATGTCACCACGTTTTGGCCAATTAATTGTTGAGCTGCTTGAAAAATAGTAAAGCCCTAATGGCATGGAAGAGGTTAAGTTAATGCGAATCCCAGCAACATATGCAAATGTGATGAGACACGTTGGGATGTAAAGCAACGTTAAAAAATGGCGCAAGCCTGGTCTTATCCTAAACCTCATTTGGCTACTCCATAAGGCCCAGGTAAAATCAAATCTCGTGCCAGCAACACATTAAAATTAGCCCCAGGACGGATATTAAGCGTTGGCTGAATGTTCATATTCTTGGCAACCACTTGTGCGCCGGTCTGGCTAAGCTGTTGACCAATAGCGCCAGCAATAATTTGCTGTGGACTTAAGGTGCTGCCAGTTGCTTGCGGCTGACTGAGTTGTGCCGCAGCACCAAACACACTGAACATTAATGCCGAACCAAATAAACGCAGATAATGGTTATTTGTCTTGTCATGCAAACCAGCAAGTCCCATCAGATCAACCCCTTTCTGGCCCTCTAGATTTTGACTAACACCATTAGGGAGTATCAACCGGCTCCAAGCAATCAACACACGTTTTTGACCATAAGCCACTTCTGAATCATAAGTACCAATCAACGTACTTCCTTGGGGCACCAATAAGTAATTTCCCGTGACGCTATCAAAAACATCGCGCCTCACTTTGGCAATGATGGTTCCCGGTAAGTCTGAGTTAATACCCGTTTGCAGCGTGGCTGGCAGTATGGTTCCCGCATGCAATGTATAAGGCGATCTAGCAAGTTGCGCACGTGATCCAATCATTGATCCTTTGTCTCTAGCCGCATCCTTTAAGAAGTTGCTTTTTTCACTTTGCTGATTCTGTTGTTGATATGCATTTACACGTATCGATTGAGGTAAACGAAGACCATTGTCACTATTAGGCAGCTTATTTGAGGACTGCCTGTCAAATTGAGATTCATGAGTACCCGTGCTCTTATTAAATCCAGTATAAACAGAAATAGAGGAGCTAGCCGCCGCTTTTAAAAAAGGTTTATCAACGTGATTGGTCTGATTGTTATCGACTGAAGTCATACGCGAAAACTGAATCACTGGTTTTTGTTTACTGTGGTGAGATTTAATGTCTTCAATCAAGCTAACTGCCTCAGTATGATTGATCATCACTTGCTCTTGTCCAATTGTCATTGCTTTAGGTTGGTAGTGATGTAGAAAATACAAAAACAGCACCATAAGAATCACTAGCCCACCAACCAACGTCCAGAAAAATTGTTTCGATAAGCCAATCCCAGATGGCGGATCTGGAAATATCTTTGAAAATTTACCTTTATCCATTGATTTACACCCGGTGTTTATTTTGTATAATGACTCGAACCCTAGAATGACCTTTACCCGAGATTAGGTAGGCCTTTCGAAACAAACCATCAACAATGTAATACGGCTGTCGATAACGATAATTTGTTAGCTGCATCTTTCCGCCTCGCAAAATGTATAAGACGGGCAGATCACCACGCTCAGCAAGAGACGGCATTTGAATAAAGGTTTTATCCCCATCATCAAATACACGGCTTGGCGCCCAGGACGCATGATCACCGCGTAATTTATAGTTGAAATTTAAATGATTGATAGCGATCAGTGAGCTAGAAGATACTGTTTGATTTTGCAAATCAAGCTCAGATTTAAACTGATGAGTCTTAGCCAATGCATTTTGCAATGTTTCCTGTGGATAATAGAAATTAACCACCTGCGTCGATTCTCCCATTTTGCTAACCAGGCCAAAGTTATACGTGCGTTTACTAGTGGTAATCACCATATCCGTACTGACATCTTCTTCTAAAGGCTTAATGGCAACTTGATAAGAGCCTCTTGTGCTCGTGCCCACCAGAGCGGTATGT
>CAXMUH010000031.1:0-34456 GCA_964196565.1 uncultured Legionellaceae bacterium | reverse complement strand
ATTTCTTTCAACTTCAATGCCATTGTTTTGTAGCGCTTGCTCTAAAATTTTTTCGGTTTCACTTTGTGGAACAATTAATACATACGGATAGACGCTTTTGATTTTGCTAAGATCGACACTTGCTATTTTTTTGCCGTCAATATGCATGTTGGCACCATTAACGGGATTACCCACTTTTAAAAAAGGCTCCACAATATTTAAGTCTTCCAATAATTCTAAAGTGCGCGCATGAATTCCGAGTGCGTTAGAAGTTTGGGTGCGTTCGGATTTTTTTTCAATTAAACGAAAAGGAATACCATAGCGATTTAAAGTTAAAGCCATCAGCAAACCGGTGGGGCCTGCGCCGACGATTAATACGGGGGTATTAGACTGCATAATTCTTAGATCCTTTTTTAATCCGTAATTTTTGTATGTGTCAGTTTTGTTACCATTATAACCTGATTTTTTAGTAGGACCTCATTATAATCAGTTTCTAAAGATAATAGTATAACTATAGCCGAGGTAAATAATGATTAAGATTTCGAGACGACTGCTTATGATTGGAACAGCTTCAACCCTATCGGTGGGTTTAGTATTCGGTTTATCCGGATGTGCGCCGGGGCAATAATACGGGTGGCGCCACGGTTGCTGGTGCGGCTGCGGGTGGCCTCTTGGGTGCTGCAGCGTTTCACGGTCAAGGTGCATGGCTTGGCGTGCTCGGAGGCGCTTTAATAGGCGGCATCGTAGGCAACCAAATTGGCCAACATATGGACAGGCAAGATCGAATGAATATGCAAAGCGCCATTGTAACGACGCCGGTCGGCCAACAATCTTCTTGGACTAACAGCAAAAGTAATACAACCTACACCGTTCGCCCGGTGAAAGATTATCGAAGTCATGGTAAGTATTGCCGTGAATATCAAACTAAAGTGAATATCAATGGCCGCTTAAAAAATGCCTATGGACGCGCTTGTCGCATGCCTGATGGCAGTTGGAAGATTGTGAAATAATTTTTACGTTCCCGGCCAACAAAGCCTGTCCTGAGTGAAGCGTGAGGATTGTCCGGGTTACCTCCAACCCAATTCTGGCGTTAGTTCTTCGAATGGCAGTGCGCTGACAGGTTTCAATAGTTGGTCATAGACTTGGGCAAACCCATAATCCTCTGCTTCGAATGGTGGTGCGCTGGGTTCAAGATACGCATGATTTCGAGCGGGTTGTTGATGAAGAACTTTGGAATTCTGATCAAAGAGTGTAAATATTTTACCATTCACTTCTATTTTTTCTTCAACAATCAAACCATTCTTTAAGTCTTCAATGATATTATTTACTTCGCGTTTAAATTTTCGCCCATTGTCACTGGATTTTATGCGGGCCCAAAAGGGGATATTTTGTTTCATGGCTTTAAGTTCTTTTAATACAGAATTGAACTCATCCATTCTTACGCCCATGTTGTCCAATCTCGTTTTTTGAATCGTGGTCAGTGTGTAGCGATACGGATTACTTGGATTAATGGGGTTTGAAGATACCGTGCTGGAGATAAGTTGCAGCGCGTGCTTGCTGATATAAGCGGCAAGTCCGATACCAAAAAATCCACCAACAACAGCGCCAAGTGCCGCGCCAATCGCGCTACCAAGCCCCGGTGCTATGGCTGTACCCAATAACGCGCCGGCAAGCATACCACCTTTTACAGCACCCAAAGTTCCAATGCCAATCATTGCCGCGCGTAATAAGCCGCGTATCGAGTTGATTGGGTTATATAACACGGTGGTTATTTTAGCGAGTGAATCAATGAATTTAGTGACACCATAGATTAATGATGCTCCGGCGGCAACAAACAAATAAGTAGCAGCGGAGACAGCAATCCCCAGTAATAATAAAAATACGCCAACACCTGCTAGGGCGAGTCCAAGCTCACCGCAATCACCGGCACAATAAAAGCACCCGAAAGCCATATAAAAAAAGCCTAATGAGGCGATTTTTGCAGAGTCGGTAATATATTGAATCGTCTGTTTGCGTTTATTATATAATTCCTTCGATGCACTTATTGAAGCACGAAAATTAATGATATAATTCATCTGTTCAGCTATAAATTCTTCAAATGGCGGCGCTGAGGGTAGTGGAAGTTGAGGTTGCTGCTCTAAATCAAGCTTAAATTTGTCGATTACATATTCTTTGCAGATTGTATCTGCAAAGGCAATAAATCGCGCGGCAATAATTTCCTTCATCTCGTTTTCATGCCCTCTTAAGGTGCGATCCATTGGTCTTACATTACAAGGGTTATCCATTAGCTTTAAAATAAAACCTAACTCATCACCAGCTTCTAACTTAGCGATAAACGCTGCAGCAGGTACAATGGATTGTTGCTGCCCGACTTGATAAAGCGTGGCTGCAAGCTCTTTAGCAAGCTTTAGTGTATTCTCTCCAAGGGTGTCTGCGTTAATTACGCCGCTTTTTTCTTCGCGCTCAATATCGATATACTCATCAATAACGCGAGGTGCCCAGCCATTAATTGATGCCAGCACGGAATTTCTTTGGTTTTCTGATAATCTACGCATGTGCTTTCCCTCGAGTAGAGTTGATTCCCTAGTAGAAACTATTTTAACATGCGTAGATTAAAATTTTATTAATAGCTTATGGCATAAACAATTCTAATAATTCATTTAAGTATTGTTTACCGTGATTCGTTATCACAATTTGATCGTTTGTAAATTTCAAAAAATCATTTTCAAGCGCTTTTTGCAAGGGCTTTTCAATGGCATTAAGCTCTAAACCAGTCCTTTGTCGAAATAAATCCACCGTAATGGGTTCATATAATCGTGCCGCATTGAGCATAAATTCTAAAGGCAAATCATTTGCTACAATATTATTTTGGTTGGCAATTTTATCAGCGGCATTTAAATACAGTTGCGGATGCTTAATATTCCAATGACGGCTGACATCACCTTTTTCAGTGGTGATTTTACTGTGTGCGCCGGCACCTATGCCGAGATAATCACCAAAGCGCCAGTAATTTAAATTATGCTGGCATTGGAATCCTGATTTGCTATAAGCGGAAATTTCATATTGATTAAATTGACTGGCAATTAATTTTTGGCCTTCAACTTGCATTTCCCAAAGATAATCATCTTTAGGGAGCTTAGGTGGATATTTATGAAATAGTGTGTTGGGTTCAAGGGTTAATTGATACCACGATAAATGGCTGGATTGCATTTCGAAAGCTTTACTTAAATCATATAAAGCATCATCAATGCTTTGATTGGGTAAACCAAACATTAAATCTAAATTGAAATCATTAAAACCTGCACTTTTGGCAATTTCAATGGCGCGGCACGCTTGTTCACTATCGTGAATGCGCCCCAATTTTTTTAATTTATCATCTTGAAAACTTTGAATCCCAAGCGATAAACGATTAATTCCCGTAGCGCGATAATCTGCAAATCGGTTGGCTTCAATCGTGCCTGGATTAGCCTCTAATGTGATTTCGGCGTCGAAGGCAATTGGTGCGATAGTGCGAATGCCAGCAAATAATTGTTGGTAGGCATTGGCGCTAAATAAGCTCGGCGTGCCGCCACCGATAAAAATTGTTTTTATTTCACGCCCCTGGATCAAGGATTGCTTATTGCGAAGCTCGGTAAGCAATTGTTCAATATAGTTATTTTCAGGTAGCTCAGCACGCTTGGCATGCGAGTTAAAATCGCAATATGGGCATTTTTGCACACACCAGGGGACATGAATATAGAGGCTTAATGGTATAGAATAGCGGTTAATCATATCGGTGTTTAGGAGTTGCCCATTTGTGAGTAAGAAACCACACATTATCAAATCAACGACGCTAGCGCAAAGTGCTTTTTTTACCATTGAAGGCTTACATTTGCGATTTTCCAATGGTGAAGAGCGCAATTTTGAACGTATTGGCGGTCGCGCGCGGGGTTCTGTGCTGGTAGTTCCTTTGTTGGACAAAGAGACTATCCTGTTAATTCGTGAATATGGGGCCGGGGTGGATGATTATGTGCTCGGTTTTCCGAAGGGCGCTATTGATCAGGGCGAAGAGTTGTTAGAGACTGCCCAGCGTGAGCTTATGGAAGAGGTGGGTTATGGCGCTAAGCAGATGACTCTTTTAGGCCGGGTGAGCGCATCTCCCGGTTATATGACGTCAATGATGGATATTGTGTTGGCCGAGGATTTGTACCCAGCAAAGGCCGAGGGCGATGAGCCCGAGCCAATCGAGGTAGTGCCTTGGAAATTGTCCGAGGTGGATGCGTTGTTGGCGCAGCCAGAATTTCATGAGGCGCGCAGCCAAGCGGCCTTATTTCAGCTTTTAAGGCGATTAAAATCATGAGTGAATCATTAGAGCAACTGTTACCGAAAGTGATTGAAATCGCAAAGCAGGCAGGTGATGCAATTTTAAACTATCATGGCGGCCAAGCTGAAAGTTTAAAGATTACTCGTAAAAAAGATAAAACGCTGTTGACCGAAGCAGATTTAAAGGCCAATCAAATCGTTATCGATGGGTTGCAAAAGTTAACCCCAGATATTCCGATTTTGAGCGAAGAGTCGATCATTCTGCCATTTACTGAGCGTCAAACTTGGCAGCGCTATTGGCTGGTGGATCCGCTGGATGGAACCCGTGGTTTTGTCGAAGGTTGTGATGAATTTACCGTAAATATTGCGCTGATAGATCAACATTTACCAATTTTAGGTGTAATCTATGCACCGGCGCTGCATCTTTGTTATTATGCCACACAAGATGGCGCAGCATTTAAGCAAGTGGCAAGCAGCTTGCCAGTCTCGATTTCAACGTCGACCATGCATTGGGCAAACTGCCGGATTGTTTTGGGGCGTTATTTAAGTAAGACGGTATTATTACGAATTTATCAAAGCCAACACGGCGCCCAAATTGAGCGAGTAAACAGCTCGCTAAAATTTTGCTGGTTGGCCGAAGGCAAAGCGGATCTTTATCCCCGCTTAGGTGAAACCGGTGAATGGGATAGTGCAGCAGGTCAATGTATTTTAGTTGCAGCGGGTGGTGTGATTGTTGATTTGGAGGGTGAGCCTTTGCAATACAACACCAAAGCCAGTGTCATAAATCCACCGTTTGTGGCGTTGGGGGATCCATCCAGTTCAGCTGAGGTTAGAAAATTTATCAATGAAAAGAGGAGAAATTTGTGAGTCAAAAACATGTAAAAGTAGCAGTCACCGGAGCTGCGGGCAATATTGGTTATGCATTATTATTTCGTATTGCATCGGGTCAGGTTTTTGGAGCGGACACCACGGTTGATTTGCACCTTTTAGAAATTGAACCGGCATTGCCAGCGTTAGAAGGCGTGGTAATGGAATTACAAGATTGTGCATTCCCATTATTAAAAAATATTGTTGCATCAGCTGATCCCAATGTTGCTTTTAACGGTGTTAATTGGGCTTATTTTGTTGGTGCGGTTCCAAGAAAAGAAGGCATGGAGCGTGCTGATTTATTAAAAATTAATGGTGGAATTTTTGTGCCACAAGGCAAGGCAATTAATGATAATGCCGCAGACGATGTGCGCGTATTTGTCGTCGGTAACCCTTGCAACACCAATTGTTTAATTGCGATGAATGCAGCGCCGGATGTGCCAAGCGATCGCTTTTTTGCAATGACCATGTTAGATCAAAATCGAGCGAAATCACAACTCGCCATGAAAGTAGGCGTTAGCGTCAATGACGTAAAAAACATGATTGTGTGGGGTAATCACTCTGCGAATCAATACCCTGATTTTTATCATGCTACCATCGAGGGCAAACCGGTTGTCGATGTGATTAATGAGCAATGGTTAATTAATGATTTTCTGCCGATCGTGCAGCAACGTGGCGCGAAAGTGATAAAAGCACGTGGCGCATCTTCTGCAGCTTCTGCGGCGAATGCAGCTATTAATGGTGTGCAAGCGCTAGTAAATGAAACGCAAGGCAGTGAAGGTTATTCGATGGCGTTGTGCTCCGACGGTCAGTACGGTGTCGATAAAGGATTAATTTTTTCTTTTCCATGTCGCACAGAAAATGGCAAATTGAAAGTTATTGAAGGCGTTGAATTTAACGAGTTTGGCCAGCAAAAATTTCAAACCGTGTTGGATGAGTTAAGACAAGAACGTGAGATGGTGAAAAAATTAGGTTTGATAAAATAAACTTTATAGTTCCCGGCCGCGCAATCTATGATTGCTTGTCCGGGCTACATCAAAGCCAATTTTGGCACCCGTAGCCTGGACGACTTTGTCGGCCAGGTGATTATTTATTTTGAATCATTATGATAAAACGCGTTCTTGGTATTGAAACTTCGTGTGACGAAACAGCTGTTGCGATTTATGATCAAACAGAGGGACTAATTGCACATGAAGTTTATAGTCAAATTGAAATTCATCAAGAGTGGGGTGGTGTGGTGCCAGAACTTGCATCACGCGACCATATTCGTAAAGCCTTGCCTTTAATTCAACAAGCCCTTAAAGAAGCTAAATGCACTTCAAAAGATATTGATGGAATTGCCTATACCAAAGGACCCGGATTAATTGGCGCATTAATGGTGGGCGCATCCATTGGTCGTTCATTAAGTTATGGCTGGTCGATTCCAGCTGTGGGCGTGCACCATATGGAAGCGCATTTAATGGTGGTAATGCTAGAAGAGAAAAAACCACAATTTCCTTTTGTTGCACTTTTGGTTTCAGGTGGGCACACTTTATTGGTGCATGTGAAAGGTGTCGGCGAATATACTTTATTGGGTGAAAGCGTTGATGATGCGGTCGGTGAAGCATTTGATAAAACCGCCAAGATTTTAGGTTTGCCTTATCCAGGTGGTCCAGAACTTGCAAAACTAGCAGAGCGCGGTGATCCCAAACGATTTCAATTTCCACGGCCGATGATTCATCGCAAAAATTGTGATTTTAGTTTTAGTGGTTTAAAAACCCATGCGTTAAAAACGTTTAGAGACAATGACGACAATCAACAAACCAGGGCCGATATCGCTCGCGCTTTTGAAGACGCTGTGGTCGATACTTTGATTGCCAAGTGTGAGCGCGCGTTGGTGCAAACTGGGTTGAATCAATTGGTGATGGTGGGTGGTGTGAGTGCAAATAAGCGATTACGGCAGCAGTTGTCAGAGCGATTAAGTGCCGAAGTCTTTTATCCGCGGTCTGAATTTTGCACAGACAACGGTGCAATGGTGGCCTATACCGGCTGGCTTAGACTATCAAAAGGACAGCAAGCCGACTTAGTCATCGAGGTTAAGCCGCGCTGGCCAATTATTGAGCTTAAACCTCCGTGCTAATGAGCAGTTAAGCTTATTTTAATATTCGACTGGTATTATAGGCATATCTATATTACCGACTCGGTGGGAGAGCGATTGTGACAGAAGATACTGACACGCAGACGAAAAAGCATGTGTGGCGTGAACCTGATTCCCTTATAAAAAATAAAGTTAATTTTGGGGAGCTGATTAAACAACTGCAGTTGGATAAGAGTTTCGATTTGACGGGCTCGGATGTTTCAGATGCTAAAACCAACGATAAAAACGGGTATCAACAGGCCACGCTCGGAACCAATAACAATAAAGTGCGCTTTGAAATTTTCCAATATGCAGATGGTCATTTTGAAGCTGAAGTGATGGTTTCTCCTGCCCCTGAAAAAAGAGACTCAAAACCTGAAGACGCTGCAAAGCCATTTTTAAAGGCATTTGAAAAAATCGCGAATGTATTATATAGAGCGGCAAAGCAAACCGGTGTTCAAGATTCTGTGTTTGTATTAAGGAAAGTTTCACCAAAAGAATATGCCATGCGAGCAGTAGCAAAGTTATTATCCTCCGATAACACGCCCGAGGATCGATTGAAGCCTGAAAATGAGCGAAATAAGCGATTTAATACAGTTCGCTATGATGACAAGCTATTTCATATCGATAAACAGGGAATAGTCGTTGAAAAACCCCCTCTTGGAGTTGACGCAAGTGCTTTGCTGATGCCAGCAAATCCTTTATCTTCATCTTAATCCAGCAAGGGTAATACCTCTGTAACAACAGATACATCACCAGCACCTGTTGTTTAATTCCTAGTGTGGGTTCATTCATGATGAACCCTCCATCTTTGTTTTTAGTAAAAATTTACTATCGGCTCTTTAGAAGCCGTTGTAAAGGTGGATGGGTTCATTCCATTGCTTACGATTTCAATACTCTTCAGCATTTGTATTTGATCTCATATTGGCTTTTATTAACACGAAGATGATGCTGATGTTGATGCTGATAAAGAAGTATTTAAATCTTCTTTTTTTTCTTCTAGCTCTAACTCTGGAATAATACAAATTGAGAGCTCATCCTTCATGATTGTTTCCGCCATATCTGCCGCTATATATAACAATTTATTCGATAGGATGTTCATCCCAGGCCTTGTGATCGTGATATTATTCTCACTTTTACAATAGCGAATAACTTTATCCAAATCAAAATTATCATTTTGACCAATCCTACTTTTAATAGACCTAATCTGGCTAAAAAAGTTACGGGCCTGAGATAGCGTCTCTTCATTATTTTTTATTACAAAACGATATGCTTCTCGATCAAGTATATTATAAGGATCATTTTTAGCAATTTTACTATGAAAGAAAAGATCCTTACACGAAATGTTAAGAAATTTACTTACTGCAGATGTAAGTTTTTCTTCATACGATTTGGGTTTTAATGGAGTATCAAAACAACAAAATAATCGCATACGGCCCCCGCTTTTAGATTTAAGGAATACTTAAGACTATCTTATCCTGCTAGAATTGACAAATTATCAGGGTTAGGCGTGTAATATGGGCAAGGCCACTAGTTAATGCCTACCCGCCATTGGCACTAAATAACCAAGAGCATATGCGACGCCAAAAAAAAGATATGCTTTGGCTTCTTAGTAGTCTAAACCGTGCATAAAGATTGGGCGTGTTAAAAATAAGATAAAAACAGTGTTGAGTGTATAAATTGCAAATTGACCCCAAAAGATAACAAGGCAATGGTGTTACTTTGACGCTGTTTTAAGTCGAATTGAAACGTGAAATTTTCCTCTATAAACTCAGGCTTTATACGCTTTCGCCTGGTCAACCGACACGGATGTCGTCCCGAGCGAAGCCGAGGGATCTGTTGGTCAGGTTTTATTTTCCCGGCCGGCGGAGCCTGTCCTCTGCGAAGCGTGAGGGCCGGCCGGGTTACTTTCTAGGTAGTAGGGCTAGTACTTCCCTCGCTGTCACTTGATGAGCCCCATTCACCTCCAGAGTTTTTTTCTACTTTTTCATCATCAGAGGATGCTACAACATCCCGCATCTGTTTCATTCTTTTTTCCAACGCCAAGGCGAGTCCTGTTTTTGGAGGCGGCTTGCGTGGTTGTCTTTCGACGGGCCTTAAAGCAGTTTTGCCTCGACCTTTAATCGCACTAAGTAATTCATTTCTGCCACCATTTTTACTTTCGGCTTCTTCTCTAGGAAGCGCTTTTTTTAGGTTGTCTCGGCTAAACAAGGTGATTGCATTTAAATGTGCAGCAAGACCTGAGTTCGTTGACGGTTGTCTTTGTAGCGTTAAAGGTGCTTTTGGTGCGGGTGTTACTGTAGCTTTAGCTGAAGAACCGTTAGTTTGAGGTGCAGTCGGCGCACGTGTTTTAGGCGATGGTAGTGGTGGGGGTGGTGGTGGCGCATTAGGTATCACAGGAATAACTTGTTCTCCACTTGGAACAGCTGAAGCTGCGCCAACAGTTGGCGGTAGTAAAGGTACTTCTGGCGCGGGTGGTATTTTTTGGCTAGCTGAAGAACCGTTAATTGGAGGTTGCGGTGTAGCCGGCGCATGTTTTATAGGCGATGGTAGTGGTGGTGGCGCTGGTGCAACAGGTATCACTGGAGTATCTCGAACTTCCTTTGACTCGGGTATTGCTGGGATAGTAATTGTAGAAGAAAGTAGCGGTGGTGATGCATCTTGTTTAGGTTGTCTAACGAGTGGCACTGCACTAGCTGAAAGATTAGATGTGGTTGGCGGTAAGGGTGCACGCTCTACAGGTGGAGTGCTTGGTGCAGTAAATGTTTTTTCTTCCACTAAACCTTGCTGTTCTGTTGCCGTTGTGCGGATCCCATTGCTTTTTACACGTTGTGGAGAACTTGTGTCTTGCAGACGTGCTGATATTTGTTTTAATACCATTTCTAAAGCTCTTTGATTACCGTTAAGCGAATTCAGCCGGCCTTCAATATAGCTTAACTTTGATGTACTACCTTTTTCCTGGAGATGCAGCTTACGCGCAGTTAAAAGTTTAATTATCTTGACTACTACATTTAGTCTTTGCTGATGTACTAACAATAAACATTTGTCTGCAACGGGGCGAGTGTCACCCGAATATCCTGCTTTAGCTTCTGCAATACTGGAGCCAGTTAAGCGATTTAATGTTCGCCACTGTACTTGAAAAAGTTGCTGGGCGTAAATTTTTGTCATATCCACAGCATCTAGTTCTTCAGTTTGTGATTTTACATCTTCAAATATTTGTTGATAGTTCTCTTTATGTGTTGCACGCTCAATTTTTTCATCGTTTTCTTTTAAGTGTGCTTCGATATTTTGTCTTACGCTGATCCTAGATGTTGAGCTGAGGGGAAGTTGGAGATTTAGGCATTTTTTTTGTAGTTCTAATGCTCTTTTACAGCTTGTGAAATCATGTTCCTGGTTAACAACAAAGTTAAGTGCTTCAATCCCCTCCTTTAGAAAATCAAATAAGTCTGGGCCTTTCTTGGCCCTTGCATTCCGTTCCTCAACATGTCGTTCCTGTTCTATAACAGTATGATTAACATAATCGAAATAAAGCTGGTAGCCATCATGAACTGGCGTGCTGTATTGCAGACATGTTTGTACATAAAGTTTTTGTGTCTCAAAGGCTTCTATAAAATAGCCTCGAGAATCAAATTCAGCGGCAACGGCTTTAACCTGAGGTAAAATACCTTCGCAAATTAATTGTCTATAGTCACCTCTTTGAGACTTAAGATTGGCGAGTAAATCTTGATAACTTCCTATTATTGATAAGAGGTGGGTTTGAATGTCTTCATGCCGGGTATGACCGAGGTTTCTTGCTAATGCGTGGGTTAATTTTAATAGTGTGGAATTGCTGTTAACAATAATTTTTACCACGTCCACCATATTATGAAAAGGTTGAGCGCTTGTTAAATAAGTTTCAATGAGTTTTTGTGACATGTCAATTAGGGTGTCTAATGAAAATTTGGCGACGAGCTGGCGGTCAGTAGCTTGAAACAGTCGATTAATTTCTGTTGCAGTCCTAAGCATAGCATCGAACTGGTTGTCGCAACAATATTCATGAAAAGCACGATGATATAGATAGATAACCGTAATACTCATATTGATGAGAGTCTTATGATAATAATTAGAGAGGCTTGGAAGTGTGGCTATGTGCCTATAGATGTACTTGGTGAGGTTGTCGAGGGGGGGCGAGTAATTTACATTGCTATGTAATAATGCGATTTGCTCCCAAGCTTGTGGGTTATTAAATCCTGTTGCGCAATAGAAATAGCATAAATAAATGCGACTGACGATTTTCTCGAGATTCTTGAAACGATTAAAATTTGTAAGCAAGCTTTGAGCTGCTTTAAAAAAAGCAGCATTAAGGTGATCGCCCTCGAGATTTTCAGTGACAGCCTTTCTTAATGTTTCAACAATTGGTTGAGTTTTCGTTTTTTCATAAGAGCCCAGTTTTTCCACTAAAAACGCATAGAATGCTTGTTTTTGCTCTGCAGAAAAATTTTCAAGATTTTCGATATCTTGCATATACTTTATTACTTTATCTTTTGCTTTTGTAACTGTTGGAACGACAGCTTCTTCTTTTACGTCTTCTGTAGTTGAACCTGTGTGCGATTGACGACTCATAATAATGCCTCCGTATTAATTGTTTGCTGTAAACGAGAATATGGTAAGAAATTGATCGTAGACCTCTTTTCGCGAGTCTGCAATATCAGTGATTATATTGGAAATGGGTAAAATCACTAGATAAGGTCTAGCGTTTAGGCAATTATGGAAATGAGTTTTTTGGTTAATAAGACAAGGTTAAAACTTTATTTTATGTTCACTGCCAGCACGTATTCTTTTAATATTGTCGCTGTGCTTCCAAACAATAAGTGCTGCAATAATAATAAAGGGCAAAAAGAAAATATAATTACCGCCGACAAGTAAATAGATGGGTCCTGCCACAACGGCGATCATTGATGACAATGAAACATAGCGAGTAAAAAATAAAACTAAGCCCCAGGTGATTAAGACAAAGATAAAGGTCCAAAAAGAAACTACCAGCAATGCGCCGCCAGCAGTTGCAACACCTTTGCCGCCTTTAAATCCAAAAAACACTGGGAAAATATGCCCAACCACGGCAGCCAGTGCGACAAAACCGAGCGCCATGCCATGTTGATGTAATAAAATGCCAATGATAACGGCAACGATGCCTTTAAGCACGTCGCCAATCAGGACCATAATTCCAGCCTTTTTGCCGCTGGAGCGTAAAACATTGGTGGCGCCTGCATTACCTGAACCTTGTGTGCGTGGATCTTTCTGGCCAAGCATTTTTGATACTAAAATCGCGCAAGAGACAGAGCCCAATAGGTATGCAATAACCAGACTAATAAGAAAACTCATTGTTTATTCTCCAGGCGATTTAATATTTCTATAATAGTAATGCTAGCCGTGATAAATGTCCAATTTAACCATGATTATGAGCATAAAACTCTCAGCAATGGATAAAGTTTTTTTGATAAAAGCGCAATTCTTCGATTGAGTCATAGATATCTGCGAGTGCAAGATGCTGTGGTTCTTTGTTTAGTTTAGCTGAAAGTGCGGGCGCCCATCGTTGCGCCAGTATTTTTAATGTGCTGACATCGAGATTGCGATAATGGAAGTACTCGCATAGTGAACGCATATCTTTATGAAGGAAGCGACGATCTTGGCAAATGCTGTTGCCACACATGGGCGATATTCCTTTTGGAACATATTGCTCTAAGAAAGCGATTGTTTCGGCTTCAGCCACTTGTTCGCTAACTGAGTTATTCAATACTCGTTCAACTAAGCCGGAGTCATTATGATGGGTTGTATTCCACTCGTCCATTTGATCTAAAAGTGCTTTAGGTTGCGAGATTGCAAACACAGGGCCTTCAGCGACTGTGTTTAGCTCAGAGTCAGTAACTACGGTGGCAATTTCGATGATTTTATCCAGTTCGACATTTAGACCGGTCATTTCTAGGTCAATCCAAATTAAGTTAGCTTTATCAACTGCCATTTATTTAATCCTTAGTTGCTGTTTTTGTAGTTTATTATAATCGCTATTTCCCGGTCATCCCAGCGAAAGCTGGGATCTTTTGAGTTAAACGCCAATGTGGTGAGATTCCTGCATACGCTGGAATGAGGCTACCTCGGGTTAGTAGGTTGGGTTGAACGTGCGAAGCCCAACAACACAACTGATTCGTCTCATTTCAGGACAAGCTTGACATTATATGGTCAGGATAGGTATTCTGATTATTCGATTTTATATTTTAAACAATGAGACAATCAATATGTATTTAAAGCGATCACTGGGAACCTGGTCTTTATTGTTCGCAGCGGTTGGTGGAATTATTGGTTCAGGCTGGTTGCTGGGCCCATTTTTTGTAGCAAAATTCGCAGGGCCTGCAGCTATTTTAGCTTGGGTTATTGGCGGATGTTTAATGATGGTGATCGCGCTGACGTTTGCCGAGCTTGCCAGTAGTTTTCCTTTAGCTGGTGGTACCGTGCGCTTTTTGCAGTTAAGTCATGGACCTTTAGTCAGTTTTGCCATGTCGTGGATTGGTTGGCTCGCTTCTGTTGCGGTGGCGCCTATTGAAACCATGGCGTTATTGCATTATGCAGCCAGTTATATCCCATGGTTAATGCATTCGGTAAACGGAATCCATGTGTTGACTATGCCAGGCATCGCGGTGGCCGCGGTGTTATTGTTTTTAATTTGTATAATAAATTCAGTTGGCATTAAAGTTTTAGCCAGGACAAATTCATTTGTGGTTATTTTAAAATTATTTGTTCCCATAGCAACCCTATTTATTTTGTTTTCATTTGCCTTTCATCGTAGTAATTTTACCGCCAGTGGTTTTGCACCATTTGGATTAAAAGGCATACTGGCAGCATTGCCATCGGCTGGGGTTATTTTTTCTTTTATTGGTTATTCTCCGGCGATTCAATTAGCGGGTGAGGCAAAAAATCCACAGCGCTCAATTCCGATCGCCATTATTGGTGGTTTGGCGCTTTGTATTGTTTTGTATGTGTTATTGCAAGTGGCCTTTATTGGTGCTCTGGATGGGCATTCCTTTATGTATGGTTGGGGTCAATTAAGTTTTACAGGCGATGCAGGACCGTTTGCGGGAATTGCGATTGGTTTAGGTTTGGCATGGTTTGCAAAAATATTATTTGTTGATGCCGCGGTATCACCATTTGGTACCGCGTTAATTTATACTGCGACGGCAGCTCGGATGTGTTATGCCTTGGGTAAGAGTGGCTTTTTGCCACAGAGTTTACTGAAAATTAATAAATATGGCATACCGACTCGCATTATTGCGCTAAATTTTGTGATTGGTATGTTTTTGTTTTTGCCTTTTCCAACCTGGCAAAATATGATGAGCTTTTTAGTGTCGTCCTTAGTTTTTGCTTATGCAGTTGGGCCTTTGTCGTTGGTCGTATTGCGTAAAACACTGCCGAATCATCCTAGACCTTTTCGAGTACCATTTGCTAACGTTTTTTGTTTAATCGCATTTTATATTTGTAATTTAATTGTGTTTTGGACCGGCTGGGACATTGTGTCTAAAATGGTAATTGCAATTATTGTCGGTTATGTTGTGCTTGCGATTTTTAAATCGACAAAACATGGCCACCATCTTAATTTACAATGGGCGAAAGCCTGGTGGGTGTTCTTTTATATCGGCATTATCAGTATGGTGACCTACCTTGGTAGCTTTGGTGGTGGTGTGAATGTTATTCCATTTGGTTGGGATTTTCTGGCGATTGCTGGTGTGAGTTTATTAATCTTTGAATTATCTCGGCGTTGTGCGCTTGAGACAGAAGAAACAGAGCTGCAAATGGAAGCAGCCACACAACAACATGCTGAGATTGTTTGATTATATATACCTGAATCGGTTTGAAATTTGGGACGCCGTCATCCCAGCGTATGCTGGGATCTCATTAAGATGGCGTTTAACTCAAGAGATTCCGGCATGCGCCGGAATGACGGGGCCTGAAACTTAACCGCGTCGGGTATATTTGTTGCTGTGTAAATTTATAAAAAAGGAACTTTTATGAATAAGAAAATAACCTCTCTTTTATTTTTATTATTGTTGCCGGTAAGTGTTTTGGCCGGAGGCGTCCAAGAACCAGTAAACAAAGTCGTACCAATGAGTACTCGCGGAGAGTATGAGTATTATATTGGTTTCGGCCTTGGGTCATCGATCGCAAGCTATGATGTGACTGATAACACCATCGTTAGCCAATCGAATGTTGCTGCGACGGTTTATCAATTTGCCCCGGACACACAAACGGTCAGCACCAACTCATTTTTAATTAATTTATTTTTTGGCGTGGGGCGCAACTTTAATAAACTCTATGCCGGTGCAGAAATTTCAGGAGATTTGAGCACTAACCGCAGCGCAAACAACATTAATCGCTACAACCAAACTAATAACACGCCGCTAAGAGAAACCTTTGTTTCCAATAATAGCTATAAACTCAGAACCTTTGTTTTTAATCTCGATGTGTTGCCTGGGGTTTATATTGCAGAAAATAGTCTGCTGTATGCTCGCATTGGTTTAGCGGTTGCGAGTTTGACTATCACCATCAATACCAGCTTTAATACGCTTGCTGGTCTTAATAGTCCATTGTCTTTATCCACGAATAAGACAAAAGCTGGCCTTAGGGTGGGTCTTGGCTTGAAACAGAGAGTCAGCCAACGCTGGTATTTTGGATTAAGTTATGTAGCTGCGATTTATGCGCATCATACCATTACCCAGACCGGTGACTTTACAGCGGGTGCGGGTAGCTCCAGCGCTACCGCTCGCAGTAATGCAGTTACCCAGACAATGTTGGCGTCTGCGTCGTATCATTTTCATATTTAGTTTGAATCATGCTACGCATGATGCTTCCCGGCCAGCTATCGCTGACCGGGCTACCTCACTCGTCATACCGCGGCTTGACCGCGGTGTCCAGAAATTAAAACTGGATCCCGTGGTTAAGCCGCGGGATGACGGAGCCTGGTTTAACCCGGAGGCCAGGCTTTTCAGGTTGTGCCATTTCTGCTATCTAATAATATTATTTTAATAATACCGTAGTATAGTTGAAAAAGAGCTTGCACGTAGTTAGCTCGCTAACATAGATAAGGGGATTACATGCGTCAAAATCAACAAGTTAATTTACCTCAGGAAAATGTTGAGGAAGAAAAGCCAGCTGTAAAAAGATTAAGGCTAATATTTGGTGAAGATCATTCTGATCTAACCACCGAGAAAGTTCTCACGCTGTTAGTGCCAAGATTAAAAGCAATGGGTGTTGAAACCTATTTTGATGAAATAGGGCAAAATTTACCGCCTGAAATGTATTTACAGCTCTTAAGAAAAATGCAAGAAAATCGACGGCTTTTAATCGCCTTGGCGAAAGGGCACATCGAACCCGCTCATCTTGATGACAAGTTTTTAAACTGGGCCAGCTCGATAAAACAAGATCGCGCAGGATTCCTCAGGCTTATTCAGGGTGGCGCTAAGTTAACTCAGGAAATAGACTTATTTCAAGCCTGTTCAGAGCATGGTATTACACGTAAGCACATAGACTTTGATCATGCTTCCTTCGTTCAACATGCAAATGGCGATATTGAAGCTCGGCTTAGCGGCAATGAATCTAAGCAAGATCAAACAAGAGCTTTAGAGCGCAGCGCTGAACGTGACGAAATGTTTGTTAAAGCTTATGCATCAGAACAATCTAGTGTGTTTGGTCGTGTTGGACTTGGGCATGTACAAGGTATGCAAGAAAAAATCCTGAAAATGGAAAACCCTTTGCAAGATCACTATGTCTTTTTCCATCTTCACCAAGGTTCTACAAAATCATATTCTAATGCCTTTAGAAAAGAGCACACGTACCCAATGGGCCTTGAGGTAATTAATGTCGAGGGATTAACAGATGAGCGAGTTGTCGAAACTGTTGTGTCGAGGGTAAACCAGCTTACTCAACAGATGAGTGAGATAAAGCCCATTGAATCTGCCGATAGCATAAATAATAACAGTCGAGAATTAGTAGAGAAATTTTTTCTCTTTTATACCCCAGGCTGTCGTAGTGGCTGGCGCGTAAATGCTAATGAAGAACCTACTTTCAAATCCATTATTCACTACGCAAAACATGGCAGAGGATTTTTTTACTCTGGTAGAAGAACAAGAGAAACATTATGCGAAACTTTTGGAGTGAATTTAGAAGATGATAGTATAGAAATAGCTGCGGCAAAGGTAGCAAGTTATAATTAAGTCAGCCTCAATGTTACCTCGGCAGCTCCAGTTGCATTCAAGATTGTCCGCGTTACTTTACTCGTCATACCGCGGCTTGACCGCGGTATCCAGAAATTAAAACTGGATCCCGTGGTCAAGCCACGGGATGACGGAGCCTGGTTTAGCCCGGAGGCCACGTCATTGTTCTGCCGCCGAGCAAATGCAGATGAATATGATAAACCGCCTGACCGCCGGCTTTATTGCAATTAAATAATACCCGATAGCCGTCATTTGCAATGCCAAGTTGTTTTGCTAGCTTGGTGGCAACAATTGTTAAATGGCCGAGTAATGCTTTATCGGATTCCGTGGTGTCGTTGAGGGTTGAGATATGCTTGCGTGGAATAATTAAAATATGATGTGGTGCTTTGGGATCGATATCATTAAAGGCTATAACTTCATCATCTTGATAAAGAATATCACTTTCAATTTCGCCACCAGCAATTTTGCAAAAAAGGCAATCTGACATAGTCTTCTCCATTAGTCATGTAATCTTTTTGTTTAATTGATTCTAACAAATTGCTTTTCAAGTCACCAGCTACGTCTCACCGAGATGTGTTGGTGCTCTATTTTTTGGTAGCATCATTCTTCCTCCTATTTTCTAATGGTAATCAATTATACCTAAAGCGTTTGGAAATTAGGCCTTTTTAGTATGGGCTTTAACATTGGCAGCTTTGACTTTTTGGCTAAAAGGCCGCTCGAAGATGTTTTCTCTTACGCTGCGACGCCGCGTAAGAGTGTGCGTCTATACGTGGCACTTTGAAGTTTTAAAACCTTATTGTCAAGCGCCCCAGGGAATATATCAATATCCCTGATTAATGTCCTTGTGGGGTGTCAGATGTCAGTTTAACGGATTTTAAGCAAAGAGCGATAGGGATTAGTAATAGCAAAATTAAAGACAGCGTTCTAAAGGCATCAATAAATCCAATAATACCACTTTGCTTTGCCACCACTGAGCTAAGGCGTGCCACAGCGATGGGTGTGAGTGAATTCAACTGTTGGTGTTGCAACCAATATGTAACATTGGTGTTAAATGGTGTGATAAAGCCCACCAGTTGATGCCAGCTGGTTTGGGTGAGTTGGCTGACAAGTGTCATGATAAGTGAAATACCAATGGCGGTGCCGAGCATACGCGAATAGCTAAATAATCCGGAGGCTTCGCCGATTTCTTTTGGATCTAAGGTTGCGAAAACATAAGTTGACAGCGGCACCATCGCTGTTCCCATGCCAAGTCCTATCAGCGCATTAGAGATGAAAAAATATTCTTGGGCTGCGAGTAAGTTAACCTGGCTTTCATGCAAAAGTCCAATGCTTGCAATAAGCAGCCCAAGTGAAATTATGTATTTAACTTTTATTTTTTTCATCAAAAATGAGGAAAGCATCATACCTGCCGCGCTAAGTATTCCTGTTAAGCCCATGGTGACACCGGCTGTCATCGCGCTGTAGCCAAAGTAGTTTTCGAGCATAATGGGTTGCAGGGTAATAAAGCTGAATAAAGCACCACAGAAGAACATCATTAGAATGCAACATAAAGTGAAATTACGGTCTTTAAAAAGACTTAATTTAACAATTGGATTTTTGATTTTAGCGGATCGTAAGATAAAATAAAGAATACAAAATGCAGCAGTTACCGCTAAACTCAAAATAAAGATTGAGTTAAACCAGCCATTTTCATGGCCTTTATCCAGGAAGATTTGTAGGGCCCCAACCCCCAAAACCATTAAAATCAAACTGAGCATATCGATTTTGATGCGAACCGGTTTGACTTTTGGAATAACCGCTGCAATTAAAAATAAAGCAATCAGGCAAAAAGGCAAGTTAATATAAAACACCCAGCGCCAGTTTAAATTCTGAGTGATAAAGCCACCTAAGGTTGGGCCAAAAACAGGTGCAGCTAAAATTCCGATACCCCAAATGGCCATGGCTTTGCCTTGCTGTTCCAGAGGAAATGTTTCTCGCATAATGGTTTGAGAAATAGGAATTAAGGATGCCCCACACGCACCTTGTATTATTCGAAAGATTACAATTTCGCTCAGCGAAGAGGACAGGCCGCAGAAAAAAGAACTTAACATAAATCCAGAAGCGCAAATAAATAGAAAACGTTTACGCCCGATACGTCGGGTTAAAAAGCCAGTTAATGGCAGAACGATAGCAGAAGCGACCACATACGAAGTCAGCACCCAGGTGATTTGATTTTGATTGGCGCCAAGCGATGCCATCATCGACGGCAGTGAGACATTGACAATGGTTGAGTCGAGCACCTCTAAAATGGCCAGCATCATTATGGTGATAATAACCCACATACGATGTTTATCTTGTATGCTTTGCTGACAAGGATTTAAAATCGCAGGGTTTGCTTTCATTAGCGGATCAACGCGTGTTGACTGTTACATCAGCGCTAGCGCCGACGCGAAGTGGGAATTTGGCATTATTAGGGTCTGTGATTAAGATCCTAACCGGGAATCTTTGCGTGACCTTCACCCAGTTAGCGCTTGAATTTTCAGCAGGAAGTAATGAGAAACTGGTGCTGCTGCTGGAGCTTAAGCTTAAGACTTTACCTCTATATACATGTTTGGGGTAAATATCGACTTTAATTTTAACCTGTTGTCCGCGGCGTATGCGTTCGATATCGGTTTCTTTAAAATTGGCTGAAACCCACCAAGCCCCATCTTCAACTAAAGCAAAAGCTTGTTGAAAGGCGGATAATACAGCGCCATGACGAAGGTCAAAATTTTCAATATAGCCTGAAGCGGGTGCGCGGACGTCGGTGTAAGACAGATTGAGTTGGGATTGTGCTAGAGACGCTTCTGCGGCTTTCAGCTGCGCATTTTCAGGGCCTTTGACGCCACGTTGATTCATGGCCTGTTTATATTCGCTGAATGCCGCTGACACTGACTGTTGTGCGACTCTGAGGTTTTTAACGGCATCATCACCAGCAGCTTTGGAGGCATAGCCTTGTTTAACCAGCGCCTGTGTTCGTTTATTGGTCAATTCTGTGTTGGTAAGTTCTGCTTTGGCTTGGTTGAGTTTAGCTTGTGCACCATTAACGCCCATTTGTGCTGCATCAACTTTGTCTTTAATTTGATCAAGTTTGGCGATGGATTCGTCTACTGCCAGTTTAAAGGGTTCTTTGTCGAGGCTAAAAAGTAGTTTACCTTTGGTAACATGTTGGTTTTGATGAATAAAAACCTCTGCCACTTTTCCGCTAACTCTTGGCGCAATATTAACCACATGAGCTTGGGTATAAGCATCATCTGTACTTGGGAAGATGGTTTTATAGTGTTGATACCATAATCCACAAGCTATAAGGATGGCGATAACGACCACTGGAATGATTATGCTGAATATTTTCTTGCTCATATACTACCTGTCTGAATTTTTGTACTTACATTTTTAAGAATACATGGTAGCTGGGTATTTTCCATAAATAAAGAAAATATTCACCTAATCGAGTAAATAGTGGTCAATTTTATTAAGGGGGCTTTATCTCAATGGTTTAGCGGAGTATCTAGTTGCCCCGGTATTAGGGATTACATAAAATGGAATGAGATGGATAACTAAGGGCGATGTTGTGAGAAGTTTTCTAGAAACAATGAGCCAAGCACTAATAAAAGAGAAGATTCAAAAGCGCATCCAGCTTGCTTTGAGAAGCCGTGAACCACACGTTTTCTTAAAAAATTTTTTTGAATCGATCGATCACCTAGCTTCACTTAAACGTTTTATCAATTCTTTTTCTGCAGCAAACGCTTCTAGACAACAGTTTGAGGTTTGGTTTAACCAATTGATGGATCAAGCTTGTTTTGATCTATTTGATACAAAAGGTGTGCTTAAGAGCAACTTGAAAACATTGTTTGGGCTAGAATGGCAAACACTCGTTACGCAATGTGGTGAAAAATCTCCAGAAAAATACTTACTTTATGCTTATTGTCAGCAGTTTGTGGGACGCTATATTGATGATCGTTATGCAGGTTTAAAATCTAGGTTCCAACAAAGCATCAGTAGCGTGTTAGATCCAGATTATAGTATTCCTGAACTTGCTAAAACTTGCCGTGATAAAGACTTGCAGCGCTTAATTGAACAATGGCGCTGGATGCAGTATTGCGCTAAACATGTTAAGACAAAGCCGCAGCAATTTCTTGTTGCACTGGAGAACCTTTATTACGCGCTGAACCATTTTTATAGTAAGGTGGGTGCTTTCGGTACCGTAGAATCTATTGCTGATATTATCACATTGATGGCAAAAGGGGCTAACCAGAAGACTCGTTTAACTGAGGACGCGCTCAATGTCTTGATTGAACAGTGTGAAACCATTTACCAAATAGGCGCGATGGAACAGGATAGCTGTCAGTTAGATGAGGATTTAATTGGGCAGTTGAAAAAAAAATATGAGGGCTCTGAAAAGCCGGAGCATATTTTCTTAATTCTTCATCGTATTGCTTACCAGTTTCTTATGCTCGATGTCGATCTTAAACCGCTCAGCATAACGGAAAAACAATTGCAAGCAAAGACGCTTGCTAAACAGAAAACTAATTTAGCAGTGATTCAATTTGCTAAGGATTTGGCGCCGCGTTTTTTGTATCGCAAGTTTGATAGTAAACATGAGTCAAAATTTGTTACCAACGTCAGAGTTGAATTTGATCGATATTATAACGAAATTGATTCCAAAGATTTAAGTATAGAAGAACGTATTCCGCGCTTGATTTCCATGCGCCAGATGCTATTGCGTTGGTCAGACAATTGCGAAGGAGCACACAGGAAATTAGATACATTGGCAGCCGAAGCGATTTTCTTGTTGGATCATATTGATAAATCTATACAGAATTCTCTGAAAAACATCAGCCCTGTTTCAATTGTGGTGGATGGAGAGAAAAAATCAGACGATGATTATTACCCTCCGGCTAGTCAAGAAAGTAGTACAGTTGAATTAACCCACTTCGTTTCATGTACGGATGTGGTTGATGGCCGCTTGGCGTATGAGGGGTTTGATATCCAAGAAAAAGTCAAGCAACACGCATTACCGCTGAGGGTTGGGCTTGGTATTATGCAGTTCTTATCTTATCTTACAACTCAGGTTGCCACCTTTGTTGCCATGCTTTTTTGTTGCATGGCGGCGGTAATACCAGAAAAACCACTTAATTTCAAAGCGGGCTTATTTGACAATATTAGAAAGCCATCTGCCCTTGAGTATGAGTATTATGAATTGTTGAGGGTCGGCGGTTCAGAGGGATCAGTGAATTCGCTTTATTAAGCTACTGGAGCAACACTCGTGACCCATGTTAAAAACGTGGACTTGGTGCTATTCTCATTGTGTTGTTTTAACCACTGATGGTATCTTGCAAAAACCAGTTTACCAATGCTTTTGTCTGAAGTAACAAAATAACGCCAAGAGAATTGTTGTTCTGCGATTTTAAGTGGTGCATTTTTTAATAAAATTAACGCCATTGCGCTGGCTAAACCAGAACGGTCAACGCCAGATTCGCAATGAATTAAAATAGGCTCTGGTGCTGTTTGTATAATATGACTGAGCATTTCAAGTTGCTGGTGAGTGGGCAGCTTTTTAGAATTAAGTCGGATATCATAATGTTTGATATTTAATGCTTTGCTGACATTGATCTCTTTGCGATACCAGCTTTTATCTAGATTTTCGCCCCTTAAATTCACAATGGTCTTGATGCCTTTAAAGTGAACAAGCAATTTAATGGCGGATGGAGAAAGTTGTGCGCTGCGATAGACTTTTCCGGGTATTACGGCGTGGATATTATCACGAAATGCAGAAAAGAGAATCGCGCCGATAATTAAAAGTGTCAGTGCAATCAGTAAGGTGCGTTGCTTGCGGTTAAAGGCAGCAATTCTTTTCATTTAAGTTCTTCCAATCTGTGAAAATACAGTTGAATTATTACACGTGACGAATCAGAATGGTAGACTAATTGATTTAGGAGACATGATG
Organism: uncultured Legionellaceae bacterium; assembly: GCA_964196565.1. Lineage (GTDB taxonomy): Bacteria > Pseudomonadota > Gammaproteobacteria > Coxiellales > Coxiellaceae > 2-12-FULL-42-15. The sequence continues at coordinate 10,989 of CAXMUH010000031.1, read as the reverse complement.
CAACAAACTGACTATTTAAATTATATGCAAATCGAATCTTGGCGTTTACAAGGGTCGCCTGTTATCGATCAGAAATTGAGCGAAAGCTATTGCTATCAGCTTGGTGCAAGGGGTGTTTTGATCGCGTCGGCAAAGGGGAACTCTAAGGAAGAGGCCGAGTTGGTTGCGGCTATTGTCAAAGCGACAAAAATGCAATCCCAGGGTGGCTATCAATCACACTTTAGCCTGAGTGATTTACCTGATTCAGTAACGGTATTGATTTCTTTGGGGGAGTGCGCGGAACATGGTTTATTATTATCTGAGCTGCCGCCTCATAAATTAATTCAACATAATCATTTACACATCATGTTGACGCATTCACCAAGTGCTATGCTAAAAAATAAATCCTTAAAAGCAAAAGTGTGGGTGGATTTGCAAGTTGCTATAAGAGCTTTAAATGAAGGATGATTTAAATAAGCCTGTTTTGCGTGAAATGACGATGGAAGATGCGCTGCCCATTGCTAAAATGGCGCAAAAAATCATGCCATTTCCATGGAAGTTAAAAGTTTTTTTAACGTGTTTTACTGATCAATATCGTAATTGGATTTTAGAAATTGATAATGTCATTGTGGGGTTTGTTATTATCCAGGTTGCATTTGATGAGTGTTTGATTATGAATATTGGTGTCGATAAAAAATATCAGCGCCAGCATTGGGGGCAATATTTAATGCACCAGGTGTTGCAACAACCCGCGGAAAAGTTTTGGCTTGAAGTGCGCGAATCCAATAAGGCAGCCATAGCGATGTATTCAAGCTTGGGGTTTGTAGAAGTCGGTAAGCGTAAAAAATACTACCCAGGAAGGTTTAAGCGAGAAGATGCGGTGGTGATGAGATTGGTAAAAGAGATTGAATAATTCCGCCTGGATTGGTATGATCGCTAACATTTTCTATAACAACATTTTGGAACCCAAGCAATGCTTAAGAGATCATTAATTTTATTAACGCTTGTACCTGCAGTTTTGTTAGCGGGTTGTGCTTCAATTATACTGAATCCAGCTGCCAGCCGTGTGATTGCATCACCGAATAAAGCGCCTCGTGGATGTAAATTCCTCGGGCAGGTAAATGGTAGCCAAGGTAATTTCTTTACCGGTGGTTTTACCGCTAACCGTAACTTAGAACAAGGCGCGCAAAATGACTTAAGAAATAGAGCGGCTAATATGGGCGGCAATTATGTGCAGTTGATTACAAACCGTGCATCGAGCACCGGATCTGTTTCAAGCGATGGTTTTGGTGGAATCTCAGGAAGCAGCCAGCAAACTGGTGTTACTGCGATCGGGAATGTATATCATTGCCCACCTTCAAAAATTGGTGAGTAGCCCAACAAATCGTCATCCCAGAAAGCCTCACCGCCGTCATCCCAGCGAAAGCTGGGATCTTTTGAGTTAAGCGCCGAATTAATGAGATTCCTGCATACGCAGGAATGACGGAGTCCCTGACGTAGCCCGGACAAGCAATCATAGATTGCGCGGCCGAGAAGCATCACGCATCGCGTGATTCAATCGATTGCTATCCTCCAGCTCCGCCTCCGCCTCCGCCTCCCATGGATGGTGATGGGGTAGGTAGGCTACTGCTACTTTTTTCAGCTCCTTTCTCACCGGCAAATGCTTCAACACCTTTTTTAAAGACTTCTTTAAATAAACTGGTTTCAGTGCCTTTTTTAGTGAGCTCTTCCAGCTCTTCTGGTTTTTTGCTTTCATCAAAAGCTTTAAGTGTTAATTCGGGGGTAGGTCTATTGCTGTCATTTTGTAAGTCATTCTTTGACTCGCTTTCAGAATTTTCCGTTTTTTCTTCTTCATTTTTTTGTAAATCTTTTTCTGCTTCTTCTTCTTTTGTTCTTTCTTCAACTGTATTATCTGTACCGTGTTCATTTGCTTGATGTTCATTATTTTCAAGTTGATTTTCTGCTGAATCCTGAAGATTCATTGCATCTAGAACGCCTGCTAGTTCCGCAAATTGTTGTTGTTGAAGTGGGCTCATACCATTCGATAGCGTTTGATCTAATGCAGCGCCTGATTTGTTGGGGTCATTTGCAGGTTTATTATTCGGTGTCATATAGCGTTTAATGTCGTTTAGAAGATTCTGATTGGCAGCACGAGGGTCAAATTTGGCATTTACAAGATATTTGCCCAACATGGCACGACCTTGAGGCGTGTTTTGTAGCTGGTTTGAGTATTTGTTCACTAAGTTTTGCAGCTGTGATTGCATTCTTCCATCTTTGCGCCACTGATGTTGATTTTGTTTGGGTGTTTTTATCCGCTGGAATGACTGTTGTTTAGCACTCATAAATCACCTTTTAACATTTTGATATTGAAGATAAAATTAAAGTATTCCTGATTTTGCTACTTATTAGCTTATTGTAAGTCCTTATTATACCGCAGCAACCTTAAAATAAGCTTAGGAAATTGTAAGGATGTTGTTACATTATATGGAATCAAGTCGCTATTCCAGATATACTCCAAAAATTAGAAGATTAGCAGTGAGCGAGCGAGAGGGTAAATGCAGTTTAGGTTGAAGTCAGGATTAATTTCCATAGGCGTTATTTTAGTTCTAAGTATTTGTACATACGGGAGTTTAATTGCCCGCGCACAAGGCAAGCCTAAAAAAGTCAAGCAATCGAAACAAAATGCTATTGTCGTTCAAGTAATTAAAGTTTCAAAAGCGGATATTCCACAAAGTGTTCAGGCATTAGGCAGTCTTGAAGCAGTACAAAAAGTAGTGATCAGTGCCGAGGATGCTGGGCGTGTCACCGCAATTAATTTTAAAAGTGGACAACAGGTTGTTAAAGGCATGCCGATTGCTCAGCTTGATAATGCTAAAGCCACCGCTGAGTATCAATCCGCCGTCACCTCACTTAACGTAATTGAAACCAAATACAAACGTTCAAAGTTATTATTAAATGAAGCGATTTCGCAGCAAGAGCTCGATCAATTGCAAGCGGATGTCGAAAGCGCTAAAGCTAATGTGCAAAAAGCACAGTCGGTTTTAAACAGTAAGCAAGTTTTCGCGCCGTTTAACGGTGTGTTAGGCACATTCAACGTGCAGGTGGGGGATTATATTGCTGTGGGCACACCGATGGTTACTATCGTAAATACTAAGCAGCTACAAGTAGATTACTCAATTTCAGAAAATTCAATTCCACAACTTAAAACTGGACAGTTGGTTCAAGTGAAAGTTGATGCTTACCCGAAAAAAACATTTTATGGTACGGTTAGCTATATTTCACCAACAGTTAACCCCGATACGCGTGCTGTCGCGGTACAAGCCGTAATTAATAATACCAAGGGATTATTATCTCCTGGCATGTTTGTTCATGTATCAGAACAAACTTCTGTGACTAAAGGTGCTTTGGTTTTACCAGAGCAAGCGGTCGAAGCCAATATTAAAGGCTATTTTGTTTACTTTGTTAAAGGAGATCAGGCCTTACAAAAATATGTGAAAATCGGCGAACGTAAATCCAACCAAGTTCAGATTTTATCTGGGCTGAAATTAGGAGATGTCGTCGTTTCAGGAGGACAGCAAAAGCTAAACGATGGAAGTTTAATTAAAATCATCAAGTCAAATACATAGGGGATTGAGATGAGGCTCCCTGAAATATCAATTCGTCAACCCGTTCTAGCTGTCGTACTATCCTTAGTTTTAGTCGTATTAGGTGTTGTTGGTTTACAGTCATTAGAGATTCGTTTTTTCCCTAAACTTGAAGTTCCCGTTGTTACCATTAATTCTTATTATCAAGGCGCCAGTGCTAAATTAATGGATTCAGAGGTGACTACACCGATCGAAAATGCACTCGCGGGTATTGATGGGGTAAAATCGATCACCTCAAGTTCAAGCGCTCAATACAGTAATATCACCGTATTGTTTCGTTTGGGCGGCAACTTTGAGCAAGAAGCATCAGAGGTTCGTGACAAAACCTTTGGAATAAAAGATAAATTGCCTTCGGATATGACACTGCCTACTGTTAATGTTGGCGCTAAAGGCAGTCGCATTTTAGGGATTGGATTTACCGATAAAGAAAAATCCAATATTGAAATTCGAAATTATCTGAGTAAGACCGTTACTCCATTGCTTCGACAAGTTAAAGGTGTGGGTGAAGTTGATGTTTTGGGTTCTACCTCTTACGCAATGCGTATTTGGCTGAATGCCTCTAAAATGGCAGCATTAAATATCACGGTTACGGATATTAAAACCGCATTGCTTTCAAATAATATTTATTTTCCAGCCGGCTCATTTCAAGGGCCAGAACGCAGTTATGGGATTGTCAGTAAAACTGAGCTCGGCAGTGCCAGTGCATTTTCAAATATTATTTTGCGTCATGATGCCAAAGGTACGGTACGCCTAAAAGATGTCTCACGAGTTGATTTTGGTAGCGCGAGTTTGTCAGATGCTCCGATGCGAATTAATGGCAAAAATGGCGTGGAGTTGATGATCAAACCACTCCAAGATGCCAATCCGATTACGGTGGCGACTCATGTGCGCCAAAAGCTTGAGCAGCTAAAGTCGACCTTACCGGACGGCATGCACGCAAGTGTAAATTATGATGTGACCACCTTTTTAAAATCATCCATTGATGAAACCGGCTGGTCGATGTTGGAGGCGGTAGTTCTCGTTATCTTGGTGATATTTTTATGTTTGGGATCAATACGCGCGGCTGTGATTCCGATTGTAACGATACCAGTGAGTTTAATTGCGGTGTTTGGCGTGATCAAGCTGCTTGGATTTTCGATTAACATTATGACCTTATTGGGAATTGTGTTGGCCATTGGTCTTGTCGTTGATGATGCCATCGTGATGCTTGAAAATATTCATCGCTATATCGAAAAAGGCATGAAGCCGTTTGAGGCGTCACTAAAAGGCAGTAAAGAGATTGGCTTTGCTGTGGTTGCCATGGCGTTGACCTTGGCGGCTGTGTACGCGCCGATTGGATTTATCTCAGGTTTCACCTCAGAATTATTTAAAGAATTTGCTTTTACGCTTGGCTCTGCTGTTGTTATATCTGCTTTTGTGGCGTTAACTTTATCACCGATGATGTGTTCGAAAATATTATTGCCGCATTCTAAAGAGTCGCGTTACAATATACAGCTTGAACGCACGTTTGATAGCCTTTCAAATTTTTATCAGAAATTTTTAAAGACCATGTTAGCCAATCGTTTTAAAGTGATTATTGTGCTATTGATTTTTGCAGCCGTTGGTTTTGTGATATTTAAAACGATTCCATCGCAGTTGATTCCTAAGGAAGATATTGGTTTTATCGAAGTATCGGTGGCATCACCTTCTGGCTCAAGTTTGGATTACACCAATAAAAATGTTAAGCAGCTTGAGCAGATGATGCAAAAAATGCCGTCGGTTTCTGGAGTGATCTCGCAAGTGTACTCCAGTGGCGCGCACATAAATGTTACTCTTAAGCCTTGGGGTGAGCGTAAAAAATCGACCGTTCAAATTGTTGAAGCGTTAAATGCGAAATTCGCCAACGTGCCATTGGTCACCGCGGTTGCCTCACAGCCTGATATTGTTAATTACGGTTTGCAAGGCAGTGATATTCAAGTGAACTTGATGACCACCGGTAATACCAATGATCTTTTAGGTGCGGTGCATCGTGTGATGGCGATGATGAAACATTATCCCGGCATGTCAAATATAAATACCAATTTAAAATTTAATAACCAGCAGTATGCCATTACCATTAACCGTGATTTGGCTGCGGTTCTTGGTGTTAATATCCAAGACATTGCTGATACGGTTAGTGCGATGATGAGCGGTGGGCATTGGACGGATGTTCCATCCAATAATGAAAGTTATCCGGTGTATGTGCAAATGCAGAAAAAGGATCTGCAAAATTTCAATGCGTTGAGTAAGCTTTATGTGCGTGCCAGTACGCCGAGCGCAACTGCAGCAACTACGGCGACAAGTTCGGCTGCTAATATGATTCCTGTTTCAAGCTTGGTGACACTAAAACCAATCGTTGGGCAAGGATCATTGACGCATTATGATCGCTTTAGTTCAGGCTCTGTTACCGCAACTGTCAATCCTGGTTTTACTGAGTCCCAAGCGGTTCAATATGTCCAGAAAAATATTCAGCCAATGTTACATTCGAATGTAACCTATGCATTCTCAGGGAAAGCACAACAATTTGTAGACTCGTCCAGTTCGATTGCGGGCATTATTTTTTTATCGATTATCTTTATCTATTTAGTGATGGCAGCACAGTTTGGCAGTTTTATTGATCCATTTATTGTATTACTCGGTGTCCCACTGTCGATTGTCGGCGCGCTTATTGCGTTGCGATTGGGAGGTGGAACGTTAAGTATTTATTCTGAAATTGGTTTTGTGACCTTGATTGGGATGATTAGTAAGCACGGAATATTGATAACTCAATTTATTAATTCATTGCGCAAAGATGGCGTTGATTTGCATGAGGCCATTGTCAAAGGCGCTACGATTCGTTTAAGACCGATTTTAATGACTACTGCGGCGATGGTGTTTGGCGCGTTGCCATTAGCGATTGCATCCGGCCCTGGTTCCATAGGACGCCACCAAATTGGCTGGGTAATTGTCGGTGGATTATTATTAGGAACCTTCTTCTCATTGGTGGTTGTTCCGATCGCGTATTCCTTTTTAGGTAAATATAAAAAGTTTTCGAAACCTTCGTAGCCTGGTCAACCCTTACGCTTCACTCAGGACAGGCTTTGTTGGCCAGGAACATTGTGCAAAGCGCAATAAATAGTTTGAATCATGCTGCTCATGATGCTTCCCGGCCGACAAGTCGTCCGGGCTACTTCTGTTTCGTATCCATCACCCTGATTCTTTTGCAAAATAATTGCTCCTGACAGAAGAAATTTCAAAAATTTTGTCTATATTTATAAGGTGGCCGGTTATTCCCGGTCGCTACTTGATGAAATATAAAGGGATTTAAGCCGTGAGGGTTAAAGAAATGGCCACTTTTCAACCACCTTGGTGGTTGCGCAACTGTCACTTACAGTCTTGTTTGGGCATGGTGTTTACCTCCAAGTATCAAGAACAGGTGACCTGGGAACAGCTGGATTTACCAGACGGTGATTTTATTGATCTGTGTTGGGTGGGTGAACTAGGCAGGCCGGTTGTTGTTTTGTTGCATGGTTTGGAAGGCTCCATTAATTCGCATTATATTCAATTAATGATGCGTGCTTTGACAGAAAGTGGTTGGCGAGTGGTGGTTATGCATTTTCGTTGTTGCAGTGGGCGCTTAAATCGTTTCGCACGGAGCTATCATGCGAGTGAGACGACGGATTTTGAATATTTTCTTGAGGTTTTTAAAAAGCGTTATCCAGATCAATCCCTGAGTGCGGTGGGTTTTTCATTGGGTGCGAGTGTATTATTGCATCATCTGGCAAAACAAAATGACTCCCCGTTAAAGTCTGCCGTTGCGGTGTCGTTGCCATTTGAATTAGCAAAGAGTGCTGATTGTATGCCGCTATTTTATAAATGGATGTTGTTGCGAAGCATGAAAGGCAAGAGTATTCAGAAGATTTTAGCAGGTCAGCCAATGCCGGCAACCATTGCTGAAATTAAGCAAGTGTCCGATTTTCGTAGCTTTGATAATCTTTTAACGGCACCATTAAATGGCTTTAAGGATGCTGACGACTATTATGCTTGTTCAAGTGTGCGCCCACATCTTAAAAAAATCATCCATCCGACTTTGATTATTCATGCGGAAGATGACCCATTCGTTCCAGCCAATTCCATTCCTCATAAGCTTGAGCTTTCTGACAGCACGACTTTTGATTTACATAAACGCGGCGGTCATGTGGGCTTTGTGCATGGTGAGGCTCCTTGGCGACTTTCGCGTTGGTTTAAAAAACGTATCTTGGATTTTCTGCAGAAATCGGTATAGTTAAGGGGTCAAGTGTTGATTTTTCCCTATTGAAACATGATCTAATAGGGAAAAACCAACACTTGACCCCTTACATGACAGATTAAGGTTTTGCAGTGGTTAAATTGGATCACAAGCTCTATAACGTACCTGGAATTCTATTAAGCGTTGGTGAAAAGAATAAAATTTCACATCATACATCTGGTTTGGGTGATATTGAAGCTTCAAAAGAGATCCTGCCAAGTGGTCTGTTCCGCAGTGGTTTGATCAGTCGTCTTTTTACGATGGGGATTTTGTTGCGGTTAGTGGATGAGCGAGCATTTGATCTGGATTCGCCGTTGCAGTGGGTTGCGAGTAAGCACCAGCAAGATCGAGGCCTGCTTGATATTCTGGTTTCTCAATATCCCATTTTAAAACCAATTACAGTGCGTGATTTACTGAACAACACCTCTGGTCTGCCTTCCTTTGATAAGACATTGACATATAACAAGATTTTTACTGCTAAGCCACGTAAAATTTGGCAGCTGGAGAACTATTTGGACTCAATCACTGGGGTGGATGTTCAATATCAGCACGGTTATGAACCCAGATCTCGAGGTTATTTTAGTGACTCAGCCACCAATTATATTCTCGCTGGCTTAGTCATTGATGCAGTTTCTGGGGTTAAGACCTCGGAGGCCATGCGTGATCTATTTCGTGAGTTTGGGTTGGATGATACTTACTACCTATCATATGGTGTTATGGATCAGGCGCTGTTAGAGCAGATGACACACGGTTATTTGCCAGTATCGCATCCTTTTTCAATGGCCTTTTCAGAAGCGCCACGGGTCGTCTATAACGACAATAAAGAGCTCTCGGTAATCGATGTGACCAATATGTATACAGTTAATGGGATGAGCAATGCGTCGGTGGTATCAACCACAGCCGATTTAATTACCTGGTTTAGGCAGCTGATTAGCGCCAAGGTGGTGGTGAATAATTATAAGCAGATGTTTGAAGTAGTCCCGGTAAAAAGCTTTATGGGAGAATGTGAGGACTTCTACTGTCTTGGTTTTTATAAGTCGATCTCTAAGCGATATGGTGAAATTGTATGGAGTGCGGGCAACAGTTTGGGTTATGGTGCGTTGATTGCTCATTCAGTAGACAGAGATCTAACCTTTGCTTTGTTAACCAATGTCAGTCGGCAATATTTTAGCTTGCACAGTGAAGGACTAGTGGCCGATGTGTTAGATCAATTGTTGGGCTAATTTTTAACTATGCCTATAATAAAAACAGCTTAAGATTAAAATAAAAATTTTGTCTAAATGTAGTTCTGTCGAAGCGTAATTAAGTGAATATTTAATGATTAGTTGTTGACTCAATGAGGAATAAACTCACGCCCGGCGTGTTATCTCTCGGTGCCCTATCGTTTTTGACCTACCTATTCTTTATAAATTGAGCAAGGAATATCAACTATTCTACTGTTCAATTCATATTAATTTATGTTTTTCAGTGGTAATATTATGCTCAAATTAACATAGCAAATGAACGAATACGGACGCTTGATGTTGCTTTTTGTAATTGTCGGTTTGATGGACTGTGCTGATTTAATATTTTTTAGGGAAGGTATTTTAAACTTTATTGAAGGGGTATTTATGAACAAGGTAATTTTAACAGCTGCAGCGGTACTGACTATGGGTGTGGCTTCATTTGCAATGGCTGGTGGCTTAGATACAGCTCCAAGCCAAGCTCATAAGGGTGGATTGTATGTTGGTGCGGGTTTAGGTTATGCGAAGACAACCACACCTAAAAATCTTTTTGAAAAGAAGAATTCATTAGGTGGCACAGGCGCAGACGAAGGCATAGCGATTGGTCAAAAAAGCAAGTTTGATCACTTTGCAGCTGCTGCTCATATGGGTTATTTATTTCCAGTAACACAGAATTTTTTATTGGGTGCTGAGCTTGGATATAACTATTTGCCAGAAAATAAGTATACATTTGGTGCAGCTGGAGTTACTGCTCCTAAAACAGATCTAGTAAATGGAACCATTAAATATTCGCAATACTCAATCGATTTATTAGGTGTTGCAAAGTATTATGTAACGGATGAATTTAATATTTTTGGTAAAGCTGGTATTGCTTATGTAAATCAAAAAGTGACTCAATCATTTACTGAAGGTAATAGTGGTCTGGACGTTCAAGATTTTTTGAAAACATTACCAAGTATTTCTTCGAGCGAAGCAAAATTCTTACCTAAAGTTGCGGTAGGTGTTGGTTATAACATTACTCAAAACGTTGAGCTAACTGCTGAATATAGCCATACATTTGGTGATAAAATTCATCAAATTGGTGAAAAAGGTCAGCTTTTTGATAAGAAAGGAAAAGAGCAAATGTTGGTCAACTCAAGCAAGATTCCTTCTAATAACGAAGTTCTTGTTGGTGTTAACTACTATTTCAATATGTAACCTTTTCTTAAGAAACCTGGGTAACGCTCTGTTGCTCAGGTTTTTTTTCTTTTAAAAAATGTACCTCTTAATGAAGAATCAGCGGCTGCTTTGTTAGCCTATTCTATTAAGTTTGTTCATTACAAGATCAGTTTGTGACATGTAAGAAATTTTTTGTTCATATATGTGCTGTCGAAATGAAATTAAATAAAAATTATCGGTTAAATGTTGACTCATTTGGGTTTATATTGTACTCTCCCACTAAATACATAACTAATACAACTTTAACCTATAACGGATTTGAATATCTGTTCATTTTTTGTAATGAACCCCTCTATACGGAACATTGCCGATTGTCTTTGCAATTGGTAGTAGCTTGATGTTGCTTTTTGTAATTGTCGGTTTGATGGACTGTGCTGATTTAATATTTTTTAGGGAAGTTATTTTAAAACTTTATTGAAGGGGTATTTATGAACAAGGTAATTTTAACAGCTGCAGCGGTACTGACAATGGGTGCGGCTTCGTTTGCAATGGCTGGTGGTCTAGATCAAACAGGTCCTAGTCAAGCTAAACATGGTGGTTTGTATGTTGGTGGTGGTTTAGGTTATGCATCGACAACGATGCCTAAGAAGATTTTTGCTGATAATAATTCTTTAAATGCGTTTTTTGCTGCTAATAATCA
>CAXMUH010000030.1:0-10360 GCA_964196565.1 uncultured Legionellaceae bacterium | reverse complement strand
TATGAATTAAGTATTTTTCGAACACTCGGGCAATCCTTAGAGAACACTCATCTTCAGTGTAAGATTATCCATGCGTAACTTAATTTTTTATATTATATTGCTAGCCACTCACATCACTTATGCACAAGATCCTTTTGCTCTACCGCAAAAACCACAAATAAAAAATTTAACCATCCGTATTCACTATACCAAAGCTGCAACAATTGCAAAGTATATTCGCAGTAAAAATTCGGGCTTACTTTCAAATGAGGGGCATATTATTACTGATGAAAACAATAACCAACTGTGGCTAGAAGATGATATAAAACACCTTGAAAAAATTAAACGCTTTATTCAATCTATCGATCTTCCTATCCGCCAAGTCTTAATCAAAGCCAGAATTATTCTGATCGATGATAATGCCTCCAAACAATTAGGCATATTTTTTAGTATGCTCGATGATTCCTCTCACTCTAGCGCTATTGGATTAAACGTACCACTTATAAAAATCGCAAATCAAAAGCTATTAGATATAAAATTAATGGCGCTTTCAGTAACGGGCCATGCCGTTATTATTTCAACGCCAAAACTCATCACCAATAATCGGCAAAGCGCTGTCATTGAATCCGGTGACGAGATCCCCTATCAAGAAAAATCAGCTCAAGGCAATACCAGCATAACGTTTAAAAAAGCGGTATTGCGCTTAAAAGTCATCCCCATCATCTTACCCTTTAATAAAATTCTCCTTAAATTGAATATTAATCAAGACAAACCCAGCGGCATATTAGTCCATGGCGTGCCCACCATTATCACAGAGCAACTGCAAACCCACGTGGTAGTTGCCAATCAGCAGACACTCATCCTTGGCGGGATTCGTGAGCAGAGCACAAGCCATCACCAAAACAGCATACCTTGGATTAATCGTTTACCCATCATTGGGCTACTTTTTAAAAATAAACAGCTCCAACATAAACATAAGCAGCTATTGATTTTTATTACTCCCTCCATCGTGAAAGAAAACCAATAATTTGCTTATTATACCCAAAGTGTTTGGAAATTAGGCCTTTTTGGTATGGGCTTTGACATTGGTAGCCTTGACTTTTTGGCTAAAAAGCCACTCGAAGATGTTTCCTCTTACGCGGCGGCGCAGCGGTTACGATAAGACGCAACGGGTTTTTATTAAGGTACCGTTGCGTCTTTTATTAATCGCAGCGCCGCCGCGTAAGAGTGTGCGTTTATACGTGGCACCTCAAAGTTTTAAAACCTTTTTTTCAAGCGCCCTAGGTATAGATGCAGTTAAATCGCAGGAATTTCTGGTATAATTCCAGCAATTCTCGCTAGCTTCGCCAGCGAAATTGCTTCCCAATATGATGCTGCGCGCGAGGTGAACTCGCGCTTGCAGCCAAGGGGGAGAATCGCGATTCTCCCCCTTGGCAATCCCCCATCGCGTAAGGAATTTCTGATATAATTTAACCATGGAGCGTAAATTTAAAAATATCTATCTAATTGGCCCGATGGGCTCAGGCAAAAGCACCACAGGCAAATGTTTAGCCAAACTGGCAAAATATGAATTTTATGATGTAGATCAATCAATTGTAGATACTACCGGGGTTGAAATCAGCTGGATTTTTGAACGCGAGGGTGAAGCTGGGTTTCGTGCTCGAGAACAAGAAACCATCAGAAAGCTCTCTGAATTAGAACATTGTGTACTGGCAACCGGCGGTGGCTGTGTCGTGGCCAAAGCCAACCGAGATGTACTTAAGTCAAATGGCTTTGTTGTTTACCTGACAGTATCTATAGATACCCAAATTACGCGCATTTCGCACAAAAAAAATCAGCGCCCTCTCTTTACCAACAATGATTCTCGAGATAAGCTGGCTGAGCTAAATCTAGCTCGCGAACCCCTTTACCAAGAAATTGCTGATATTCAGGTTAATACGGATAAGTCGACACCAGAGCAGTTAGCAAATGAAATACTCGCCGCTCACAAAAAATTCGCAAAAAAAGGAAACCATAAATGATCCTACATCAACTCTGGGTAAATTTAAAAAACAACAGCTACCCAATTTATATTGGCGAGGATTTATTGCACGATAAAGCTATATTTGCAGAACATTTGCAAAATAAAAGACTCATGGTTGTCACCAATAATACGGTAGCCGATTTATATTTATCTAAACTAAAACAATCGCTAGCTGACTTTCAAGTTGATTCCATTATCTTACCCGACGGCGAACAATATAAAACACTCGCCACTTGGGAGTCGATTCTCGATGAACTGATCAAGTGCAAACATCACCGTGATTCAACACTGCTGACCTTAGGAGGCGGCGTGATTGGTGATATGGGCGGATTTGCAGCGGCTACTTATATGCGCGGTATCGATTTTATTCAAATCCCGACCACACTGCTATCACAAGTCGACGCATCTATCGGCGGTAAAACTGCAGTTAATCACCCAGGAGGAAAAAACTTTATTGGTGCCTTCGCTCAACCCAAAGCAGTTATTATTGACATCAATACATTAGATACACTACCAGAACGAGAATTTAACGCAGGCCTTGCTGAAATTGTTAAAGCAGCGCTGATCAAAGATCTTGAGTTTTTTAACTGGCTTGAAAAAAATGTAGCAGCCATTATGCTTCGAAATAAAAAAATACTCTCTGAAGCTATATTGCGCGCCTGTAAAATTAAATGTGATATTGTCGCTGTCGATGAAAAAGAAAATAATATTCGTGCCCTGCTAAACTTAGGTCACACTTTCGCTCACGCTATTGAACGTGCATTAGGTTATGGCACCTGGCTGCATGGCGAAGCGGTAGCCGCTGGTCTGGTATTAGCTGCAAAATTATCACATGTAAAAGGACTAACTACAGCGGCTGAGTGCGAACAAATAGAAAATTTATTGCTCAAAATGAATCTCCCCACAAAGATGCCGAAGGACATTACCTTTGTGCAACTGATGGAAGGTATGCGAATGGATAAAAAGGTGAAACAAGACCAACTGCGTTTTATATTACTCAATTCAATTGGCCAAGCTATTATCAGCGACAACATCTCAGAACAAGATTTACATAAATTATAGCAAGCAGATGAGCGAGCTCCACTGGAGTGGGGAGTTGCTGATTCTCCTTTCGGTGGGCTTTTTTCTCTATTTTCAGACGGAAAACAAGGCGGGCAACCTCCGGATACAAAAACTCCTCCTAAACAATCAACTTTTAACTCTCCTGGATAAATACTCTTATATTACGATCGAAGTGGTATGGTAACCGGTTAGTGATTGCGGACCGTTGGTTTGCAAGCTCAAAGACTTGTTCGTCTTGCGGTGAAATAAAATCAGATCTTAGTTTAAAAGATCGAGAGTATCATTGTGCTCACTGCGATAATAAACAAGATCGTGATCTGAATGCAGCCATTAACTTATGTCATCTTTTAAATACCGAGAGCTCCTCGGGAATTTACGCCTTTGGACAAGATGGCAATGTGACGATTCATTAGGATTGTCACAACCAGCTTGGAGGAAAAAGGAATATAACGTCAAACCTAACTATGAGTAGGTTTGAGTAAGTTTATAGGAGCGGTCGACACAGATGATAAAACCATTTAGGATTATTAACGGTTAGGGGGGGTCAAGTCTTGACCCCTTAACTTTAATGTTTGCATAAATTACCTAAACAGATACTTTGTTCAGAATTGTTTGTAATTGTTGCATGTGGCTTACCTTTAGGTATTCCTGGTCCTGTTTGCACTGGGAGTCCATCTACAGCCATATATTTCGCACACTGACTTACATCAAATTCGAAGACTCCTCCTGCAGTACTAGGTTTACCATTAATAACAACAGTTGGATCCGTGGATGTTATGGTTATTTTGCCTTTGTTTCCTGGTGGGCTTTTACATATGATATAGCTACCGCTATAACTCCAATTAGTTAATAGCTTAATTTTTACAGCATTTCCTGCGCCATTACATAGAGTGTGTTTATTTCCCTGTGTAAAATCTTTTAAAGGTTGTGTTTGACATCCTGAACTTCCTTGATTTTCTTTCGCTAAAACTGTTGTGCTCAATCCAAGGATAAGCAAGCTCATGACTAGGTACGTTAGAATGCTCATCGTCTTACTCCCGGTTAAAAAGCATAAATTTATGCTATATATTTAATATAGCACTAATATAAAGCACTTTTGTCTCACCAAATCATAGGGTTGATGGTTGTCTTGGCTAAATGCTGGATCTTTTTAAGGTGTGTGTAGCGGGTCCTGTGAAACGTTTTTTTAAAAAGCTCCTTGGTAATAATCATGTGAATAATCCACGCGTCATTAATGTTGATAAAAATCGCGCTTTCCCACCTGCCTATAAAGAACTTCAGAATGAGAACATTATTTCAAAAAAAGCTAAGCTACGGGGCTTTGCCATCTTTGCGCAAACTTTGCGCTAACATCGTGCGATTAATTAGCGGGGGCTGCTGCTGTTTCACCTAAACGTTCAGTTAGTGCTATACTCATGGCTGGTCAGCTACCATTAATTAAATTCACGTTAACTAGGATGGTTAATATGAGCGAGTATATTTTAAACAGAATAAGCTACTATCAAGATTCCTTAAAACGTTTTATCAAATCAGACCAGCCAATTATGTTGATTCTTGGCCAAAATGGCAGTGGGAAAACGCATCTGATTAATCAATTCTGCAAAAGCTCACTCGCAGACTATCGCATCGTTAATATTGATGGCAATGACAATTATCAACCGCAACAACTTATCGCCTGCTTGTGCCAGCAATGGGACATGGTAGAAGATCCAGAGCTAACCAGCCACCGTCAACAACTGGATAACCTGCTTAACCAAATTCACCAGCAGCATATACCCAGCGTGTTAGTCCTTACTAACGCTCAAAATTCAAATATTGCGACACTCGCCGCAATTTGCCACTTGGCCAGCATTCAAGGCGAGCCACCGGTTTCACTGCATATTATTTTAAGCGGCGAAGTCAGCCTAGAAGACAAAATAAATAGCTTAATGGTACATACACCGCCATGCTTATTACTGCAACCATTAAGCAAAAAAGAGACTTTTCAATATGTAAAATACCGGCTTAACAAATTAAATAAATCTCAAGCCGTTATGCCAAGCAATAGCGTCATTGAAAGAATCTATGAACATTCCGGCGGCTTTCCAAGCCTGATTAATCACCTCACCCAACGCTGGCTTTATCATGAAATTCTAGACAAACCAAACACGACTGCAGAAACGCCAGAGCCTGGTGAGCTACCCATGCAACGCTTACGTAATTATTACGATAAAACCGGCGACTCTATTTGGGAAAAACATGCAGTAAAAATTACCGCTTCCACCTGCCTTGCTTTGCTGGCAGTCGGTTTTTGGGTTTATCAACACAAGGACAACACACATCATAGCGTGCAAATGCTTGCAATCAAAAAACCACCCCAAATCGTACAAGCCAAACTGCCCAGCCAAGTTGAGATCAGATCATTAAGTGTAATTAAAAACTCAACCACTCAAAGAACACCCGAAAAAAATATACCCCAAGCAGTCGCTGTTGCAAAACCAAAAATAGCTATGCCAATAAGAATAAAGCCCAAACACATTACAAAGGCTAAAGTTAAAGTTGCATATTCCGTCAGAAAACATTTTTCTGTTTTAAGAAAATCGAAGTCCAAACCTCACCACAGCTATGTCATTCAGCTTCTCGCCAGCCGCAAACTGGCTAATATCAAGCATTTTATCAAAGAAAAGCATTTGACAAGAAAAAGCAAAATACATGTCGTTAGCAAAAATCATCGGCCTTTGTATATTGTCACCACCGGTCATTACCATACTCGCCAACAAACCGATAAAGCGATTTTGCATTTATCTAAAAGCTTAAAAAAACTCAAGCCCTGGCCAAGAAAATTATAAGCTAGAGATCTTGTAGTGAAGTCAAGATCTGACCCCTTAGGTTGCAAACCAAAACAAAAACCGCCTAAATAAAGTGGTTTTTGTTTTATCAATTAGAGTCGAATCTAATTCAAGGTCAAAACGTTTGTGGTGGCATTAAGCGTCATATCTAGCACCGCTAACCCATTATTGGCAAGCCCAAGGTTAGCATTACTACCAGCAAAGCCATTGCCAATATATAAATTATTTGTGCCGGCACCCACTATATTGGTAAAAATAGCTTGATTTACTGCAAAGCCGGTGATGATATTTCCAAACAGTCCTTGCACAATAATAACGTTTACGCCAGCACTGGTCGCAGTAGAGATACCTCGAGCCCCATTAGTAATAATCGTGTTATTTATAATCCCTCCATTTACAGAAATAGATTGAGTCGTAAGGGGTGTACTAAGGTTAATCCCCGCTGTAGTCGCAACTGCACCAAGATTTGTAATGACATTGTTCCTTATAGAACCATTTATATTGACAGCAGTTTCAGTAAATGCGCTCACTTGAAGCACACCGCCTTGTCCATTAGGATTAGAGGCTAAAGTGTTATTAGCTATATCACCGGAGACATTAACATTACCAGCTAGGAATAATGCCGAAGTGAGAGCACTCGTACTTGTGACCGTATTGCCTGTAGCTGTTATAAGATTAACTGAGCTACCAGCACCACCAGCAGAAACATTCAACGCACTAAAACCAGCGACTACAGCAACAGTCATGTTATTATTTGTCATCGAGACATTCACGATACCCGTGGCTCCGGCTCCAAAACCTACCGAGCCATTTGTTACAACTGTTGAAGTAATCAGGTTAGAATCAAAATTAACGTTAAGGCTTGAGCCCGCACCACCACCGGATACCCCAATTATACTCCCAGCGGCAACGCCCACATTGGTGAGACTATTTCCTTGAATTAAAACAGACGCATTATCAGTGACATTTGCAGCACCCAAAAGTATGCTCATAAAATTACCGGCTGTGTTTTGGGTGTTACCACGAATAACGACAGTGCCTATCGTATTGGCACTCGCCGCGTGATCAATAACAAAATCAGCAGCGCCGGCACCGGCGTTATTAAAGTTCATATTTTCAACGGTGACATTTTGTCCTATGGTAGCTGCTGAACCAATACCAATAAGGTCAAAACCAGCAGCTCCACCTCTAGACATTCCGCCATTTTGACCTACTTGAACACTAAAGTTCGTCCCTTCACGGGTAAAGCTGAACACACCGCCTTCTAGGATTTGATTCGTTTGCAAATTGGTAACGGCTGCAGTTGTAATCGTACCATTTGGCCCAATAATATTGTCCCTTGCATCACCAGCAGCAGCAGCTAAATCAGCCGCAGAACTCACCAACGCCACTTGGGTTTCTTGGTCATCAAAGTCGTTACGCAGAATTCTCACGGGCTCAGTTGCTGCTGCGTTGCTACCACTGCCGTCCGAACTCATTTCTACATTTAGGTCACGACGGATAAAGCTGGTCATGCGACGTTCGAAACCAACATCAGGTGGCCGTTTACCTAAAGTAATATCAAAACGCGCGCCTGCATACCAGACTGAACCCGCTAGTTGATCGTCACGCCAGTTAGCAATCAGGGCAATTTTGTCAAACATGCGTAATAGGCGATTGTGTCGTGCTGTGATGTCATATTGCAACCGAAAATTTGGCCCAACAGCAGTTTTAACGCGATCGGCTGCAAACACATACATGCCGGCATAACCTCTTAAGCCACGCCAGATGTCGTATCCAGCTTCAGCGTCCCAACCGCCCATTGATCTTTCAACCCCGCGGCCATAACAAATTCGCGTATTATCTTGGCATAAAAATGCTGCATTAAAGCTTGAAACAAACGCATCTCTTTTGCCCACTGGAATATAACCATTGGTATTGAAATACCATTTTCCGGTTTGAAAATCACCACCGATGGTAACTTGGCCAAAATTATTGCTAAAACGGGTTTTTCTGTTGTCATAGAAAAGGTAAGCTGTCCACAAATATTCACTATCTGAGGTAATTTGTCGCACACCGAGGCCGACATTATATTCACGGCTATTGCCACGTTCATAGTAACGACCATCCACAAAAAGTATCGATTTCGAATCGAATGTGTAGGGCAAAAATATGTCAAATAAACCAAACGCCCCTGCATGTGTTTGGTAAAAAGGTCCAAGTGACGCGCGTGGTCGGTATATGGTTTTTTCAACAAGCATTTGAGAGGATTTTAGATCACCTTGCGCTGGCGCAAGATCAACAACGTTTTCTAATTTTTCGGCTTTAAAATGAGAGTTAGAGGCAAAGTGGTCGTTTTCCTGCCATGCAGAACTTTTTCCATCGTGCAGTATCGACACTGGCTGTGCAGGTCTTTTTCTATACTGCAATGAGGCGTGCTGCTCTGTTCCCACAAAAGGAACATTCTTCTCAAATTCATATACAGCTGTACTATCGGCATATGAGAGCAAAGGAAAGCAAATGGCACAAGTAATCGATAACGAGCTTACAGCAAATCCTTTTTTGCTCATAATAAAATTCCTTTTTTCTTATGTTAGCTTTAGAGTAAAGTAAGATGTGTTCATTTGCAATGTAAAGGGGGGCAATAAGGCCAAAATTATAAGCGAGAGGTCAAGTCTAGCTTCCAAATCATAAGAGGTGGCTGAAGTACATGCCTACCCGCAACTAACTCATGACTAAGCGCAATACCTAGCATGGAAGATTCGGCAAAAGTTGAGTTAGCTAAAGTAAGTACGGACAGGCTTAATAGCGTAGATAAAAAAACGCGCAGCAATCCATGCTTACTCATTAAACAACCCCATGTTTAGAAAAAGCTTTTATTAGAGTAAAACGTTATACAATTCAATTCAATGAAAAATTATAGGTAGGCCGGGGTAAATGGATAATTATTAATACTGTCGTGCTGCGCCGCTCTTACGCAGCGGCGCAACGGTTATTAAGGCGCGGAGTTGGATGTTGGGCTTCGCATGCGCTCAACCCAACCTACATACTGACCCCAGGTTTCACTAAGGACCTGCGTTTAAGAAATAATAAGTTATAGTCGCTCCAACTGTAATATTACCTCCAGCCAAGCTATTCGCTGCCAAAAGACCAGCCGCGTCTGCCGAATTACCCTGTCCAGGATAGATATACGTCTGACCAGCGACAATGTTGAGTTCAATTGCCTGACCTACAGCAAAATTATTAAAGGTATTGCCATATAAGCCCGTTATAATCATTGGCGATGTTCCTCCACCCGTTGTAGACAAACCTCGATTACCTCCAGCATTTATGGTGTTATTGAAAAAACCACCTTGCAGATCAATCAATTGTGGTGCGCCGGACGTATGCAAGGCCACGGTGCGTGAACTTGCAGCACCTGTATTAGTAAACACATTATTTGTAATTGCACCCCTCACAACTAAACCATCTGTTGTGGATGTTGTTCTTATCATGAAAACAGCATTACTTCCAAGATTTGTTGGAGAAGCTGAAATTGTATTGCAACTAATGTCACCCAAAACATTCACATTTACGCAGCGGTCGCAATGAAAAGGCAAATGATAGACCCCATCTATTATGAGTTAATATCTGTTGTCAGATTAGTCGTGATATTCACTATGACCAACCCATTGGCTGCAGCAAGGTTCGCTGCACTACCCGTTGTGCCATTATGTAAGGAAATATTTGTCGTACCTACACCACCAAAATTTGTAATAATCGCCTCATTAGCTGCAAAATTATTAATGGTATTGCCAAAAAATCCAAAGATTTGAACCGTGCTTGACGCTGCGCCAGCAATAGTTATAATCCCTCTGCTTCCATTCGCATTAATTGTATTATTAAGTATCCCTCCACCGACAGAAACAGATTCATTTCCAGCTCCTACTCCACCTATCTGAATACCAGCATCATTAACATCTGCACCTAAAACTGTTAAAACATTATTACTTATAGAGCCTTGCACATTCACCATATCTCTACCAGACGTGGTAATTAGAAGTACACCTTCAGCTGTATTAGGATCAGATGACATCGTATTATTGGCAATATTTCCTAACACACTCGTATTACCAAGAAGTCTTAAGGCTGAATTGTTAGCGCCCGTGACTACGATTGTATTTCCAGTAATTTCAGTTACATAAGCGCTATTGCCAGCAACCGGAGCACCAACATCTACAGCACCAATGCCAATACCACCGGTAAGCTCCACGGCTATATTATTATTTGTTACCGTTGCTGTATTCAAACCCGCTTGTCCTATTAATAAATTTACCGCGTTACTTACAACCACTGCTGAAGTGATAACATTAGAATCAACAATAACACTCAGGTTAGAACCTGGACCACCATTAGTCACTCCAATGATACCTCCACCTACAGTCCCCGCATTAGTAATACGATTTCCTTGAATTAAAATAGATGCATTATCGGTTACATTCGCAGCACC
>CAXMUH010000029.1:0-36656 GCA_964196565.1 uncultured Legionellaceae bacterium | reverse complement strand
AAAGCCGAGAAAAATATGTTGCCATTGCAGCCGGGTGATGTGGCTCGAACATATGCCAGTACTAAAAACTTGGAACATGAATTGGGGTATAAACCAAAAATCGGCGTTGAAAAGGGAGTGTCTCAGTTTGTGGATTGGTATCTAGATTATTATGGCCAATATGCCGACCAGGCCGGTGATGCCTCGAGTGCGTAATTCACGAGAATCCACCCTACACAAGCCACGGGATGACGGTAGGCAGCCCTCCATTCTAATTACCTGAATATACAGTACTTTCACCTAAAGTGTACTATACTAAATAGATCAAAGGCAAAGCTCAAAGGTTTGACTTACCATGTCATCACCTCAGTCAGAAAATGATATGCGTCAGCTAATAAAGGCTTTTATTATTCAGCTTGAAGCCAGCCAATTTAAAGGTGAGATAAACTTTAGCCTTTCTACCCGGTTGGTGATGTCGACTGACAATAGCGTCTATCAATTAATGCCAGAGCTTATTCTATTTCCAAAATCTGAAACCGATATTTCAAATATTTTTAGCGTTGCTAATCAAGACCCATTTAACTCGCTGTATTTTTCATTGCGCGGCGGTGGTACCGGCACTAATGGCCAGTCATTAAGTGACGGGATTATTATTGATTGTTCGAAATTTATGAATCACATCAAAGAACTTAATTTAAAAGAAGAATGGGTGATCGTTGAACCTGGCGTGGTGCTTGATCAATTAAATAAATATTTAGAACCACACGGATATTTTTTCCCTATATCGATCTCTACCAGTTCTCGTGCAACCTTAGGTGGAATGGTTAGCACCAATGCGTGTGGCAAAGGTTCAACTTTTTATGGTCGAACGCAAGATCAAGTAATCAACATTAAAAGCGTATTGACCGACGGCACGCTACTCGAAAGTGAAAAAATATCAAATGCAGACCTCGAAAAATGTATGCAATGCGATGGAATGGTTGGCAATATTTATCGAACGGTACACCAAACTGTGACGACACACCAAGCTGAAATTGAAAAACTTTATCCTAATTTGCCAAGAATGCTTACTGGATATGGATTAAAAAGCGTGGTCAATAAAGACAAAACTAATTTTGATTTAAATGCAATTTTAGCCGGTTCAGAAGGGACACTTTGTGCAGTTACTGAAATTAAACTTAAAGTAACAAAAAAACCTTTGCATAAAATATTAGTTATTCTTCAGTACGCCACATTTGAATCGGCGTTGGCTGATGCTAAAGTTTTATTGCAAGCAAATCCAGAGGCTATTGAAACCGTTGATGGCCGTATTTTAACATTGGCCAAAACCGATATCCTGTATCCCAAGGTAAAAGTATATATTGAAAGCACACGGGGAGAAGTTCAGGGTTTAACATTGGTTGAATTCGTTGGTGACTCTGCCGAGGAAGTTGATCGTCAAGCGTTAGCATTGCTTACTATCCTTGATGTAAATCTTCTATCTCTGCGTTTGCAAGTAAAAACTGTTAGAGACGTTGCAGAAATTGGATCTTTGTGGGAATTGCGAAAAAAAAGCGTTGGTCTTTTGGGAAAAACCAAAAGTTTTCAAACGCCCGTATCTGGTGTCGAAGATACTTTAGTGCCACCCGAAAGGTTGGCTGAATATATTATGGAATTTAGGGCTATTTTGGATAGTGAGGGATTGGAATATGGCATGTTTGGTCATGTCGATGCAGGCTGCTTGCATGTGCGCCCTGCACTTAACTTGAGCGATGACAAAGATAAAGCACTCTATTATACTATCTCAGATAAGGTGGCGACGTTAGTTCAAAAATATAATGGTATTATGTGGGGAGAACATGGCAAAGGCTTCCGCAGTCAATATGTGCCAGAAACGTTTGGGCAAACGCTTTTTGCAGAGCTTTGTAAAATCAAACAAGCGTTTGATCCAAGAAACAGGTTAAATCCTGGAAAAATCGCAACACCCTTGGAAAATAAAAGTGATCTAATTGCAATAAATGTTCCTAAGCTGCGCGGTGATTATAATCGTGAAATTAAACCATCATTAGTGCAAACATTTTCACGGTCGCTGCATTGTAATGGCAATGGCGAATGTTTTAATGTTGATGCAACCGAAGTCATGTGCCCCTCTTATAAAGTGACGCGCGATCGCGTTCATTCACCTAAAGGGCGAGCAACGCTGCTGCGAGAATGGCTACGCTTAGAAAGCACTCAGAAATCAGCTGCGGATAAATTTTCAGGCGAAGTATTTGATGCGATGAATGGTTGTCTAGGATGCGGCGCATGCAAAACTAAATGCCCAGTGCAAATTGATGTGCCCTCCTTTAAATCAAAGTTTTTATCGATGTATTATAAAAATCATTCAATGAGTTTAAGAGACAAGGTAAGCGCAAACTCTGAAAAAATTACATTGTATCAAAGCAAATATCCCAGAATATCAAATATAATAATGCAAAATTTCTTTAGTCGATGGATTTCAAAAACATTTTTCAAAATAGATGATTTGCCGACACTCAGTGCGCCAAGCTTTAAGCAAAGAGCAAACCAAGAAAAGATTAAGCTTTATTCAGCAGATGAAATTATTCAGGAAAATCCAAAAAAATCCGTTGTGCTCGTTTCTGATTGGATAACTTCTTGTTATGAAGCAGAACTCCAAATTTCAATTTATAAGTTTCTGAGTTTGATGGGCTTTAATGTTTTTGTTCTAGAAGGAATTGAAAATGGTGAACCGCTAAATCTCAAAGGTTGCTTGCAAGAATTTAAGCAAGTTGCAAAAAAAAGTGCAGCGGTACTTTTAAAAATTCAGCAGCACCAATTTCCACTGCTAGGAATTGAACCCAGCATGACGTTGGTTTATGCGAATCAATATACGGAAGTTTTACCCCAAAAAGAATTATTGCAGGTCAATTTAGTTCAACACTGGTTGGCAAAGCAGGAATTTAAAGCAATAAAATGTCACCAGCCCAATCATAAAATTTTCTTGATTTTGCACTGCAGTGAAAAAACGGCCAATAGTGAATATGGTGACCAATGGCTTAAACTCTTTCAAAAATTTGGTTTGGAAGTAGAGCTGGTAGACGTTGGCTGCTGTGGAATGGCGGGGATGTATGGCCATGAAGTTGAGCATGTTGCCTCTTCCAAAGCACTATTTAAGATGAGCTGGGAAGCTTATACTCGGCAAAACTGTACCTTACTGGCGACGGGCTATTCTTGTCGGGCCCAGATCAGAAGATGTACTCAGCAACGGGTCTTGCATCCTATTGATTTTTTGCTGTCCGCAGTCAAAAAGTCTCCACCATATACCTGATTGCAAATAATTAATCCATATTTACTGTAACTATTTGTTTGCACTTGTTTTTTTTGCGGCGAATGCTCATAAAAAGATCACTTTCTCTGCTATACTTTACACATAAACAACCAATGCTATCAAAAGGAGAGCAATCATGGGTTTTTTATTTGACATAGCTTTTGGGGTAGAACTAATTGCTTTAGCTGTTGGTGTTGTACTTTTAGTATGGTCTTATCGTGCAGATAAAGGTCGCGGTAGAGGTCTTGCTAAAGTATTTGGATATATCATCACTATTGCTGCAGCTCTAGTTTTATTATGCACGACTATGCATGGCTACAAAGCTTGGAACCATGGTTATTTTAGTGGTCACGGAGGTGGCCCTGGGCTATTAATAAAGAAAATACAACGTGGTCGTTAAAGGATTTGATGATATATCTCATGCAAAGTAAAAAATAACGAGAGCACTTAGATTTGGTGTAAAATGTGACGGGCGTGCAATAGAATAGATGGATGCACGCCTGTCATAAAAAATAAGGCTAAGTGAATAACAGCTGCCCTATTTAGTCTCTTACAAAGTTTGAATCAACTTCAAGGTCTCTTTAAAGCAGGCCTCGGCTTTTTCACTTTCACCGATTATTTCATATAAATTACCGAGCTTGATATAGCTTTCTGTACTTGGGGCAATGCTGATGCTTTGCTTAAAGAATTCTTCTGATTTACCCCAAAGCTTTTCGCGCACACTCAGTTCGCCAAGGCATAACAACAGTGCTGGATCGTTGGGATGTTTCTTATGCCAATGCTCAGCCGTTTGCAATTGTTTGCTTGTATTCTCAATGCGAACCTGGCTATAAAGCTCAACTAAATCACTGCTCCATTGTTTTTTTACAGATGTTTCAATTAGAAGTGCTGCGGGTTCATCCTGCTTCCATTTTAAAAGTGCTTTAATGTAGTTATAAATAAATTTTGTGTCCTGCTGATATTCGCGGGGCATTGATTTCCAAAAGGTATTTAAAGTCTCGGGCTCTTTTTCAGCGGCGCATATCAGCAATTCTAAATAAACTTTATGCTCCAATTCTTGATAATCTTTTTTTGGAAGTGCTTTTATTTTTTTTAAAGGTTGGAGCAGCTTTTGACAGTTAGACCATTCTTTTAATTCAATATAAACATGAGCGAGTAATTTTAGGGTGAAGCCATGATTGGGCTGTAGTTGCTGCAAATGTTGCAGTGTTGCTAGAGCTTGTTCCCATTGCTTACCATCTATTTGCAGTTGCGCTTGGGTTAAACCGATCGCAATAGCAGCATCTTTGTCATTTTGGTGTGCGCGGCGCAAATAAGTATCGCGGCGGTCATAAGCGTTTTGAGCGTGCGCGGCTTTTGCAGCGGCTAAGTAATCAATTAAAGGTTTTCGATTGATTCTCGCGGCTTTAAGGAGCGTTTCTTCGGCCTTGGCCCAAGAACCTTCAGCCAGTTCGCATAATCCATGGTGAGTTAGTACGCGAGCTTTGCGATCTCGTCTTGATTTTTTCCAGCTGTGATATTTCTTTGAAATCCCAGAAGCTTTGCCAATCAATCGAAATAAAACATACAAGATGATAAATAAAATAATTAAAACGACGACAGCAACCATAAGGGAGCTTTCAATGACCCAATGATCAAATATGATCATAACGTAATTGTGTTCTTTTGATATCTCAATGCCTAAGTAGACAGAAAGTAACAATAGAATTAAACCAACAATAAGGTAGCGCATTAGTTTATCCCCTCAGCATCAGTTTTATTATTTTGAGTGGGGCTTATAAACGTGGGATCAGAAGTTAAAACAATATCTGTGGTTGAGCTTGGTGAAGCAATCTGTAGTTTGTCGAGTTTTTGAGTAAGCTCGGCCTCGTTAGCTTTTTGCATGCCAATCGTTTTTAGCATGTTTTTAGCGCTGGATAGACTTTGTTTATAGATTTTAGGTTGGCTGTTAAGGATAGCCCACTCTGCTTGGACAAGCTTAGCCAATATGCTTTGCTTGGTTAGCATTTTACTCTCAGGCGTAAAAGCAAACGCTTGTGGATTATCAATTTTAGAAATGATAACAAATGATTTTAATTTAGTGAGATTTTGTTTGATATTATCCCACCAAGGATGAGAGTGTTTACTTTCTGTTGTTGATTGCACTGAGGGTTGTGTCAAAGCGCTAGGAATGATTGGGATATGCTTAACTTGATTGATAATATCATCAAGTTCGTTTAATAACTGCTGTTTATTGAGCGCGGGCACTTTAGCCAATGTAATGATATCATTTTCAAGCTTCTGTTTAAGCGATTCAATGCTGGGTGTATGGAAATTTGTTAATTGATGTTGTGCTAATTGCAATAGTTTAAGTGCGGCGCCGACATTCGCTTGAAAGTATAAATTGAGTTTAGCTAAATGAATTAAATATTTTGCTTGCAGCATTGCAGACTCTGCAGAAATATTTGAAGTTTGTTGCAGCAGTTGATTCAGATTGGTTTCGTTTTTCGTTATTTTTTCTGAGATGATGTTTTGAAATGCAGTTTGGCTTTGTTTCAATTGTGCGAACATTGCCTTACTGGATTGTTGGCTTTGGTTAACGCGGTCTTTATAAGTTGAGACTTCGCGAAAAGTAATAAAAGCAGTAATGAGTGCTGTGACCGCAATCACTATCCCAAGGAGACCGATCAATAAAACGCCCCGGTGTTTGTGCTGGTTTTTTGGTTGTGAAACTTTGGGGTTTTTAGGGGAGGTTTTGCTATCAGCCATGGTATCACCTGTGGTAATTATTTTTTAACTAAACGATTTTAACATTGTCGCTCGCTAAAGGCATCTCTACCGTCAATGATTATAATTTACACAGCTCTTGAATAATGCTGTTATCGGTTGCGTCAAAGCTCACCATAACCTGGGTAAAGCCAAGTGCGAGCGCTTTTTGTTTATGCTTAGGGTTAACAACCAAGGTTTGAACATTAAGCAGCCAATTGAGCTTAAAGGCCTGAATCATTTGATGCCAGCTGACTAAACTTTCAAGACTGGTAATTACTGTACAATCAATGGGTTGAGACTTAAGCTTTTGAAGCATTTCTGCTGATGGATCCCGTGGCTGGCGTTGATAGCAAATGATTGGTGTGACCCGCGCCCCGCGTTGTTGCAGCGTGGTTTGAATCAAAGGCCGTGAATTTTTGCCAGTGCACAGATAGATGGTTTTATCGCTAATCGTTTGCAGCGATGAGTGTTCGAGCAAACCTTCACTGTTATATGTTTTTGGTAATTTGCTAACGGGTAAATGTGCGGCGGTCAGTGCCGCCGCGGTTCCTGGGCCAATTGCAATCAGGGTGGGTAGGTTTATGAGTGATTGCCATAATGGCAAACTATGCTTAACCGCGTTAGCGCTGACGAAAATCACAATATCTTTAGGGTTAATGTTGGGCTTTAATTGTTGGATTTCTCGATCAATATGGATGCTTTTAATTTCAATTGTGGGGATGCAAATGGGATGGCCGCCGAGTTCTGTGACGCGATCAAATAAGACCTTAGCCTGTAAAGCGGGACGGGTGATAATAATATGTTTAGATTTTAGCGGTTGATTTGACATAATTGACTATGCTCGGCGCGTTTTAGTTATAGGTGTAGCCCGGACAAAAATTTATTTTTGGCCGGGAATAAAGCATGAATCCAGCTTCGCTGGATGCTTCCTGGCCGGCTATGCCGTCCAGGCTACTTTAGGTTTCAGGTTAGCTTTACATCACCAGCATCCGTTACACGCCAATATCCATATGCAGGAGTCTCATAAGGGTGGGTGTCAACAAGTGTATTAATGACTATTTCAAGAAAGCTGTCCTCGCACACCGTTTCAACTTTATATTCTTGAACTTTTTCTAGTCTATCTTGCTCGCCAATGGCGGGGTGGCTACCCTCAAGTGCGCGAAACTGCCCAGTTCCTAAAGTTTGCCAGGCGCAATTATCATAATTGCCAAGTTTACCTGCGCCAGAAGCAAATAGTGCTTCTTTGACAGTTTCAAGATGAGTTTCTGGTACATAAAAATAAATCTTATACATTCCCTGTATCCAATTTTATTCCCTATATAATAGTGTATGAGGTTTTCAGCAGCTTTGCAAAAATGGTTTTGCCCCCTGGTTTATGAGGTCTATGGCCGCTTCTGTGCCTAGGCTTTCTGCATCATTGGAAGAACCTTGTATTTTGCTCTTAAAAAGGGTGCTGCCATCCAGGGCTCCGACAACGGCAGTTAAATTAAGGTTGTTATCTTGTAATGTTGCATAAGCTCCAATTGGCGTAAAGCAATTCCCATTGAGGTAAGCGTTGACCGCGCGCTCTGCACTAACGCACACATGGGTTGGTACATGGTTTAGTGGTTTGATGAGCTCTTGAATTACTGTGTCATTGGCGCGACACTCAATACCAATGGCTCCTTGGCCAATTGCCGGGATGATCCTATCCACATTAAAATATTCACTTACATGATTTGACAAGCCGAGTCGATTGAGGCCTGCTGCTGCGAGAATTATGGCGTCGTATTCTGCAGATGCAAGTTTGTCGAGGCGGGTTTTAACGTTGCCGCGTAATAGTTTGATCTTAAGGTCAGGACGCAATGCTAAAAGCTGGCTTTGGCGTCTGGGACTTGCGGTACCTATTATGGCGTTTTCTGGAAGCTCGGAAAAGCTCGAGTAGCGCTCTGAGAGAAAACAATCGCGTGGATCTTCGCGCTCGCAAAAAGCGGTTAACGTGAGTCCGGGTATGGGTTTTGCGCTAAGATCTTTGACTGAATGAACGGCGATATCCGCGTCATTTTGCAAAACAGCGGATTGCAGTTCTTTAGCAAATAAATTTTTGCCGCCGATGTCACTGAGTGCGGTATGTTGATTTTTATCACCCGTGGTTGTTTTTGTTAGGAAACTTATTTTTATGTCGGGATATAATTTTTCAAGTTTTGATTTAACAATTTCTGCCTGCTTTAAAGCGAGTGGACTTGCACGTGTTGCAATAATAAGTTTTTGTGGTTTGCTCATATTCTTGACTTGATTGTATTGATCTGGTCGTCTTTTTGTTGCCAAATGCTATTTAACCAGGCTTGGAAAGTCTTGCGATATTCGCGGTCTTCCATATAATTGCCCTGCAGCACCTCAGTGGGAGGAATAACTCTGTAATGACAGACGATTTTATCAAAGTCACCACAGCAAAATTTCCAAAAGGATAATTTTTCAGGTTTGTAGACGAGTGTGGCGTCGATGATTCCGCCTAGATGTCCTTGCATTTCATTTAATACGGTTGCCATGCCGCCAGCTTTTGGCTTTAATAAATTTTGATATGGCGACTGCTTGCGGATTCTTTTTTCTTGGGTAAATCGCGTGCCTTCAATATAATTAACCAAAGTTGTTGGGTGGATAATAAACTGTTGGCAAACACGATGCGTGGTTTCGATGTCGCGAAGTTTTCGACCCTTGCGGCTTTGAAGTTCCTTTTTCGAACTGCGTCTCAACAAGGGATATCCTAACAGCCACATGGAAAGTCCAGCAAAAGGCAAAGTCCAGATTAATTCTCTTTTAGCAAAAAATTTAAAGCTGGGTGTTTTGCGATGAATAACGAAGCTAAGCAGTAAGATATCTATGTAACTGACATGGTTGCTGATTAGAAGGTAAGAAATATTTTTTTGAAGGTTATCCGGCCCTTCAATTTCTAATTTACCATAGGTTGAAAGTCTAATTGGAATGCTGAGCAAATCAATCCAGTAAACAGAAAATCGATAGAGGAATTTTATGCCATTTTGTCGAAGTTTTTTAAAAGGAATGGGGTAGACAAACAGTGCGACGATATACGTGCTTGTTGCGATAAATACCGTGGAGAGTATTATAAGAAGTATGCTAATAACGCCGCGTAACGGGTATAAAAAATATTTTTTCACCATCTATTCCTTGGTTAAAATCCGAGTTGTTGTGCGGGCGTGCCTTTTAATGCATCAAGCTGATTATTCACGTTGCCAGTGGATGGTGGCTTAAAGTCTGCGAATAAGCAATCTTTCACTTGATGATGGGCGGGGGCACAGTCTTTATAGCCGCCTAAATTTTTTGACCAGTGTTTTGTGTTGGGGCTTTTAACTAGGCCTGGATGGATTAGCTTAATTTTGAAGGTCATTTTGTTGCCTTGGTACAGGCAAAAGATGCTGCCTAAGTTAACGCCCACCCATTGGGAACCTAAAAACTGATTGATTTTTGTAGCGAATGACACGTTAAAGGTTTTCCATCCACCTTTGGCGCTCCATAGCATGGACTTGGGATTATGTATAAGTTGATCAGGGCTCGGGCAGGTGGAGTAGCCTTTGGGTATTGTATTCTTTTGTTTGGCCACTATAGGCGCGGCAACCGCTGCAAAACAGAAGCTTAAGATTGCTATGGCGATAATGGAGCGCATATTGCCTCTTACAAGTTAACCAAATGGAGGAATATTATAATACTTCCTGTGCTAATAGTCGTCATTTTGTTCAGTAATTCTCGGTGAGTGTTTTTAATGTTATTTATCAATAATATAGAAAAATATTTTTAAAATAATCTCGTGCTAGCGGACGCTTGAGAATTGCTTCCTGTTTTTAAATGCGGCGTGCGAAGCAAGTTCGCACTTGCAATTAAGGGGGAGAATCGCTCTCTCCCCCTTAATTATCCCCCGTCGCACAAAATGTCAGCAAGTTGTCTCCGAGAACTGCTGCATTTTGTTTTATTCGGTTTTTGAGGATATGATAACGCTGAAAAGGAGAGTTCCGCATGGCTAAATTGCACTTTTATTATTCAGCTATGAATGCAGGGAAAAGCACTACGCTACTGCAATCAAGTTATAATTATAACGAACAGGGCATGGATACTTTATTGTATACGCCCATTATTGATGATCGTTACGGATTGGGCAAAATAAGCACAAGAATTGGTTTGCAAGCAGATGCCGTCCCAATCACGAAAAATGACGACATTTTCGCCGACATTCGCTCTAGATTATCAAAAAATCCAAACATTTCTTGCGTGTTAATCGATGAAGCCCAGTTTTTATCTAAGGCCCAAATAGCCCAGTTGGCAAAAGCCACTGATGAGCTCGGTGTTCCAGTGCTAGCTTATGGTCTGCGCTCGGATTATCGAGGTGAACCATTTGAAGGCAGCTTGTATCTTTTGGCTTGGGCAGACGTATTGACTGAAATTAAGACAATTTGTCATTGCGGCCGCAAAGCCAGCATGAATATGCGAATTGATGCCAATGGCAATGCCATTCGCTGCGGGGATCAGGTGCATATTGGTGGCAATGAGTCTTATGTCGCAACGTGTCGAAAACACTTTTGGCTGGGGCAAGGCAGGAAAAACGACGCCATTGCCGTGGAAGATTCGGTGGGTGCGTAGCCCGTTCGGCAGCATTGTCATCACTGCGTATGCAGGGATCTCTTGAATTAAGTGCCAATTTACTGAGATTCCGGCGTACGCCGGAATGACGCCAGGTGAAATTTAGAGGTGTTAAAAGCAGGTGCAATCTTTTATAATGCCTGCGAATTGATTAAAGGAGATGCATGAAAAATGTCATCGATAGCTGCTAAAGATGATCTCGACAGCCAAAAACGAACTTTAAGCTATTCTCGTATCCAACCTTGGGTGGTGTGTTTTTCCGCAGCACTTTTTTTCTTCTTTATATTTATTCAGTTAAACATGTTTAATGCGATTGGTCCCGGCTTGATGGAGACCTTTCATGTTGACGCGACGGTATTGGCCAGCATTTCTGATAAGTATTTTTTAGCGAATATTCTGTTTCTGTTTCCGGCAGGTATGTTGCTGGATAGAATCTCAACGCGCAAACTGATTAGCCTCGGCATGATCGTTAGCATTATTTGCACCTTTGCCTTTGCCATGGCGGGGTCTGTCTGGCAAATGGAGTTGTCACGCTTTGTGACCGGACTGGCAGGTGCTTTTTGTTTGTTGGGCAGTGTTCGTTTAGCCTCGCGTTGGTTTTTGCCAAAAAAGATGGCGTTAATTATTGGATTAATGGTTACCTTTGCCATGATGGGCGGTATGGTTGCTCAAAAACCACTGGCCTCTTTAATGACTCACTATGGTTGGCGTAATGCCTTAATGATGGATGCGAGCTTTGGTGTTTTTCTTTTATTTTTAATTATTATATTTGTTAGAGATCATCCGCCGGGTGCTTCACAACAGACAGAACATCATGTTTTGCGTGGCCGTCAATTCTGGCGGGCGCTTGGAACGACGCTTTGCAAACGTCAGAATTGGTTTGGTGGGTTGTATACATCATTAATGAACTTGCCCATTTTTTTATTGGGCGCGATTTGGGGTATTTTCTATTTAACCGAGGTCCAACATTTATCCTATAATACAGCCTCAATGATCACGAGTTTGTTATTTGCCGGAATGATTATTGGCTCACCGATTGTGGGTTGGTATTCAGATACGATTTGTCGGCGTAAACCGCCGATGATCATCGGTGCTGTTTTCTCTCTGGTATTAATTCTAGTTTTAATGTTTGAGCCGAATTTATCTGCGTTTGCTTTAGGACTGCTTTTTTTCGGTATTGGTTTTATGTCGAGCGCACAAATTATATCTTACCCCCTAATTGCAGAGAGCAACTCGAGCATGGTTACCGCAACCGCGGAAGGGATGGCATCGGTATTAATTATGGCGGGCGGATATACTCAAATCTTTTTTGCTGATTTAATCCAAGTTTATTGGAATCATCAGTCTGTGCATGGACATCCTCTTTACTCGCTAAAAGATTATCAGCTGGGTTTATCCATCATGCCAGTGGGTTTTGCCATCAGTTTGGTTATTGCCTTTTTTATAAGAGAGACTTACTGTAAACCCTATAAGGAAACGAATGGACACCTCGGCCAGCGCGCTCAGTATGAATAGAGAAAGCAATAAAACATCATACAAGGCGTGGGTGGTTTGTATGGTAGCCTCGCTTTTCTTTTTCTATGAATTTATACAAATGAATATGTTTAATGCGATCAGTTCGGATCTAATGCAGGCATTTCATCTTGATGCAACTGGCCTGTCGCGCATGTCCGCTTTTTATTTTGTGGCCAATGTGGTTTTTCTATTTCCAGCGGGAGCGCTTTTAGATCGTTATTCTTCACGCAAAGTGATTTTGATTTCGCTGGCGATCTGTGTGATCGGCACCGCGCTATTTTCAATGGCACATACGGTGGGATGGGCTACATTTTTTCGATTTTTAACCGGGATTGGTAGTGCTTTTTGTTTTTTGAGTGTTATTCGTTTGGCAACGCGTTGGTTTGCTGCAACGCACTTAGCCTTGGTGATTGGGTTGGTGGTCACGGTGGCGATGTTGGGTGGTGTGGTTGCACAAAAACCGTTAAGTCTATTGGTGAGCGCAGTGGATTGGCGTCATGCGTTGTTGGTTGATGCGGCACTGGGCGTGGTTATTTTTGTATTGATTTTTCAATTTGTACGTGATTACCCGCCGGAGTTTGCCAGCGAACATAAAAGAGAATTAAAACATATTTCTGAATTAGGTTATTGGAAAAGTTTACGACTCGCTTTTGTTAAATTTCAAAATTGGTTAGGCGGCATTTTTACTTGTCTTATGAATCTACCGATTATTATATTAGGTGGACTGTGGGGTACACAATATTTAGTTAAGGTGCAAGGCGTTAATGTGTCCGACGCACCTTATATTATTCAAATGCTTTTTTTTGGAATGATTATTGGCTGCCCAGCCATTGGTTGGATATCGGATAATATTGAGTTACGTAAACGGCCGATGATCATCGGAGCGATCTTCGCTTTGATTTTTATGTTAGTTATTATTAATGTTACTCACTTAAGTTTTTGGCCATTGGTCATCTTATTTTTGTTGCTAGGTATTGCATCCAGTGCGCAGATTTTAGGGTATCCAATTGTGGCGGAAAATAGTTTGCCTGCAATTACGGCGATGTCAGTCAGTGTCGTTAATATTTCAGCGCAAGGCGGCTTAGCTTTATTTGAACCTTTTTTTGGGTTTCTAATGGATTTACACCGTAAGGCATTGCATGTTGTGTCACCGATTTATGTTGGAAGTGATTTTAAATGGGCGATGTGGGTTTTTCCAATTGGGATTGTGCTGGCTTTGATCACTGTATTTTCGTTAAAGGAAACATATGCTAAGCCTTTGAGAACTCGAATTTAAGTGTGATTAAGTCGCCATCTGAGGTAGCCCGGCCGGCCGGGAAGCATCATACAGAACATGATTCCAACGCTTACTGAAAGGATTCTAAATTATGGTACATTTAACGGATTATCAATACGTCGAAATTATTCTTATATTAATCGTTGCTGGTTTATTTGCAGGATTTTTCGGTTCTTTTTTTGGTGTCGGGGGCGGGACGGTGCTGGTTCCCACGCTATTAGCGGTGTATACCCACATCAACCTCAATTTTGCGATTGATATGCACCAAACCATTGCGGCGTCATTAGCGTTAGTGGTTTTTAATACAGTGATGGCGACTCGAAAACATCATAAAGATGGTAATTTGCCGGTGCAGTATTTTAAAATGTGGGCTGTGTGGCTTTTTATCGGTACGATTCTTGGCGCTTTGGTGATGGCATACGCGTCTTCATTCTTTCTTAAGGTATTATTTACGGTTTATTTGTTTCTTGCATTTTTGTCACAAGTCTTCTATAGACAACATAAAAATAAATCTGAAGCTGAACGTATGCCTCACGGCGTTGTTAAGGCCGCGGGTGGTGTTCTGGTTGGTGGTTTCTCATTGCTATTGGGCTTAGCGGGCGGTGCATTTAGCACACCATTTTTTACTTTTTTTGGTTATCCGATAAAAAAAGCAATGGCGATATCAATGGCCGGTGGCATCATTATTGGTGCGGTTGGTACCGTGGCAGCAATTGTTAATGGCTGGGGCGTTCCTGGACGATTTGTGTGGTCAATTGGTTATGTTAACCTTATCACGGTTGTGATCGTGGCCCCGTTTGTGATGGTATCCTCTCCTTGGGGGGTGAAAGTATCTTCGCGTATTCCAAGTAAAGTGTTAAGATGGTTGTATGCGCTGTTTTTATTATTAATAGCTATTTACATGGTTTTTCAATTAAGTTTACATCGATAATGCGAATACTTTATAGACTAATAGCTTTTTTTTTGAGTGCCGTAATACTGGTTGGATGTTCTAAAGAGCCAGTTCCGAAGCATGCAAATAATCTTTGTCTTTTGTTTTTAGATCGACCACATTGGCTATGGGCTGCTGAAAAAGCGCAGCATCGTTGGCGCGTACCGATGAGTGAGCTGATGGCGGTAATGTATCAAGAATCACATTTTCGTCGCGGCGCTACACCTAAGCGACAAAAGCTATTCAAAATTATCCCTTGGTTTCCGTCAACAACGGCAGAAGGCTACGCACAAGCGACCAATGAAACTTGGCGGGTGTATGTCAAAAACCGGCACCGATTAAGCGCTGATCGTGATCGTTTTTCTGATGCAGTTGATTTTGTGGCTTGGTATATTAGTTATGCACATCAGAAGTTGCGTATTTCAAAGGCAAATCCTTATACGGCATATCTTGCTTATCATGAGGGTGTTAATGGCTATCAGCAAAAAAGTTATTGGCATAAAATATGGTTAAAACACGTCGCCAAAAAAGTTCAAAAGCGCGCAAAGAAGTATCACAACCAGTTAATGGGCTGTTTGCATACGTTGCCTAAACGACCGTGGTGGAATTAGGCGCTTTACTATTTCTTGAGCGGCGCTTACCTTTGATAACCTTCTACACAAAACGATAATTCAACTGAAACCTACCCCCATTTTCACCCCAATGTCGGGTAAACAAACCTGTGTACATAATAGAGATGTCCATATTACGATACTTAGTAATTTGTATTCCCGCCTTTACCGCATAAATATTTTCACCTATCGGTGTGCTTTTAA
The DNA here is from genome assembly GCA_964196565.1 of uncultured Legionellaceae bacterium. Lineage (GTDB taxonomy): Bacteria > Pseudomonadota > Gammaproteobacteria > Coxiellales > Coxiellaceae > 2-12-FULL-42-15. Next base: position 21,456 of record CAXMUH010000029.1, on the reverse strand, counting down.
CATGAAAAAAGGCATTCCCACCAACTTGTGCTAACTGGGCATCATATTCAGAAAAATCCTGGGCAAACTCTCGCTCCCAAGCAATCGATGCAAATGGCCGAGTTGTTTCGCCAGTTGGGATATCCAACATAATTCCCAATTGAGTACGAAAGCTATGATAAGTCGATTGGTTTATCGTTAATTCAACACCAGTATTGCCTTTCTCAGTAAATTTATTACGGGTAACATTTTGGTTAAAAACACCTATAAAAGGTCGCACTAAAAAATTATGAAAAATATAACTTACCCTAAACTGTTCTGAAAAAAGATAAGCATCATAATTTGCAGGAACATTAGCATTAGCAAATGCAACAGTACGCTTGCCATTAATTGTATCTGTAATGCCGCCATCAACAGCACCGCCAAAAAGAAAGTTATGCGCTTTATATCTGCCATATAAACCCAATTGATACAAATTACCTGTTGCCTTACTAATTTCAACTCCGGTTGCATCATTGTCAAAACGACCAAAACTCATTGCCACACCAATCGCACCGCTTTTTCTAATTGGGCTTTCAAAACCAATTGCACCACCACCGTGTGAAGTGTTAAGCCCTCCATTACCACCCACTGCAGATAATTCATCCTCTGCGCCTTCAGCAATCAACCAAATACTTCTTTGTTGATTGCAGTCTACTACTTTTATTTTATTATGAGATTTTTCTACCCTTGGGCCATTTGATTTGCAAACGGGAAACAAGCTATAACGATCTGCCAGCTCATCTTCAAATCCACTGGCAAATGCAATACGCGATAAATCTAGGCCTTCATTTGAAATACTTGTTGCTGCCATTTGTGTTAGCGCTATCGAAAGTATCGCCTCTGTGGTGCCTGGTGAAGATAATAAATTACTAATTACAAGGGGAAGCTGATTACTTGGTATTGAAAGAAGATAATTTGCAAATGAAACCGTATTAGCAGAACTTGCTGCTGCTGCAGCAAGCAAAGCAGCATTCTCAACGACAGTTATATTGACTTGATTAGCTGAATAGCTAGGAGTAATAGTTAATGCCCCCTGGTTTATTGTTGCAAATGTCCCATTTACACCTGCCGTTGAAGTGATAATAGTATAAGGCTGGTTTGCGACAAAACCAGCACTAGAGTCAACTGCAAGTGTTCCATCTAAAGTAGCAATACCTGTTACAGCTAACAGATCGCTATTACCAGCATTATCTATTTCTACAGTATAGGTTGCACCAGCTGCTTGAGTGTAAGCTCCAGTAATCGTAAGCGTGCCAATCGACCCCCCGGGTGCAATATTACCATTATTAGCAACGTTACTATTTACTGTGCCAACCCCCTTAAGTGTACCATTTGCATTAATAGTAACAGGGCCTGCCAAGGAAGCATTTGGATTAGCCAGATTACCCAATTCTAGCGTTCCGTTATTAATAGTAGTTACGCCATTAAAGGTATTTATTGCAGTTAAGGTGAGCGTTCCAGTTCCTGTTTTAGTCAGCGCCCCGTTGTTCCCTGAAATGACACCTGAAACAGTAGTACTGGTATTAAGCCCACCAACAGTTAAGGTCTTTCCCGTTACACTAACAGCACCATTCCCAGAAAGGCTACCAATAGAAATACCCGCAGCAGTTAAACCATCAATAGAAAGACCCGAACCACCTGCATTATTAACAATCACCGCATTTGTCGCTGTACTAGTACCGAGAAAGAGTAATGCATTCGTATTAGTTATAGTTATGTTGCTTCCAGCATCAGAAGTACCAAGAAAACGCATTGCTCCATTATTATTAACTATCTGAGTATCGGCTGCATTGTTTACAAACCCATTACCATCAAGATCAAATCGACCACCAGGGTCATTAGTCAAAATATAAGGGATAAATATATCATTAAGAAATCTAACTTCACCTACCACAGAAATTATAGGAGAGGGATTTACTGGAAGTGGATTCACTACACCCCCAAGCTGAGCAAGATCTCCTGTAGCCGGCACACCATTATCCCAGTTGCCTGCAACGTTCCAAGCTGTATCAGCCAAACCTGTCCAAGTAGTTGTAATAGCGAAACTTGATTGGATAAAAAAAATGGTAAAAAAAAGTGCGGTTGGGCGCAAAATAAAGCGAATCATGGGGGGTAAATCCTTATTATAAGCTAACTTCCTGTTGCCCCAATGATATAGTAATCAATGTATTAATACAATTTTAGGCCTAATGCTGTACTGGTGTTAATACTATGACAGGTAGTACGACAACAGCCGGTGCTTAGACAGTGTTTACACCATAGCATGCGCTTGTTTGAGTCACGTCAAGTTTCGATTCATTCGCTGCGGGTTTAAATAACCCGGTACTTTGTCCATCCAGGTAACGACTAATAATTTGATTAGACTGTTTAAAATAGCTAAACAATAAAGGCAGGTGTCGGCTAAATGTTTTAATTCCTTGATTAATACCCAGCAGAAAAATTAATTGCGGTACTCGCGCCAGCACTTCTTCAACGTGATGAGATGGCTGATGCTGATAGTCACCCATTAAAAAAACTTCTTGCAAGGAATAAACATCAGCACCTGCTTTGTGTGCAGTTTCAATTTCTTCTCTTATTAATGTCGCATTCATTTGTTCGAGGCTTTGTTTTAAAGGCTGACAATAACAAACCGCAAAATGCACCAGCTCATGCACAATGGCGCCAAAGCGTTCTTTAAATTCAACATCACCAGCGATATAAATGCGGTTATCAACATAGCGCCCGCGTGCTTCACTCGGCGGATAATAAATATGACTGATATGTTCGCCGCGGCCGATAATAATTTTTAGCGGTTGGTTTTGATCGTAGTGATTCCCCAGTGCACCCCAGGCGGCAAAGTTTAACAGAGGCTTATAAATATCACTTCTATGCTGGTAGCAACTATCAAAGTGATTGCTAATCTGTCGTGGATTTGATTGTGGATCAACAAATATAATATCTGTAATTTGAGCGATGGCTGGAATTTTACTGGTTGACCAGTGCGTTAGCGGTGGTTGAGCTAAAATCTTTTGACGGTATTTATCTATGACTGGACTGACGTAAGGTCCAAGTTCTGTATGAAAACGAAGAAAAGTATAACTTAAGCCGACAATATTAGCATTTAAACCGATTAGCACCGCCACCAAATTTTTTTGTTCACGTGAGATCGCATAAAACAGTGGATTACCGCCGTCGGAAAAAACTTGATTAGGATCTGATCCTGAAAAAAGTAAATTACAGGCTACATCTAATCGATTATTTTTGCAGGCGCGTTCCAAAGGCGATTGCGCTAGCATAGATTTAGTCGGTCTATGATCTGCATCTGTTTTGGAAAAAAGATTCCTCATATTGAATCGTCCGTGTTAATAATGAGTGCATATTAAAGCAGATTTAACTTGAAATGGGAATATGCAGTAAGGGTTCGGCTAAGCAAATGCTTAGCCGAGGGTTATGTGTGAGTTTAGTAGCGCACAGTCATTGCGTCATTGCTAGCAGTGGTGCAACTATCGTTATAACCAGCAGCTTTCAACACTGCCGGAGCAGCAGCTTTAAGTGCATTTAAATAGTGACTATCATTTTTGTATCCTTGAACTGCTCCAAGTCGCTCAGTTATCAGCTGCTTAAGATCACTGCCGTGATTGAGGCAACCGCTATCGCCACCATTGGGTACCCAACTGTGAGAAATTTGATTTTTTACCAGTAACAGCGCACCAATAAGAACATCATTATTACCTGCATAGTTTTTCGCAATGGTTTTAAGAAAATCAAGTTGCCCATCACGTGAACTGCTCTTAAAGAAACTACAAGAAAAAAAGCGTTTACTACGTAAAGATTGATATGATGAGCGTAGACTTGTCTTCATAACATGGTCTAATGTCTGTTTGTGAACATCGACTCCAAGATTGATTTTTCCGCCGTTTCCATATTCATGGACCTGTGCAAATTTCGCTAGTTCATGAGTTACTTCACTCAGAGCATCTCTATGAGTCTCAAGTGTTGTTTTAGCTGTTTCTAAAAGGTCATGTTTAAGTTTAAGTCTCTTTGTTGCCTCAGCAAAATACGGTTGTAATTGTTTTACAGCATTGGCGTAGTTTATGATAGCAGTTTTATATTTTTGTGCCGATTTTTGCAATTTGTGATTTGCGTCGGATTTATTTTCATCTTTGGCATCTCGCAATTCGCCTTGTTTACTTTTACATTTTCCACGATAATGCTCTACTTTTACCTTTAATGCTGCCATTTCTTTTTGTATGGGAACCCACTTTTTTGTCCATCTTGGTTTTAATATCGCAGCAATTTTTTCATTTTCACGGGTTACATAATCACGATTTTTTTCTTCAACACCTGAAGTATCATCGACTCGCATAGCGTTAACATTTATAATGGTCCTATTTGCTAGTGCAAATACTTCTTGGGTTTTTTCCTGCAGCGCAACTGGTGTGATATCTGGTGTGATCGTGGTAGGGCTTCTATTCTGACTCTGCGTTGGTGGTCGAGTATTAACAGGTCTGGTGCTGGTTTCTGTTTGCTTTACCTCACCTCTTAGATCCTCCGGTTCTGTGTCTTCTGCGAGTAAAGTTGGATTTTCGAATTGTTTTTTTAGTGTGGCTAGATTGCGAATAATATGCGGATTTTTTACATATTCAAGATTTGCGGTGGTTGCTGTTATGATGTCCTCACCTGTAAGATGCTTGTCATCCTTGTCTGCATTAGTATAAAATGCCCCGGTAGGGAGCGTAAGTAGATAGATAAATTCTTTAATTGATTGTTGATAGGTAAATATGGCTAGCTGTGCAGCATTACGGTTTTGAAGGTTGTTATCTGTGGCTAGAGTACCTACGGCTAATTTTGCCTGGCGATGTGCATCTTCCATTTGGTCGTTGCAGGTACTAACCACTTCTTGATGCTTATTCCAAATGGTTGCTCGATTTGAATCAGCCATAGCCCAACTTCTACCTTTATTTAAATTTCCTGCCTTACTGGCTATGTAATTACGTGTGTGGGAATCATGTTCTGCATTAGTTGGAGCTCGAACCCCTTTTTCATCAACCAGTGTATTTGCACGATCAAGCATCTGTTGTAAGACCGATAAAGATTTTATAGATTTAGGTTTTTTATTGCGTCTCATACTTTTACCCTCAATAATTCAAATGACATTAACTTATACACTATACTAAATAATACTTAATAAAATCTTAAATTAAGGAGAAAGCAGTGATACTTTTTTAAAATAATGTTATTTTAAGGTGGGATATGTTTTCATATAAGGCTTTAAGCGGTTTTCCATCATTTCTACTTGGCGTAAATAATGCTTACCAAAGTTTACTTCAAAATGATAACGCTGTTTGAGATTGATTTGATCTGTGATCGCAGGCGTTTCAGCTAGATCAAGAAATTTTAATATTTTATTAATGGTTTTACCTGGGTATTTGGTTAAGCCTTCATATTGAACGGTTAAGATATCCTTTGGAAAAAGTTCCTGCCAATGCTGCATCAGCTTTAAGTAGTCCAGGTAGTATTGCGTGATGTGATCCAGATCGTGAGTAAAATGATAATGGTTATGCAATAGATTAAAATAACCGGCAAGACAGCTATCGAGCGGGCTACGCTGACAATGTATAAAGCGCGCTTTGGGAAATAGTAATTTAATCAGTCCGAGGTAGTTAAAATTTAATGGGAAGCTGTTCAGTATATAATGATGCTCTGGATTTTGCGGCGTATGTTCAAGGTATACATTGGCGCAACGTTGAATGGCATTAGGCGCTAACAGCCCAACACATTCTGGATAAGGCAGTGACCCTGGGCGGATTCTGCTAAGCTCGTGTGCCAGCACTAAAAAATCGGTGTTGTTTTCAATCGATTCAATCTGCGGGTGTTTTCGTAATGCGGTTTCTAATATATTGGTGCCACATGCGGGCATGCCTATTAGAAATAATACCGATTTGTTTTGGTTACCTTCGTCCTCAAAAAGGTCAAGCATTTTTTTTGTAAAGGTATGGATAATGGCTTTAGTTTGCTGATGATGCTGCTGTGGGTCAAACTTAAAAATTTGAGCTTTGTTTGCCGACTCAAGCTGAGAAAATGCGCGCTGGTACTCTTTGACGTGATGAAAATACTTGCCCGCCGCAAAATGTAACAGCACCGATTCATGTTGACCTAAATGCGAATTTGCCAAGAGCCGTTGGATTTGTTTAATAATATTAAGGTGTTGATCAATGTCCGTGATCATTGCCAAATTAAAATAAGCTTCAGCATAATCGGGATTGAGTTCGATCGCTTTGCGATAGCTTTGTTCGGCTTTATCAAATTTGCCAACCAGATTATACGCGGAGGCTAAATTATGGTGAGCAATCGCGTCATGATCTAATTCAGCTAAGGAGCGTTTGAGATGATCAATGGCTTTGACATATTTTCCTTGATTGATATTAATCACGCCAATCAGCTGCAGGGTTTGACCTTGTTGAGGATGTTCTTCTAAAATTTGATAGCAAAGATTTAGAGATTTGTCTAATTTCCCACTTTTAAACAGCGCAGACGCTTCACCGACGCGCCTCTTAAGGTCAGTCTTTTGCTTATCCATATGATAAATGTAGCATATTGTGAATCTGCTGCAGGCTACGCGGGGAAAGGGCTCTGGGGGCAAGTCTTGACTTTACCGCTAAACTTAAGATAATCGAGCTATAGTTTGTGGTATAGATTAAGTGGTAAAGCCAAGACTTGACCCCGTAGACTTACAGCGCTTCAAGTTTGGCAAAGCTGGCAACCAGCCATTTTGTCCCGGCTTTATCAAACTTGACTTGTAAGCGAGTATGGTCGCCTTGGCCTTCGTAATTGGTAATGGTTCCGGGGCCAAATTTTTGATGTTTAACGCGCTGACCGACTCGAAGTTCGGGTCCATCGCTATCAATGGGAACATCTTCAAAATATTCATCAAAGTGACTTTGAGGTCTGCTGACTTTTGCACGCGGGCGTTCGGATTCGATCAGGTCTTGTGGCATTTCAAAAATAAATCGAGAAGGTTGGCAGTATTTTTCCATGCCGTGCAGTCGACGACATTCGGCATATGTTAGCACGAGTTTTTCCATCGCGCGGGTGACGCCAACATAACATAAGCGCCTCTCCTCTTCTAAGCCGGATTTTTCATCCATTGACATTTTATGTGGAAATAATTCTTCTTCCATGCCGCTGATAAAAACCAGTGGAAATTCTAAGCCTTTTGCCGCGTGCAATGTCATTAAGTTAACGCAATTTTGTGGAGAGCTTGATTGTTCTTCTCCAGCTTCAAGTGCAACATGCGCAAGAAAGTAAGCCAGAGCTGGTAATTTCTCATCTTCAGGTTTAAATAGACTGGCAGCATTAACAAGCTCGCTTAAGTTCTCAACACGAGATAAACCTTTTTCACTCATGTCTTTTTTATAATGAGCCAAAAGTCCGCTTAACGTTAATGTCGATTCAACCAGTTCGCTTAAATTTAATGAAGGCACATCTGTGGCAATCGCATTAATAAGCTGAATAAAGTTAGCTAAAGAAGATGTGGCGCGCTTAGGTAGTTTATCATGCTGAATTAAAAATTCAGTTGCTTGCCACATTGAAAGCTCATTTTCACGTGCTGTTTCGCGTACCATACTCAGTGTGCTATTACCAATGCCGCGCGTTGGCGTATTAACTACGCGCTCAAAAGCGGGGTCATCGGAACGATTCATCAGCAAACGTAAATAAGCCGTCGCATCTTTAATTTCAGCGCGATCATAAAATTTTAAGCCACCGTAAATTCGATAAGGAATATGCTTGTCTATAAGCTGTTCTTCAAGCACCCGTGATTGCGCATTGGAGCGATATAACACCGCAACATCTTGCGCGCGCCCACCTTGATTAATCCATTGTTGAATTCGGTTGGCGATAAAATAAGCTTCATCGCGTTCATTAAACGCTGGATACAAGCTGATTTTGGTGCCGTCATTACCATCAGTCCATAATTTTTTACCGAGACGTGAGCTGTTGTTTTCGATTAACGCATTGGCTGCAGTTAAAATAGTTTGAGTGGAACGATAATTCTGCTCCAATCGAATGGTGGTGACATCTTGCATTTCTTTTGTAAAATCGTGAATATTATCGATGCATGCACCGCGCCAGCTATAAATGGATTGATCGTCATCACCAACTGCAAGCATATAGCAGTTGTCTGATTTTAAGGTTTTAAGCCAGGTGTATTGGATATGATTGGTGTCTTGAAACTCATCGACTAAAATATGTTGAAAGCGATTGCGGTAATGTTTTTGCAGTTCAGGATTTTGTTGTAATAATTCCAGTGAGCGTAACAACAACTCAGCAAAATCAACCAGCGAGCTGCGCTGACAAACAGTTTCGTAGGTTTGATAAATGCGTAACATGGTTTCAGTAAAATAGCTGCTATCATGATTTTTAACATGCTGTGGCCGAAGACCGGCTTCTTTTTGTTTATTGATAAACCACTGCGCTTGTTTGGGTGGCCATTTGCTTTCATCAATTTCCAATTGTTTCATAATCCGGCGAATTAAGCGGTATTGATCATCAGAGTCTAAAATTTGAAATGTTTCTTCCAATTTGGCTTCTTGCCAATGGGTGCGTAACATGCGATGTGCAAGGCCATGAAAGGTGCCGACCCACATTTGACCCATAGAATAATTTAACAGCGACTCAATTCGACCGCGCATTTCGTGAGCAGCTTTATTGGTAAATGTGACCGCTAAAATACTGTGCGGTGAAACTCCGTAATGTTCGATCAGATAAGCAATGCGATGCACCAAAACACGTGTTTTACCACTGCCAGCACCGGCTAAAATCAATAGGTTAGACGGAGGAGCAGTTACAGCGGCAAGTTGTGGCTCATTTAGCGATTGGGTTATATGTGGATTCATGGGCGGCATTGTACCTGAAATGATTGAAAAAATCTTGTGAGCAGCTGGGTTGTTTTAGTACAAAAAACCGAACAGCCACAGAGGAATTTTCTGCCCAAATCCCACTTCAATATCATCGGCAACAAGATAGGCCCGCTTATGTTGCACATCGCTTGTTGGGCTTCGCTATCGCGGAACCCAACCTACAAACTTGGCAAGCGTTTACGCCATCACCGAGTTATTTAAGCTCTATTGCCATATTCTTTAATATGCTTTTTGATGGTTTTATTCTTACCATACATAAAATGATTATCCATGTTTTCGCGAAAGCGTGATGCAGGCGGTCTCTTACCCATTGCTTCAGCCACTTCACGAATTAACATAGGACTGGCACCACAACATACACCTAAATATTTAACATTCATTGCAAACGCTTCATCTGCAAATTGCCTAATTTCATAGCGATTGGTATACAGTGGATCTAGTGCGGTAGGGAATGTTCTACCATGAGGTGATGGACATTCGCAACTTGAGTAATCGTCTAAATTAAAAAATGTAGGTTGTCTTTCGGTAGTGCGATATGGTACTGGAAGTGCTGCAACATGACATTTTACTGCTTCTCTAATTTGTTTTATGTACGACATCATTGTAGACGGACCACGAAAACAATTCATACCCACAACATCTGCACCACGTTGTTCTAACTCAAGACAAGTTTCAACTGGTGATAATCCTTCACGCATTATATTTTCACCCATGGGTGCTATGGTAACCACACAGGGAAGGCCTGTTTGCTTCATAACGTCTAATGCGGTAAATGCTTCCTCAGCGTAATAAAAAGTTTCACCGATTAACATATCAGCGCCCTCTTCTACAGCCCAAGTTGTCATTTCTTCGAACATGCCTCTAATTTTTTGCTGAGCTTTTTTATCGTGTGGATCCCAAATGTTGGTATTAGAAATGTTGCCAGCCATTAAATTTGGCTCTTGGCCTTCTGGAACGTCATCAGCAACAGATTTAGCAATGCGTAATGCTGCTCTATTGAGGGGCTCTAATAAATCCTCTTTACCAATGACCCGCATTTTTTCACGATGTCCATTATAAGTGAATGCCTCAACAATATCAGAACCTGCATGTTGAAAATCTTTATGTAAGGTTCTAAGCGCTTCTGGATTTTCAAGCGCTACTTCTGGTACGAATTCCCCCGAGCTTAAATAACCGCGACGCTCCATCTCAAATAAAAAGCCCTCAGCACAAACGACACCGCCCTGATTTAATCTTTCCAGTAAAGATCTTTTTGTTGTCATAAGTTACTCCTGTAGTGTTTATTAACCTGATATACGAGAACATTTTTCTGATTTTCTGTCAAGCTGTCATTATTTGGCTTACCAGTTTCCATACCCAAGCTATCGGTTAGAACAGGGATTATTCTTAAGAATTAGCCTTGCATCCTGCTATTAAATTGAGAGTGAATACTAACACAATGTCATTTTCTGCAACGGAGCCGTTTTTTTCATAAGATCGGAAATGCGACAGAACCAGCTGTATGAAGCATAGTTGATTCAACTAGAACACCAATAACTCTATCTTTGTTAAAAGATTTTGTATGTAATGCATTACATGTATAGAAAATAGACTTCTAGGTTGAAAATTGGCCCATTATTGAAGGTTGACAGTATGGATTTAAATCGCCAAAATCTTAAGTTTTACAAGGTGAAAACATGTCCGTCGCAAAACCACGCCTTCTGACCGGAGACACCCCTACTGGGAAATTACACTTAGGCCATTATGTGGGCTCAGTGGAAAATCGGGTTAAATTACAAGATGACTATGATTGTTATTTTTTGTTAGCTAACACCCATGCGTTTACCACCCGAGTCTCTGCCCCCAAACAAATCAGAGAAAGCGTGATTGAGATTGCATTGGATTATTTAGCCGCTGGGATTGATCCTGTTAAAAGTACGGTGTTTGTTGAATCTGATGTACCTGCGATTTTTGAACTGGCTTCGTTTTTTAGTATGTTAATCCCCTACCCTCGATTAATGCGCAATCCAACCATCAAAGATGAAATTCGCGACAAACAATTGGGTGATAATTATTCGATGGGATTTCTGTGGTATCCCATTTTGCAAGTCGCAGATATTCTCGCTTTTCAAGCAGAAATCGTGCCGGTGGGCGAAGATCAAATCCCGCATTTGGAATTAACCCGTGAATTGGCGCGTAAATTTTATCAAGTGTATTGTGATGTGGATTCAGAAAAAGCACATGAATATTGTAAAAAACATGATAAATCCGAAGATGAATATTATTATGAACACGGCAAAGTTTTTCCGATTCCGCAATTTTTAATGGGCCGTCAGCAGCGTTTGGTTGGATTAGGCGGCCCGGCGAAACACGGTGAACTGTTAAAGATGAGCAAATCGCTTAATAATGCTATTTTTTTAAGTGATGATGCCGATACGGTTTCCAAAAAAATAATGGGTATGTATACTGACCCCAATCGTTTGCGCGCAACCGATCCGGGTACAGTGGAAGGTAATCCATTGTGGATTTTTCATGATACCTTTAATCCAGATAAAACATGGGTGGAAGAAACAAAAGCGCGATACCAAAAAGGTGCGGTCGGTGATGTTGAATGCAAAAAACGTTTAATTGAGGTGATCAATGATCTGTTGGAACCGATGCGTCAACGCCGTATAGAATATCAAAAAGACCCGGCGATGGTGTTGCAGGTTTTAAGCCAGGGAGCAGAAAAAGCCAATCGGGTCGCAGAAGATACGTTAACCAAAGTTAAAAAAATAATTCAGCAACAGTATTGATCTTAACAGAATAACCTGGCCGACAAAGCCTGACCTCAGTAAGCGTCGGGATCGTTCATACGATGCGAGTTCGCATCAACACGCCGCATCATATCAGTAGAGCATCTTCTCAGCAGGTTTATCGAAGCTTTGCATTAAAGAGATAATTGACTGTTGTAATTTATGTGAGCTCTTTTTTAAACGTTCGTTACTCTGCTTTTGGTATTTTTTTGCACTAACCAAGTATTGATGGCTTTTTGAATGTCGGACTAAGGGCATAATTGGCCATTGGTTAGATATTATTGGTTTATCGATCTCTCCGCCATAACATCCGAAGGCCGGGAGGGATAGGATAATGGCTGATAATATTGAATTAAAAGTTAAGCGGTTCATTATGATATCCTTATCGCGAATTTCTTTACCGTAATTCTAGCCGCAAATGTAAATTAAATCAACAGGATATGACTATTTATTGAGCTTTGCCCTTGGTAGCTTTGACTTTTTGGTTAAAAAGCCGTTCGAAGTTGTTTTACCTTACGCAGCGGCGCAGCGGTTACTAGAAGGCGCAACGGATTCATATTAAGAGACCTTCGCGTTCTTTTCATAACCGTGGCGACCGCCGCGTAAGAGTGTCCGTTTATACGTAGCACCTTAAAGTTTTAAGAGCCTGATTTCAAAGTGAACTGACTATATTCAGCGAGCGGCACGCTGTGCAAAACGTGCAATTTGCTGTGCAATTTTATTAACCGCTTTAGCCGTGGCCATGACACCACTGTAAGGATTGTTAGCTGTCGTTGGAATGGCCACTTTAAATAATCGAGAGGCAGCTATTTTATTGGTGGTATTGTTTAAAAGCGATGCTTGGATGACCACGCGGATGCGGCTTTTGGGTGATAGAAAATCTTGTTGCAGTGCTAATAATTTTGTATCTAAACGATAACTAGAGCTACCAGTAAAGGGCGAAGATACAATTGCATAAAAATAATGTCGGTTGCGCAAGGCTTGAGTTAAAATGGGCAGTATCATTTCTGCAGGCGGTGCTACCCAGCGATGAGTGGAAAAATGTTGAAGTTTAAAAGGGGTCTTTATATAAATAATATTATCTGTTTGATATCCAGGATCTGCAATCGGTGTGGTGACCAAAAGTGTTAGTCTGGTTCTTGCACGTCGTGCAGGTGACTTTTGTTGGTAATTACCAATCGTGTAAGTTGATATAGGTTTGACCTTGACCGGAGAACAAGCGCTTATCAAAATTGAAATGCTTAAGATAGATAAATATTTAAATAACTTTATCATTATTTTTCTCCTGGTCCTGGTGGTGATGGATATTTACCACGAAGTAGCATAGAAGGATTGTTCGACAACTGTTGGCCAAATTGATTTAAGGTTGAAGTCATTCGAGTTAATTGTTGCAACAATAGTTGCGCTGTTGGCACCAACTGATCCGAAATATTTTGCATGGTGGTGTTGGTTTTTGAGAACGTCTGACTCGCACTTTCACCTGCAGTTGAGAGTTCTTTTGCTAAGACATTAAAGGATTCTAAAGTCTCTACCGTGTGCTTCATCAGTTTGGGTAAATCTTTGCTGGCAGTTGAGGCATTTTTCATAAGGGTTTGCATTGATGCCATGCTGGCATTGATTTTCTCAGAATTATTGGCAATGACGGTGGTGACTTTATCAATGTTTTTCAGACTGTTATTAATTGCTTCGCGATTAGGTTGTTTTAATAAATCATTGACGCGTGCGATTAAGGTTTCAAGTTCAACACTGGTCCCTTTTAAAGTGTGCTCCACATCCGATATTAAAGATGCTTGTGTTGGGATAACCGGATAGGGTTGCCCTGATTTTTTGGTAAGTATTGTTCCCTTTGCAGTTTTTGATTTTAAAGCGACATAATCGCCTCCGGTTAAACCTCGAGATTTGATAACGGTATACGAATCTGTTGTTACTTTAATTTTACGCTTAATTCTAAGGGTCACTTTAACTGCGCGCATATCACCTTTGACTAAAGAGATAGCTTCAACTTGGCCGATCTTTATTCCATTTAAACGTATATGTGATTGTGCATTTAAGTCGCCAATATCTTGATGAAAATAACTGACGTAGGTTTTGTAATGCGCATCACTTTTGTCTTCTGACATCCATATTATTATCGCAACAAAGGCAGCAATCAAAATAATGCCGATGGTGCCTACGACGGTGTAATTTACTTTAGCGTCCATAATAATTTCAGCCTTGTTGTTTTTCAGTATAAGTCATGTGTGTGTCGGCAAAATATTCTTGAATGAGTGGGTGTGGATTTGCGGCCACTTGTGCAATTGGACCATAGTCTAACACCTTGCCATCCCCTAAAAATAACACACGATCTGGAACACGTTTTAATGAGTTGGGGTCATGGGTAATGGTGATAAAGGTGACCCCAAGAATACGACGAATTTCCAGCACCAGTTCATCGAGCAGGCGAGAGCCGATTGGATCAAGACCGGATGTGGGTTCGTCTAAAAAAACCAATTCTGGGTCTAGCACAATAGCGCGGGCCAATGCGACGCGCTTGGCCATGCCCCCGCTAATTTCAGATGGATATTTTCTGGCGGCAGTGCGCTCTAGTCCAACAGTGGCTAATTTTAATAATGCGAGTTGTTTTTGCGTTGCTGGTTTTAAAAAGCCAAATTGATGCACTTGAAAAATTATATTTTCCCAAACTTTAAGCGAACTAAATAAAGCAAGATTTTGAAACATGACGCCCCAGCGGTGTTGAACTTCGAGTGCTTCTTTAGTAGAGCAAGAGGTAATATCAATTCCAAACACTTTTATTTTGCCACTGGTGGGTTTGTGCAACTTTAAAATACTTTTCAGTAAGATGGTTTTACCACAGCCACTACTGCCGATTATTGCGATAATTTCGCCTTTTTTTACATTAAAGCTAAGCCCTTTGTGTACCCACTGGCCATCCAGCCGATTTTTTAGATCCATTACTTCAATAATATTTTCATTTGTGTTTCTCATTAAACACCTTGCCAGCTAAAAATAATGGAGAAAAGTGAGTTAACAATAACAATTAAAAATAAAGCTTGTACAGCGCTATGTGTGGTTCTAATTCCAATACTGTAGGAAGTTCTTTTTGCTGAAAACCCTTGGAAGCAACCAATGATGGTGACTAGAAGAGCAAAGAAAGGCGTTTTTAATAACCCAATTAAAAAACTGCGCATAGGGTGAATTTGTTGCAAGTGATCAAGAAAGGTAACAAAACTAATGCCCAGAGTGATTTTTGCAATCACCATGCTACCAAGCATGGCAAAAATATCAGCCCAAATAAGCAAAAGTGGGAAAGCAATTAAAATGCCAATTAACTTGGGGATCACTAAAACGGTAACAGGGCTGACCCCCATGGTACGCAAAGCGTCGATTTCTTCATTGGCAATCATTGACCCCAGTTGTGCGGTGAATGAGGTGGTGGTTCTGCCGGCCACAATAATCGCTGTCATTAACGGAGCAAGTTCACGGAACATAATCATGCTGGAGAGGTTAATAATGAAGAGGTTCATGCCAAATGATTTTAATTCAATCCCAATTTGAAAGGTGATGACAACGCCAATTAAGAAATTTAATAAGCCGACGATAGGCATTGCCAAATAACAATTATTATGAAAAACAGCCGAAACTGAACGCCATGAGATGAGTTTTGGGCGCACGACACATTGACCGATTGAGCCAATGACTTCACCAACAAATGATAGCAGTTGTACGATAACCCGAGATTTATCGACTAATACTTTTCCAAACAGCTTTAATATATTGGGGAAATAATGTTCGCTGGGAATTCGATAAGTCTGATCGATTTCTTCTTCAATAATTTTTAACAGTTCAGTATAGCGTTCCTTTAATCCAACCAGCGTTACTTTTTTTTGCATCTTATGCAGTTGGCGAATAAAATTTTCTAAAAGGAGTGCGCCTGCGCTATCCATTTTGTCGACGTTACTCATATCGATAGTGAGATCAATGGGTGATTGGCTTGCGAAGGATCGAATTTCAGATTCAATTAATTTAAGGTGGCCAATAATCCAATCACCACGGCCGGATAATTCTTTAAAATCCTTTGATGCCTCAAGATGGGCATATTTCATTCCCATGCGCTCCAATCCCTGAGCTAGTTCAATTTATATCCTTATTATAATATTATGGTATGTTTTTGAAAAAAATCAATATTTGCTGTTTGATTAGAGACCACAGGCTTGAAAGCAGTTGGCATAATCATGAGCACATGTGAGCTGTTTTTGGCAACTTGTTAGGTTTAAAAAAGACTTAGGCGACAATTTTATTTCTTTTTTTGCATTAAGTTGTTGGGTGACGTAACTGTCGTAACTAAGGTTCGCATTTTTTTTGGCATTAAATGAACACTGTTGGTAAATTTTGTTCTGTTGTTTAAGACAGCTGGAGCGAGTGTTAAGGCAACTTGCCGCACACTGGTGTTGTTCTGCAGAGATACCTGTTTGTGGTGCAGGTGGAGGAATAATAATCGGCTTTTTTGAACAGCCACTGAGAGTGATCGCTGCCATTGCAACGATTGAGAGGGTTAAAATACCATAAGATTTGTTCATAAAAACACCTATACACCACGAAATTTAATCTGAAGTTAATACAGCTGATTTTAAATGTTTTCAGAGGAAGATGCTAGCTTTATGATCATGTTGCATAAAATAGGTGCAACTCTTTAATCTGTGCGTATCAAAAAGAGATTGTCGCGGGTTTTATTTATGGCACTCGTAGCCTGGACGATCCCGACGTTTCGCGCGTGACAGGCTTTGTCGGCCAGGAAGTGTCATGCAAAGCATGATTCCAGCTCTTGCCGAGTTGTGCTTCGCACAACATTCCCGGACAAAAATTTATTTTTGTCCGGGCTACACTTAAAACTAAACCGCGCCAGGTTTAAGCTGGCCGGGGACAGCAGGAAAAATTAATAGCGGTAATAGTCAGGTTTATACGGCCCATCTACGTTAATATTAAGATACTTTGATTGCTCAGGCGTTAGCTTGGTAAGCTTAGCGCCAACCCGCTCTAAATGTAGGCGAGCAACTTCTTCATCTAAATGCTTGGGTAACACATAGACCTTATTTTGATAATTTTCAGGGTGTTGCCACAGCTCCATTTGAGCAAGCACTTGATTGGTAAATGAATTTGACATGACAAAGCTAGGATGGCCGGTAGCACAACCTAGGTTCACTAAGCGTCCACGTGCCAATAAAATAATCCGTTTACCATCAGGAAAAATCACGTGATCAACTTGAGGTTTAATGTTCTCCCACTCGTATTTTTCAAGTGAAGCCACATCAATTTCAGTGTCAAAGTGACCGATATTACAAACGATGGCTTCATTTTTCATTTGCTGCAGATTATCGTGTGAGATGGCGTGTTTACAGCCAGTCGTTGTTACAAAGATATCACCTATTTTAGCAATCTCTTGCATGGTGGTGACAATGTAACCTTCCATTGCGGCTTGTAATGCGCAAATCGGATCAATTTCAGCAACATATACGGTTGCACCCAGTCCGCGCAGTGCTTGAGCGCAGCCTTTACCAACGTCACCATAACCACAGATAACAGCTTTTTTGCCTGCAATCATGACATCGGTAGCACGTTTAATCGCATCAACCAGCGATTCACGACATCCATATAGATTATCAAATTTAGATTTAGTCACAGAGTCATTCACATTAATGGCCGGCGTTTTTAGTGTGCCATTGGTTGTCATTTCATATAAACGATGAACACCGGTTGTGGTTTCTTCGGATAGGCCTTTAATATCATCCAATAATTGTGGAAATTTATCATGCACGATTTGGGTTAAATCACCGCCGTCATCTAATAATAAATTTGGTGCCCAGTTGTTAGGACCTTTTAAAGTTTTTTTAATGCAGTCCCAATATTCCTCTTCGGTTTCACCTTTCCAGGCAAAAACAGGAATTCCTTGAACCGCCATTGCTGCAGCTGCATGATCTTGGGTGGAATAAATATTACATGATGACCAGCGTACGGTGGCGCCTAATGCAATTAATGTTTCAATTAACACGGCAGTTTGAATTGTCATGTGTATGCAGCCTACAATACGTGCGCCTTTTAGAGGTTTTGAAGCTGAATATTTAGTTCTTAATGCCATTAAGCCTGGCATTTCCGTTTCTGCGATTGAAATTTCTTTGCGGCCATAATCAGCAAGTGAGATGTCAGCAATTTCATAATCGTTTTCAGTGGATGGCATGGTTGCACTACTCATAGTATATTACCTTAATATTTATTAGTTAAACGACAGAGCTTAATTTAGCTTCTTGGCGTAGGAGTTCAGCTTTATCAGTACGTTCCCAACTTAGATCTAAATCATCGCGCCCAAAATGACCATAAGCTGCAGTTGGGCGATAAACTGGATGCAATAAATCAAGAGATTTAATGATGCCAGCAGGTGTTAAATCAAAATGCGCTTTTACCAGTTGAATAATACGTTCTATGTTTATTTTTTCACTACCAAAAGTTTCGATTAAAACAGAAGTGGGCTCGCTAACACCAATCGCATACGAGATTTGTATTTCACAGCGATCAGCAAGACCTGCGGCCACAATATTTTTGGCAACATAGCGTGCGGCATAAGCACCTGATCGATCTACTTTAGAAGGGTCTTTACCAGAAAAACAACCGCCACCATGGCGAGCCATGCCACCATAGGTATCGACAATAATTTTTCTGCCGGTTAATCCACAATCGCCCACAGGGCCGCCGATTACAAATCGACCGGTTGGATTAATGAGATATTTAGTATTATTGTTCAGCCATTCTGCTGGTAAGACGGGTTTAATAATTTCATCCATAACCGCTTCACGCAAAGTTTCTTGACTGACATCAGGATTGTGTTGGGTTGAAAGCACCACGCAATCAATTCCGACTGGACGACCATCTTGATAGATTAAAGTGATTTGCGATTTAGCATCGGGTCTTAACCATTTAAGTTTTCCAGATTTACGCATAGTTGCTTGTTGGCGTACCAGTTGGTGCGCTAAAGAAATAGGTGCAGGCATAAAGGTGTCGGTTTCATTGGTGGCGTATCCAAACATGAGTCCTTGATCGCCAGCACCAAGTTGTTCATCGGCGCGATCAACGCCCTGAGAAATATCAGATGACTGTTTGCCTATGGCGGTTAATACAGCGCATGTCTCGTGATCAAAACCAAGATGTGGGTTATCATAACCAATCTCTTTAATGGTATCGCGCGCTATTTGTTCCATATCAACCCAGCCGCGGGTACTAATTTCACCAGCGATAAATACGAGTCCATTTTTTATTAAAGTTTCACAGGCCACTCGACAACTTGGATCTATGCTTAATAATCCATCAAGTATGGCGTCAGAAATTTGATCTGCAATTTTATCGGGATGCCCTTCAGAGACAGATTCTGAGGTAAAAGTTGTAGTGGCGTTCATCGTGTTATCTCTATTTTTTTGAAGTCCAACATTTTAAAGGATTTTAGTGAGTTTTGCACCTCCTTAAGCGGGGCCTTGGCGGATGAAATTATTTTTTAAACGTGAGTGAGCCAAAGATTAGCAAGCGACTGATAAGATGAAGCATTAGCATTTTGATAGAATAATCACCAGGTTGCATCACCAGAGCAGAAAGCATAGTATAGAATACAGAGAACATAGAGAGTACAACAAGAAACAATTCGGAGGTGAGTATGTCTGTGAGAGTGCAGCACAAACAACAGTTAGTTGGCAAGAATATAGCGCTGAGCGGGCTTGGCTATTGGCCAAGACCTATTGAGAATCAGCGCTTAAAACGCTGGCTGATTCGTTGGTTTTTAAAAACAATGGCTACAGTATTGTTGCTGACATTATGCAATCTGGTTGAAACAGCGCGAATACAGGCAGTCAAAGAGATAGGAAAAACTGCACAAGAAGTGCTGATTGATCAACAATTGATGCAGGCTTTCCCGGTAAATCTTAAATAAACAGAAGATTGACAGTTCTGGTTTTAACCTAGAATCCGCAGTTGATCGCGACTTTCTGGAGTAACAGATTGCTTTAGATAGCACTTAAAAAAATCTCAACGTCACCTTGTTGGTGATAAGGGCATTTTTTAAAGTGCTAGATGGATTAAGATGTTGCGTCCAGAGTCGTGATCAACTGCGGATTCTAGGTTTAAGCTGGCACTTAAAAAAAACAGAAGATATAATATGTGTTTGCCCATTCGGGTGTTTAACAAAATAGAGTTTGGAGAATAGTATGAAATTTACCTTACCCACTTTAGCAATTTCTTGTGGCATGATCGCATCATCCATAGCTGTTGCAGCTCCTAGCGTGCCAAAAGCTAAGATGCAAAAGCCACAAATGATCCAAGTTAATCTTTATGCGAAACCGCAGGTTTTTGCAAAAGTTATTGAAACGATTAATCCCAATCGGCGACTTGTGCCTATTTTTCGCAATGGTGAATGGGTGAAGGTAGGCGACCCGCGTGATGGAAAAGTGGGCTGGATCAACAAAAAACAATATCGAAAAGCATATAATAATTTTTATCGGCCCGATGTGCAGACTATTTTTGTAAACAGTAATAACAATAAAGATGGCAAACCTGTTGTTAATATTGTTGCCTACAGTAACGGTAAAAAATTAACTGAAAAACAAGCCAAGGCATTATATGAGCGTATGCAAAAACAGCAGCAGCATCAATGGCGCGCGATGAACCACTTTAACCAACGAATGGGTAAATTGTTTGCACGCCAAGATCAGATGTTTGGACGTGATTTTCCCGGATCCTTTATGGGTTCTGATATGGCGCGACCAATTATAATTGTTAATCAGTCTGCGCCTAACGCTCCTATGCCGCCAAAAGCATTGAAGATGGTGCCTACATCAAAAAAATAAATGGCACGTAATATTAAGGCCCGGGAAGTTTTCAGCGTAGCTGAATTCACATATACATATTAAGAAGCAAAATGAAATATATTATTGACGGGCTAATTATTCTCTTAAGCTTATCCGTTTGCGTGCTAATGTTGCGCTTGTTGGCGCGCGAAAAATCGGAGCTAAAAGTGCCTATTCCTTGGGGCATTAAGGTTAAGCTTTTTTTCTGTGGGATAGTAGCATTTATTTCTGATACGGTTGGCATAGGCAGCTTTGCTGTTATTATTGCACTTACAAAATACTTTTCGTTGATGGAAGATAGGCTTATTCCAGGCACCATTAATACCGCACAAATCATACCGGGGGCGATTGAAGCCATTATTTTTTTACAAGTAATACACGTAGATTATCTGACTTTAGTGGTTTTAATTATTGGCGCTTGTATTGGTGGAGTTATCGGAGGCACTACCGTTTCGAAACTTAACCAGCAGCGCACTCAAATTTGGATGGCGACATCATTTATTGCTTTAGCCTTGCTTATTCTAGCCAATCAGCTTCATTTATTGCCCATCGGCGGTCATGCAATTGAATTGCGTCATTGGAAATTATGGGTGGGATTTTTTGGAATGATCGTTTGTGGATTTTTACCCGCATTGGGTGTGGGTTTATTTGCTGTGGTAGAAGTACTATTATTTTTATTGGGATTGTCACCTTTGGTTGCTTTTCCGATTATGACAGCCGCAGGTGCGTTGCAGCAGCCATTAACCAGTGTTGGTTTTCTATTAAATAAACGCGTTCCAATACGAAAAACATTAATTATAAGCTTGGCTGGTGTGATCGGCGTTTTGATCACCATACCCTTTATAACCCACTTGTCATTGGAGATGCTGCGCTGGTTATTAT
>CAXMUH010000028.1:0-1676 GCA_964196565.1 uncultured Legionellaceae bacterium | reverse complement strand
TTTTATCTTGCCATTTGGTTATTCCAGGTTGGATATTTTCAATTTGCAAATGTATCGGCTCAATATTAATTGCACCACCATATTTTTTTAACAGACGTGCGACAATGGCTTCATTTTCTTCGGGTGCAAAGCTGCAAGTTGAATAAACTAAAACCCCGCCAGATTTCAGTGAAAGCATCGCTGAATTTAATAATACCCATTGATTGCGAGCCATTTCTTTAATTTTTTTTAGATTCCAGTATTTATAACTTTCTGAGTTGTTTATATTAAATCGTGCTTCAGAACTGCAAGGCGCATCCAGCAGAACGCGATCAAAGCGTTCAGGGCAACTTTTAAAAATTAAACGCCCATCTTTATTATACACTTCAGCACACGTGATTCCTTGAGACTTTAAATTTTGTTTTAATTTAAAAAAACGTTTGCGAGATTTTTCTACGGCGGCAATACGACCCTGATTTTGCATGTGTGCTGCAATTTGTGTGGTTTTGCTGCCAGGCGCTGCGGTTAAATCTAAAATTTCTTCACCGGGTTTGGGATCTAATATTATCACGGGTAACATGCTGGAAAGATTTTGAATATAAATCTCGCCATTTAGGTAGGCGCGAGTTTTCGTTAACTCCGATTTTTTTTCAACAGGAATAATAAATGCGTCGGGATACCAGGCAACGGGTTCGAAAGGGATGTCAGCATCTTTTAATTCAGTAATAATAGTTTTTGCATTCGCTTTTAATATATTTACACGAAAGCAAGTTGCTTTATCATGATCAAAGGTGTTAATGATAGACTCAAAATGTTCAATTGGAACAATTGTTTTTAAGCGCTGAATAAAATCTTTAGGGAGCATTGCTGTCAATTTCTATAGCCACATCGGTATTTTTTGATGTGGGTTGATCCTGGCTGTAATCATCTTGATTAAAAGGCTTTAAATATTCGTGATAGCGTGCAGCAATGCGTTCAAGCTTTTCAGGTTTAAGTAGGCTGACGTCTTCCCGTAGTGGGAGATAGTTTCGAATAGGCGTTCGACGTCGAGCGATCATGCATGTTACTAAACATATAAAAAACATTGCAATGGAACCGGCCCCAGCATAGGTTTCGTATTTACTGTCTTTAAATTTAGTAAAAACAACAGTAAGTGCGACCAGTGATAATGTGGCCATGCTTCCAGAAACGCATTGGCATGCACCAACAGTGCGGCGTTGTGGGGCTAAGAGTGTTAGTGATGACGGTGCTGGTACGTTGATTACCTCATGAGTAATTGGACTTCGGGGATTTCTTGCTAGCCAGCGCAGCAGGGAATCCTTTTCATAAATCCGTCCGTCAAAAAAAAGAACTCTTTCAACTTCTGGGATTTCATGGATTTTTCTCAGTGATATGGGGCAGATGTCATCGGGGCCAAAGTTGAAAACAGTTTTAAAATATTTTGTACTATCAGCGTTTTTTGCATAGTAGAGGATGGATGCTTTTGGTTGGGTGCCCGGGCCCGGTTTGCGTTTAGATTCTGAATTCTGTTCACTGAGTAATTGATAATGGTCGCCGCGATTAGCTGGTTTCATAGCACTGTCCTTATGGTTGACTGTATTGACACGTCAGAAAAGCGGCTTTTGGCATCTCATCTGCACGTAATCTTCAAATGCTTTATCGCTAAAAAATTCGTCACGTAGAATAACTATGCTCCT
>CAXMUH010000027.1:0-15962 GCA_964196565.1 uncultured Legionellaceae bacterium | reverse complement strand
CCGGGCTACATCAAAACTAATTTTTGCACCCGTAGCCAGGAATATTAAGCAGCGCCCAATGAAAAAAAGACTAATCCGACACCGGCGCCACATTTAAAAACCGTAACGCGCCGCGCATAATTTCAGAAAATGCAGGGGCTGCAACCAAACCACCAAAATGTTTGGTTTGCGGCTCATTGATCACGACAGCGACTACCAATCTAGGGTGCTGTGCTGGCGCCATCCCCACAAATGATCCGACATAACGGTGATGATAATAACCGTTTGGACCTGCAATATAAGCCGTTCCGGTTTTACCAGCTACCCGATAGCCGGGTACTTTTGCGCGCGTCCCGGTTCCACCTTTTTCCACAACTGTTTCTAGCATTTTTACCACTTCACGTGCTATTTTTTTTGGTAAAATTCGTTTTCCTGGAGCTTCTGCTGGAACTTGTCCACTCGCCTGATCTTGATGTAACTTTAATAAAGTCACCGGGCGTTTAATTCCATCCGCGCCAAGCACACTATACGCTTGTGCCAATTGCAATGTCGTCACCGATATACCATAACCATAAGCCAGTGTTGCCACCACGCTCGGCACCCAAGTGGTTTGTGGTGCCACACGACCATCGGCTTCACCTGGAAATCCACTGTCGGTCTTTTCTCCAAAGCCTACACTTTTTAATAAATCCCAATATTGCTGTGGCGGCAAAGATAATAATATTTTTGCTGCTGCAATATTACTCGACTTTTGCAATAACTGTGTTAACGTCACCACACCATAATTTAAATCATCACGAATACGATAACCGCCGATTTTCATCCAACCATTATCGGTATCGATTTTTGTGGTCGGTTTATACTTTCCGCTTTCAAGTGCAAGTGCTATGGTAAACGGTTTAATCACAGAGCCGGGCTCAAACAAATCGGTAACCGTACGATTGCGATAACGCCCATCATCCGCTTTATGTCGATCGTTTGGATTGTACGACGGCTGATTAACCATCGCTAATACTTCACCGGTATTCACATCTAAAACCACCGCACTGCCAGAATGCGCATGAAATTTCGTCACCGCCGCTTTTAAACTTTGATAAGCTAAATATTGAATGCGATGATCAATGCTTAATTGAACGTTTTTACCTTGAGTCGGTTTTTTTAGCAGCGCAATTTCAGTAATGATATTGCCTAGACGATCTTTTAATACTTCTTTTTTACCAGGGCTGCCACGCAACCACGGATTATAAACTAACTCTATTCCTTCTTGACCTTTATCATCAATATCGGTAAAACCCACCACATGTGCAGTCACTTCGCCTTCTGGATAAAAACGACGGTATTCACGTTGAAAAAAAACACCGGGGATTTTCAATAATCTAATTCGATTAGCAACAGATGGTGGCACCGCTCGCTTTAAATAAGCAAATTCTCTACCGCCTTTTTTGCGCACTTTTCTCACGACATGGTGATAAGACATATGCAATATCCTTGCAATTTTTCTTATCTGCTTATGAGTCGCTTTAAAAGATTTAGGGTTAACCCAAACCGATTGCACACTTGCACTGACGGCAAGCGGACTGCCCAAGCGATCTAAAATAATTCCACGAAATCCGGGTATATTTACGGTTCTTAATATTCGAGCATCGCTTTGTTTTAACAAAAATGCGCGGTTTATAATGCTTAAATCAATTAAACGATATAATAGTCCGCCGAGTGCCGAGGCCATAGCAAAACAAACCAACATAAATCGCAATGACTTAACCACGCGCGATTACCCATCCATCACCATTGAATGCGTATTGATAACCAATTTAACCGTTTGATTTTGAGGTAATGTCATGCCTAATTTATTTTCAGCAATCCGTGCCACCCTTGATTGCGCGGTCAATGTGCTTTGCTCAAGCAGTAATTTACTCCAAGCTTCATTGGCGTCCAAATTTTGTTTATTAATCATTTGTTCTTGAATAAATAAACGCCGATTAATGTCTTTAACATAAACGATAGCAAATGCCGATAAAAATAATGCGGCAACTAATATCGTCAGCCAAACACCACTGGCACTGACCGAAAAAGCATTTATGCGCTGCGAGCGCGCATCCTGGCCAACAACCCGAGTAATAGAGTTCATTTTATTTTCTCCGCAATTCGTAGGCGAGCACTGCGTGCTCTTGGATTAATTTTAATTTCTTCGTCACCTGGGCGAACCAAACGTCCTATTTTTTTAAGGCGACGATTAAGCTCAGTGTGCCGAATCGGCAAATCAGGGGGATGATCATCGGCGCTGGCGTGTTTGTGGATAAAACGTTTTACAATGCGATCTTCTAATGAATGAAAACTGATAACCGATAAGCGCCCACCCGGCGCCATCACCTCGAGCGCTTGATCCAAACATTCTGCAAGCTCGTCTAATTCTCGATTGATAAAAATACGAATGCCTTGAAATGTTCGGGTTGCAGGATGAATGCGTTTTTCCCAGCGTGGATGTGCTTTTTTGACAATTTCAGCCAGCGCTCCCGTAGTTTCAATACGTGCTTTTTGTCTTGCCGCAACAATTGCATTGGCAATGCGTTTTGAAAATCGTTCTTCACCATATTCACGAATCACCTGACTAATATCCTCTTCCCTTGCCTGATTTATCCAGGTTGCTGCATCCATTGCTTGCTCTGTATTCATGCGCATATCCAAAGGTCCATTTTTTAAGAAACTAAAGCCTCGTTCAGGGTCATCTATCTGTGGCGATGAAACTCCCAAATCTAATAAAACACCATTGATTTTTCCTAGCCACCCACGGTCCTGTACTGCCTTTTTAAGGCCAACAAATGAATCATGTATAATACAAAACCGTGGATCTTGGAAGGGCCCCTCATTCCCTTTTTTAATGGCCACTGGATCTTTATCCAGTGCGATCAACCGGCCATTGGACCCAAGATTCGCTAGTATTCCTAAACTGTGGCCTCCTCTACCAAATGTTCCATCGACATAAATGCCGTCCTCTTTTATCGCTAAGCCTTGAAGTGACTCGCGAAATAACACAGGTTTGTGATCAAAACTCATTTTTTACCTTTATAATGAAATCGATCGCAACTCTGCAGGGACAGCTCCTTCTTCGTCCCCTAAACCTTGTGCCAACCAACCTTCTCGAGCAAGACGCCATTGCGACTCACCCCATATTTCAAATTTATTGCCTTGGCCTACCATCATCACCGCTTTTTCTAAAGTGGCATATTCGCGCAATAAGGGTGGCAACAATACTCGCCCATTGCGGTCCATTTCTAATTCTGTGGCATGACCAATCAACAGTCGCTGTATCCGACGCGATGCGGGGTCGAAACTGGGCAAATTATTCAGCTTTGCTTCAATTTCTTCCCACTGCGAGTATGCGTACAACCAGAGGCAAGTTTCTTCGGGATCAATGGTAATTACAAACTGACTATCGCCTTCATCCTTGAGCAAATCACGATAGCGCGCGGGAACGGCAATCCTTCCTTTGGCATCTATGCTGACAGCGTTTAGTCCTCTAAACATTTTTCCTCCATTGTTGCCCAGACTGTATAGTCTAAACAATTTCTCCCACTTATATCCACATTATACTACTTCATTGCACTTTTTTCCTATTTGTGCCGATAAAATCGCTAAAAATGAGAAGAAAGATGCATTTTGGGGTTTATTTGCTCAAAGCTGTAGTGAGAAAGTGAGAAGTGATTGTCGATATGCGGGATTTTAATTTTTATTTAATGAACTCGCGTCCTCGGGGTAGGATGACGTGACCGATCCTTTGAAAATCTCTATTTGTACATATCTTTACAACACTGTAAATAACTGATCTAATAATCCGAAGGTCTTTGGAGTAGGCTTACTGACCAACTCAAACTATAAAAGGAATTATGATATGAATATTAAGAAAACTCTGGTGTGCTCGATTGCATTGATGGGCTGCTTTGTTGGGACAGCCTCGGCAAAAGATACGCCTGGATCCACTGCTCAGACTGTTTGCACTACTCGGAATAACGTCTATAATGCTGCTCAATTATTGGCTGCGGGCAACATACCGAATAACTTACCGGGTTGGCCTACGCCGGGGCCAAACGTAGCCATCCTCTCCAGCACATGGGGATGTGCTGCGCAGACTATATATTGCACGGCATTTAGTGAACTTCTTCAAATGTGCCAAATAATATCCCCGGGAACCATTAACCCTACTTTCCAAGCTTACAGCGCAACCGTGGTCGGGATTGCTACTTGCGCCGCTCCCCTGGCCGATGCCAGAGTTCATTACACTGAGTGCACAACAACACCTTAATTTACACTACAGTTTTATGTTTTTAGATCGTCGCAGCACAAGTGCGGCGATCTTGTTTATCCTAGGCGCCAAGAGCGCCAACTTTCAGCTGGGTTAATGCAAACATGTTCTCCGGTTGAGTTGATGATGCGAGGATAACTGACGAGTTATGTCAGTAGCATATCAGCATGACATCGAATCCACAGGTAATACATTTTTAAATATAAGGTCTTTGTTCATATGACAAAAGTGCTTTACAGACAATGCGATATATGCTTATATTAACATTAACATATAGGGGGATTAATCTCGCGTTAATCTTCTCAGCAGTGAGCAATTTTTTACAGGAAGTAAATATATGAATCAAACAAAAAAACTTCTAATCCTATCATCAGCTATTATTGGACTAACGCTTCAATCAGGTGGGGTTTTAGCTGGAGGCATTGAATATCTAGTGCCAAGTCAATTTAGCTTTCGCACTTCGGCTGCTGTGGGCTCGCGTTATCTTGGAACTGAAGTGATGCCTGGTGATTCGTGGGGTAATCTTCTGCAGCTAAGCTTTTCGGCTTTAGGTCAAGCCCAGTCGATTCCATTCTATTATGGCTTGAGTATTGCGGGCAACTCTGCATGGGCGTCGCGTTTTAATAGCGTCAACCTTGTAAATAGTACCCGCGCTGCACCAGTGGGAATTTACAATAGTCCCTCATTAGACTTCCTCGTCACCTTAGGTTACATGGGGCGCCATGTTGGTGTCGAAGTTAATGGTGGTTACGAAGTTTCATGGGTCAAATGGCGTAATTCAACTCAACTAGCCAATTCGGGTGCACGTGGCGCGCCTAAGGTTCGACTCGCATTAATATTTCCTGTGACAAAGTCAAAGAAAACCGAATTCTTTATCGCCAGCAGTTACGCGTATAACACTGACGGCGCTCTCGGATGCGCCAGTGCTGCATTTAACTGCTTCAACGACACTGGCTACATTGATGTAGTAGACGTAACTGTGGGTGTTAATCGTTATTTCGGCAAAAGAAGTGTGAACTATCCAAATAAACCACATTCTTTCAATTCCAGGATGAACAAACCAAAGAGACTAAGTTATAACAATGCCAAAATGAACAGACCAAAGAGACTAAGCCATAAAAATGCCAAGATAAACGAAAGCAATACACTACAAACTTATGTAATGAGTCAATATTGATACCTTAATTACTCATTAAATCCCGCACATCAGAATCTCTCGGGCGTGGCGGAGTGTACACGTTAGTACATACTGTTCTGTCAAGCGCCCGAGCCACAGATGGGCGTACCAAGCAAAGAACCTCAAATTTAAATTTATTCCGCGCGTAGGCGAAATCTAAAAGGATAAATGCCAAAGGGCTTGTCCCGTGGATATTTAATCGCGGAAATTAGTAAAATTCAACGGCAAGCCCACATCCTCTCCTCTCAAACACGCCATTACTTCCTGCAAATCATCACGCTTTTTACCGGTTACTCGCACTTGATCGCCTTGAATACTCGCTTGGACTTTAAATTTTTTCTCTTTTAAAAGTTTTACTACTTTCTTAGCAATATCTGCGGGTATGCCTTGTTTCATCGTGATGACCTGCTCCGCTGATTTATGTTGAATCACTGGATCCGCTATCTCCATATGCCCTAAATCAATACTGCGTTTGGTGAATTTATTGCACAGTACTTCGATCATTTGTTTTAACTGAAAGTCAGCTTCTGCAGATAACTTAATTGTGTCTTTATTAAGATCAAATTTAGCGTTTGTGCCTTTAAAATCAAACCGGTTACCTACTTCGCGGTTAGCTTGATCAACCGCATTTGAGACTTCGTGTTCGTCCAATTCGCAGACAATATCAAAAGATGGCATAGCTTATACTCCCACATTAATAGCCAAAAACTACAAATACTATATGTTTTTCACGGGATTAATGCAAAAAGTAACTTTTTGTAACTTATTTGTTTAGCGTATTGCATTGTTAGAGAGATTTGCTCTATTATGTGTGAGAGATAGATTACACGAGATTGAAAAATCAATCTTTGTTTAAGAAAAGGAGCTAATTTATGGCCAAAACAACGATGTTTGACCATATCCCAAAATTGCCGCATAGCATAAAAAACGTACATGCATTCTTTGCTGAGCGTGAACATGCGGATAAAGCACTTGCTGGCTTAACGAGAGCTGAACAAGAGGCAGTCCTAGTTGATGTATCACCCAAAAGCCCAGAGCTTTGAGTGACGCGTTTGATTGAATTGAATTAATCAGGCTTGTTATGCGTACTTTCAAAAATCTTATCCGCAGATGCTGCGACAAACCCTCCAAATAAATCACCGTTTTTATCGACATAACGTTTAGCAAATTCATAATAGCAAGAAGGTATCTCGTGCGCGCCATCTTCAAATTCAATCGGTATTTTCTCAGCCATCGTAGAACTTTGCTCTAATAAATCTTGTGCCGTGCCTTTGATTTCGCCATTTTCAGCATTTAATGCAAAACCATTCGACTTTAAAAATTCATTTATTTTTTCCACCGTGTCGTATTTATGCATATGATTAAGGCTTATTGTAAAGTGATTGGCGCGAAAACCATAAGCATAGAACCATGCAGCATATTGTGATGCCGCTAATAACTTTTCATAATCTTCATAATTAATTGGAGACCACTGCGTACCGCAAAATAATAATTTTACGGGGTCTTTTAATATCTCTTTGGGGATTTGATCGATCAAACCAATTAAAAAATCATGCACCCAACCTTCAAAACTCGCAGCAAGTAATTGACTGATAAAAACCTTCGGCGCATCTTTATCGGGATGCTCAAAATGTTTAGCATAGAGCTTTTTTATCGGAAAATCATAACCGGCTTTTTCCACATAGCCATCATCGATAAATGGTTCTGCAAGCACATCAATATTAACCCGCGGGTCATCGATGGTTCGAAGGGCAATATGATCATTGACGATATGCTCGCCTTCTTGCTCTAATAAATGATGGATCTTATTAGCAGCTTTAATCTCTTTGGAATATTGTTGCCAAAATTGCTCGATAAGTTGCTGATACTTCATGGTTTCGCTCCAATTTATAAGCATTCTGATTAAATATAGCTCATTAAAAAAGGTTCAATTGAGCATGCTTTAGGTCTATACTGCCACCGAGTCAGCCAGACAACCGCCGTTTAAAGGAGCAATCCTTTGAAGGGAGGAAAGTCCGGGCTCCATAGGGCAAAGTGCCAGGTAACCCCTGGGGGGCGCAAGCCTACGGAAAGTGCAGCAGAGAGTAGACCGCCGCATTTCGATGCGGTAAGGGTGAAAGGGTGCGGTAAGAGCGCACCGCGCAAGTGGTAACACGAGCGGCTAGGTAAACCCCACTTGGAGCAAGGCCAAATAGGAATCTTAGTAACTTCGGTTACAAAATGCGGCCCGCATTTTAGATTCGGGTAGGCTGCTTGAGATAAACGGTGACGTTTGTCCTAGATAGATGGTTGTCCATGACAGAACCCGGCTTATCGGCTGACTCCAACTTAGTCATTTTTTTCTAGACACACTCATTTGTGGCCAATCCTTCGACTTCGCTCAGGACAAGCCTTGAATGAAAAATTTCTTCAAGGTGCTCATGTACCCTCATGTACACTGCGCTCTTTCATCAATTTTGCATTCAATCCCGGATCAAGTCCGGGACAGGCTCTTGTCTCACAACTGAGCGCGTGTAAAGTCTCAAATGCAGATACTTGCAAACCTTTTTAGTCATTTTTTTCTAGACACACTCATTTGTGGCCAAAGTAGCCCGGGCAGCAGATCCCTCGGCTTCGCTCGGGACGACATCCGTGTCGGCTGGCCGGGAAGCATCATGCGCAGCATGCGCAGCATGATTCAAATTATTTTTCATTGCGCTTTGCACAATATTCCTGGCCGACAAGTCGTTCAGGCTACGGGTGCCGAAATTACTTTTTACACGGCTTCTCTCGCGCATGGATATTCCACGCAGGGATTGCGCCATCGCCAAAAATTCGCTTAGCTTCCCTTAATACCTCTTTTGAATGCAAACTGGCAACCAATTCTTTTACTTTGGGTAACTCAGTATTATCCTTGCGTACGGCCACAACATTGGCGTAAGGTGCATCTGCAGATTCGGCATATATCGCGCTTGATGGCGGAAATCCTGCGGGGATTGCAAAGTTAGTATTAATTACTGCAATCGTAACATCGCTTAATGCATCCGGTAATTGCGCTGCATTTAACGCTATAAATTTAAGATGCTTGCGGTTGATTTGAATATCATTGATCGTTGCTAGAGCTGAAACATTGGACCTTAAGGTAATCAATTTTGCTTTTTGCAACAATAACAAAGCACGTTCTTCATTGGTGGGATCATTTGGAATTGCAACTTTATCGCCAGACCTTAACTGACTTAAATCTCTAATTTTATTTGAGTAAATGCCCATCGGGTAAATAAAGGTCCTACCGACCGAAACAATATCGTAGCCATGCTCTTCCACCGCTTTGTGTAGAAATGGCATATGCTGAAACATATTGGCCCCAATGCTACCATCATTTAGCGCGGCATTTGGGGTAGTGTAATCCGTAAATGTGACAATTTTAATATTCAAACCATAACATTTTTTAGCGACCCATTTTGCCACCTCCATCAGTCTGGTTTCTGGGCCTGCTATGGTGCCCACCCTAATCACATTGGCCGGTGTTCTCTCATGGCAGCCGGCAAGAACTAGAGCAGCACAGCCAATCAATGGCAACATGATTTTTTTAAACATTTATTTCTCCCTATTTGATGTCGCTAATCCACCCTACAATGAAATTACTTTTTACATGGCATCACTGGCGCGCCTACATTCCACGCTGGCAATGCACCATCACCAAAAATTTGTTTAGCTGCTTGTAATACCTCTTTTGAATGTAAACTCGCAACCAATTCTTTTACTTTTGGCAACTCCGTATTACCCTTGTGTACGACGACAACATTCGCATAAGGTGAATCTGCAGCTTCCGCATATAAAGCTTTTGATGGCGATAATCCTGCGGGAATTGCAAAGTTAGTATTAATCACCGCAATGGTAACATCGCTTAATGAACGCGGTAATTGCGCTGCATTTAACGCTACAAATTTAAGCTGCTTGTGGTTGAGCTGAATGTCACTGATGGTTCCCAAAACTGTAATTTTTGGTTTTAAGGTAATAAGACCAGCCTTTTGTAATAATAACAAAGCTCGCGTCTCATTACTCGGATCGTTTGGAATCGCCACTTTATCGCCCTGTTTTAACTGGCTTAAATGCTGAATCTTATTTGAATAAACACCCATCGGGTAAATAAACGTCTTACCGACCGAAACAATATCGTATCCGCGCTCTTGGATTGCTTTGTCTAAAAATGGCTTATGCTGAAACATATTGGCCCCAATGCTGCCATCATTTAGAGCGGCATTTGGAGTATTGTAATCCGTAAATGCGACAATTATAATATTCAAACCATAACATCTTTTAGCGACCCCTTTTGCCACTTCCAGCAGTTTGGTTTCAGGACCTGCGATAGTACCCACTTTAATAACATCGGCCGGAGTTTTCTCTTGTGTGCAGCCCAGAAGTGTCAAAACAGCACAACTCAACAACAAAATTATAATTTTTTTAAACATTGCTTACCCCTATTTCGTATGCGCCAAACGCTTAGCAATTAAATCTCCGATCCATTGCAGCAATTGCACCACCACAACTAACATTATAATAGTTATTAACATAACACCTGCATTAAATCGATTGTAGCCGTATTGCACTGCAATATCGCCCAAACCACCGCCACCAATAGCACCCGCCATTGCAGAGTAACCAACTAAAGTGACCAAGGCCAAAGTAATACCTCGTATAATACCTGCCATACTTTCTGGCAATAAGACTTTTATCACAATCTGTGCGGGAGATGCACCCATCGCCTCAGCTGCCTCGATTAAACCGGGATGTACTTCTTGCAATGAAGACTCAATTAATCGCGCGATAAATGGGATTGCCGCGATGGTCAATGGAACGATCGCCGCTACTGTGCCAATCGATGTGCCAACAATCAGTCGGGTAAAGGGAATAATCGCCACCATTAATATGATAAAAGGAATTGAACGAATAATATTTACAATCCCACCAATAATTTTATTTGCAACGGGCGAAGATGAAATCTGGTAGCGCTGGGTGATAAACAGCAACACCCCCAGAGGGAGTCCGAATATCGTTGCAAACAAACAGGAAAGTATCACCATTTCCAGCGTTTGCCACAACCCATTAATTAAGATGCCAGTCATCACGGGCGACATAGCCTACAACCTCCACCGTTAAACCTGTTTGAAGCATATGTGCAATCGCCTGCTTTATTTCATCTGGGGATGCCCTTGCGGCCACTAACATCATGCCAACCGGCTTCGCATGCAACATCTCTATATTGGACTGCAAAATATTGATTGATAAATTAAAATTGCGGATCAAATCATTCATCAAGGGTTGTGCTGCCGCATCCCCCTCAAAAGAAATACGCAATAATGTATAGCCATCCGTTACCGAATCGACACGTATTTTTTGTTGTAATATCGGCGGCAGCTCAAGATGAAATGCTGCCTGAGTTAAACTTTTTGTCATCGGATGTTTTGGCTGACGAAAAATCTGCAGCACATCGCCCTGTTCGATGACAGTGCCTTTATCTAACACCGCCACCTTATCGCAAATACGTTTAATGACGCCCATTTCATGCGTGATTAATAAAATGGTTAAATGCATTTCTGCATTAATCGATTGCACCAAATCAAGAATGGACTGTGTCGTCTCGGGATCCAAAGCTGAAGTCATCTCATCACACAATAAAACTTTTGGCTTGGTGGCCAAAGCACGGGCAATAGCTACTCGCTGTTTTTGCCCACCGCTTAATTGACTCGGATACGAGCTGGCGCGATCTTGCAAACCCACTAACTCCAATAAAGGGGCAATAGCGGTTTTGATTTCTTGTTTGGATTTTTTCATCAATTCTAATGGCAGCGAGATGTTTTCATACACAGATCGACTCTCCAGCAAATTAAAATGCTGAAATACCATGCCAATATTATGCCGTGCTTGGCGCAATTCATCAGCGGATAATTTAAGCAGTGCTTTTTTATCAACCAAAACTTCGCCTTGGTCAGGGCGCTCTAACAAATTAACGCAACGCACCAAAGTGCTCTTGCCAGCACCACTTTTGCCAATGACGCCAAAAATCTCACCTTTAGCAACGTTTAAATTAACATTACGCAATGCTGAAACCTGACCGGATTTCAAATTAAAAGATTTACTGATGTTATTTAATTTAATCATCTCGATAACTTTTTTCACACAAAAAAAAACCACCTGCTACTGGGTGGTCTTTAGACAACCGCTTTAGCAGGATTTATTAAGCGCCCGCAAGCTGATGCTCAAATCGGCGCATGATTGATTAAATTTACACCCATAACTTTCGACTGTCAAGGCCTACACTTTAGTATGAAAGCAAGATGATATTCACTACTTGTATACAACAACATTACATTTAAGCTTCATGTTCAATAAGTTGCAATCAGGTGGCATTTAATGTTAAGTTAAGTTAATTTCACATGGAGAGTCGAAATGAAACTAAAAAAATCAACCATGCTTTTAATGTTGCTAACATTAAGTCCTTTAGCTTTCTCGGGTGGAGAAATGTACAACTCATCAGATCAATACAACCCAATGGATCACTCTAATGGGCTAGTATCTGTAGGAGGCCCAGGAACTGCAGCTCCCAAAAGCCCAAAACCATTTGGTTTTCGCGCCTCTACAAGTGTCGGTCCTCGTTATGTCAACGATGAAGTCATGAACGGTGATGCTTGGGATACTAACTTGCGATTAAGCTTTGCTGCATATACCGGCTGCAAAACATATGATTGCTTGTATGGCTTAGAGATGGGTGGCAATACTTCCTGGAGCGCACGTTTTAATAGCGTAAACAACCCTACAAGCACCTCAGTTAGCCCAGTTGGAGTACACAACAGTAGCTCTTTAGATTTTCTTGCCTTTTTTGGATTCAGAGCGGGCCGGTATGCTGGCATTGAAATAGGCGTTGGCCCACAAATTTCGTGGGTAAAGTGGCAAAACTCTGTTCAGCAAGCAACCTCCAGGGTTCGCGTAGCACCTAAATTAAGGATTGCTATCAGCCACAAAATTTCTGAAAAAATAGAGATTTTTATTGCGGCAAGCGAAGCATTCAATGTTTATGGCTCAATGAGGTGTAGTAACACACCATTCAACTGCTTCAATGATAGAGGATATGTGAATGTAACAGACTTTATGGTTGGTATGAATTACTACATTCAGAGTAAAGACACCTACTGGCATTAAAGGGGAATACGCACCGCAAGATGCGAATCTTTTTGACAAAAAATCGGCCAAATGGTCTACTATATGCTCTTATGAAATAGGCCCACCATTGGAAACAACTAACTAACATAAAAGGATGTGTGTTATGAGAATTAATAAAACGTTTGTTTGGTCAATTGCGCTTATGAGCTGTGCCATAGGGACTGTGTTTGCTAACGATTTGCCAGGAGGGCCTTTTCCGCAATGTGAATTGGTAACCACAACTTGCACCCCACTTGCTGCGAGCGCGTTCCTCAGTGATTGTCGAACCATCGACGCAAACACGGTAAGTGCCACGGTGTTATGCGCCGGTGGACCCAGATCACAACAATGCCTAAACTTTTCAGGCAACAGTCTTCAATGTGTTCAAATCTCGGTCGCCGCGCTCTCAGCGACACGCGGCAATGGCAACGCAGCCGCAAATGATTTAGGAGATGCCAATGGATGCGCTGCAACTAATGTAAATCAGATTACTATTACCGAGCGAGTGTGCAGATAAAAGGTCGAGAGTCTTTCACACTTAAAATGAGAGGCATCTGCCCCAAGCTCGCAGGCATTCTTGGTGACTGGGTCTCTTATCTTTGCCGTGGCTTTGCTGATTGTTAAATGCGCTGTCAACTCAGGATGCGGAACGACGAAATTGAGCGTTAAGCATTTTTTGGGTACGCAAAGACGCAAAGCTTAATGACTAAGGCGCAAAGATTTAAGGACGCTTAAAAACATTTGCGCAATCGAAAACATGTATAAATTTGGCTTATAAATTTAAGAAGTAACAACTCTCCTGCAAGGAAGCTGCTTAGTTATCTTGATTAGACAAACCATAAACCGAGTTCAATCAAAATGCTGGATAAGTTTTAACCTTAATTCTAAAATGGTAAACTACGTCACCGGCAAAGTCACACCGCGCTGACCTTGGTATTTTCCACCACGATCTTTATAAGAGGTTTCACAAATTTCATCAGTGCAGTCAGCTGTAATTGATATCATACTGATTTAACGTAATTTTTTGTCAAATCCTAGTAAAGACATGCTTGAGATTCATGAAAATTGAGTGACTACCACTCAGATTTCATGGAGTGGTTATTTGTGACACGTGATATACCTAGCGCGGTTTAGTTATAGGTGTAGCCCGGACGATTTATCGGCCGGGAAACATCATGCAAAGCATGATTCCGGCTCTTTTAGTCGCGCCTTGCGCAACATTCCCGGCCGCGCAATCTATGATTGCTTGTCCGGGCTACGTCTAAAACTAATCCGCGCTGGGCATACATTAAGTCACCGGCAAAGTCACGCCGCGCTGACCTTGGTATTTTCCACCACGATCTTTATAAGA
The DNA here is from genome assembly GCA_964196565.1 of uncultured Legionellaceae bacterium. GTDB lineage: Bacteria > Pseudomonadota > Gammaproteobacteria > Coxiellales > Coxiellaceae > 2-12-FULL-42-15. Next base: position 1,976 of record CAXMUH010000027.1, on the reverse strand, counting down.
GGTTTCACAAACTTCATCGGATTCCAAAAATAACATTTGCGCTACACCTTCATTGGCATAAATTTTCGCGGGCAAACTGGTGGTATTTGAAAATTCTAAAGTCACATGCCCCTCCCATTCGGGCTCTAAGGGAGTGACATTAACAATAATGCCACAACGCGCGTAAGTCGATTTGCCAAGACATATGGTTAACACATTACGTGGAATGCGAAAATATTCAATCGTACGCGCTAGCGCAAAAGAATTAGGCGGGATAATACAAACATCCGCATCTAAATCAATAAAACTATTTGAGTCAAATTGTTTAGGGTCTACGATCGCAGAGTTAATATTGGTAAAGATTTTAAATTCCGTGGCACAACGCACGTCATAACCATAACTTGACGTGCCATAGGAAACAATTTTTTGCCCCTGATGAGCTCGCACTTGATTGGGCTCAAACGGCTCGATCATGCCCGTTTGCATTGACATCTTTCGTATCCATTTATCCGATTTAATACTCATTATGTCTCCTTCTCGATGATTACGTTTGAAAATAAATGCGAATAGCCTTTGGGTCGCACCGATAAATAGGCCGCCACTTTTAAGGCTAAATCCTGATAAAGACGCGCTAAATCGCTGTTTGGTTCTGACTCAATAATTGGCGTGCCTTCATCACTGGCTTTTCGAATGGCAATATTCAATGGCATTTGGCCCAGCAACGGTAATTTAAATTCATCCGCCATGCGTTGCCCGCCAGCCTCACCAAAAATTGCTTCAACGTGCCCGCACTCGCTGCAAATATGCGTCGACATATTTTCAATAACACCCAACACTGGCACCTTGGTTTTATTAAACATGGCAACGGCTTTTGCTGCATCCAATAATGCCACGTCTTGCGGCGTGGTGACAATAACGGCTGCACTGACTGGAATTTTTTTGGCTAACGTTAATTGAATATCACCAGTGCCGGGCGGTAAATCTATAATTAAATAATCCAACTCACCCCACAAAGTGTCGTTCATCAGCTGACTGAGCGCAGAACTCACCATCGGGCCACGCCACACCATCGGCGTTTCTTGAGCTACCAAATAACCCATCGACATGGTCTTAATCCCAAAACGCTCGATCGGGTGCAGCTTTTTGTCCTCGGTAATCTCAGGCCGCTTTCGAATACCCAACATCTGCGGCTGATTGGGGCCATAAATATCGGCATCCAATAAACCCACCTTTGCCCCCGCTCGCGCTAGCGCCAGAGCGAGATTGATCGAGGTTGTCGACTTGCCGACACCGCCTTTACCAGAGGCCACACCGATAATATTCTTTATCGAAGCCAACCCTTTGACCCCAGGTTGCGGCGCATGTGCGCTCACCTTTACTTTGATTTCTAACTTTAATTCTTTATCCGCAACGTGCTCGCGTAATTTGGCTAAAATTTGATCTTTGAGCTCTAGTTTATAATAATCTGGAATGGGATAACCGAGCTCTAAATCGACTTGGATCTGATTTGAATTAATTGTTATATTTTTCAGTGCATTAGAACAGAACTGCTCAGGAGCGGCTAATGGAATCTCACCCAGAATCTGTTTAATTTGCTTGGAAGAAAATGCGCTCATTATTGTTCACTTATTGGTTCGGTTGTTTAGCACAGGTGTGGGTTGCCATTTTACCACCACAACCCGAGAAACAAAATCTGAATGATGAAAAGGTTCAACAAAACGCGTATATTACTAGGTTTAAACAGGCCAATGGGACCCAAATGACAAATACACGCGACATTCTCGTCACCAGCGCACTGCCGTATGCCAATGGATCCATTCATCTTGGTCATTTGGTTGAATATGTGCAGGCAGATATCTGGGTTCGATTTCAACGCATGCGCGGCAACCATTGCCTTTATATTTGCGGCGATGATGCACACGGCACACCGATTATGCTTTCCGCTCAAAAAGAAGGAATAACGCCAGAGGCATTGATCAAAAGAACTCATGGCGAAC